>DCBC01000024.1 GCA_002313335.1 Porticoccaceae bacterium UBA1117
ATGAAAAAAAGCGCCTTCTTTGATTTTTTTAATAACACGGATGCCTCCCAGTTCACTGAGATTTTGCAAATAGGTATTGAAGATCAAGATTATATTAATTGGAATGAATTTTTATTGCCAAAGGATTACGGCAATGCAGAGGAGGAGTATTGGGCAATTCGCAAAAGCTGCGCCTTATTTGATGTATCTCCAATCCGAAAAATTAGCATTAGAGGGCTAGCTGCGAGTCGATTATTAGATCATGTGTTAACGCGACCGGTCAGTAGTGCTGAGAATATGCGCGGTATTTATGTCGCATACTGCAATCAGGATGGCAGTATGAAAGATGATTCAATCCTCTATAAATTTTCCCATGATGACTATCTTTTAATGCCTTCTGATATCGATCATTCAGCGTATCTGAACTCATTTCGTGAGCACTTAGCTATTGGTCCTGATGACTTAACCATCACTGATTGCACTGATGATTGGCATGGAGTTGCGGTTCAGGGCCCGCAGTCAGCATCGGTGCTTGCGTCGATGGGTTTTGATCAGGTTGATCAACTGCAGCCTTTTGAGGTCCGTCACTACACTGTTTCAAACTCCAATGTTGTGGTTGCTCGAATGGGATTTACGGCTGATTTAGGTTACGAGGTGTGGTTTCAGCCCAACTTTACTCCTGTATTTCAGTCATTAATTCAACGTGTGAGACACACTAAGACTATCGCTCTGCCTGGCTATGGACTAACTGCGTTAGATGCGTGCCGTTTAGAGGGTGCACTTATTGTTGCGGGTTGGGATTTTTCAACCGAAGCTGATCCTGATCCAGCGTTTATGCGATCGCCCTTTGAGGTTGGTTTGGGGTGGTTAGTGAATCTTAAAGGACAAGATTTCGTGGGCCGTAATGCGCTTATTCAGCACACGACTGGTGGACAGCAGTTTGTACTGCGTCAGTTTAAAATTGATCGGTATTGTGATGTCCAAGATGGTATCGCGGTGTATGCCATGGTCAATGGCTCGCAGGAGACGATTGGTTCGGTCAACTGCTCAGCTTGGTCTTGGGGGCTAGAGAGTCTTATTGGTAATCTGTCCGTAAACTACCATCACTCAGACTGCGTAGACGCATGGCTTATTATTAAGAGTGAGCGTTTTGATATGAGACTTAGCCGTGGACCCTTTTTTAAACATCCTCGCCGTAACCAGACGCCAGCCGCTTTCTTAGATTAGTGACGTTTCTCCGAGCCCATTTACCCCTTGTTTGGTGAGTTCGATAATCAATGCTTTTGTATTAATAGACTGAACGGAGGTGTTGTTTTTCAGTGCAATAGCCGCTGCGGTGCCGGTTGCTTGGCCCATCGTCATGCATTGTGGCATTCCGCGCACTGAGGCAAAAGCTTTGGGGTCTGCGCAAACGATGCGTCCAGCAAACATTAGGTTTGTGATATTCGCGGGAATTAATGATCTAAATGGAATGGTGTAATACCCCCCTTGATCGACTATCGCCTCATGGGTCATGCTTGCGTCTGAGCGCATAACGTCATCAATTGGGTTATCACAACATACGATTCCATCGGAAAATTTCGTACCTTTGGCCAGATCTTCACCCGTTATTTTATACACGGCCTCTAGTTTTCGAGTTTCACGGACGCCCACTGTTGGTGATAGCAGTGTCATGTAAGCCTTTTCAAACCCTGGCACATCGGAACGAAGAAACTGCGCTAATTGATGACAGCGCCGTCGACCTTCCTGCGTTGCCTGTCCTATCGCAACTGGGTTAGTTCCATCAACGCCGCGCACATGAACGGAGTTACAAAAAACACTGCCATGATGAAACCCCTTCATTAAATAGAGTTTAGCTAGGTCCGGATGTAGTCTTTTTTCATTGATTCCTTTGGCTGCAAAATTAGTAAAATACGGGTCCGGCTCGGCAAAGGTATCGTCCCAGTTAACACCTACCATGTGAAAGGAACAGGTAACACCCATGGTATTACCCTTTATGTCCCCCACTGTATAGGGTACCCCAGCTTTGGCTGATAGGTCCCCATCGCCTGAGCAATCAATGACTATTGCTGCGGTCACAGTAAAAGCACCGTTGCGATCAAAACAGCTGACCGACTTGATTTGGTTACTTTCCATTGTTGGCTCAATAGCCGATGCATTGAGGCGTACATTGACCCCAGCATGTTCAAGCATTTCGAACATAGTTAATGTTGCTATATCATGATCATATACAATTTCAGGGCCAAAATTGGCCAAGGTACAGGGACGTTTTTCAGCCGCGGGTGGATGCATTTTTTCTAGCCGCTCGGTCAGTTCACCCATTAGGCCACCAACAATTTTATCAGCAGGATAAGCGGCTCCCCAAGGCATTCCCGGGCAAAATGCCATTACTCCACCGACTTTGCTGGTTGCCTCAAGAAGAATTACATTGAGTCCTTGGCGACCTGCGGCTACTGCCGCTCCGAAGCCTGCCGTTCCACCGCCAATCACTAAAACATCGGTTTGCTCTTGATGATTCAAAATCAGTTTCCCTTTAATCGTAGTTATCTATGGCGACTAAAAGCATGGTCTTGCCAGGGCCTTTGCTTTTGCAGGTTGCAAATTTGAATCCTTTGTGCAGATAAGTCAAATTCATAACATTACCAACATCATCAAATTATTAGCGGGACTGAATACGACTAAAAGCGTACAGTATTCAGTAAGGGTTGTTTATCCCAACCTATAGGCCACGAATGCAGGTTGCTTTGGTATAGTTATACTCAAAGCGTTTCAAAATTACTGAGATTTCGTTAACCCAGAATGAAAAACTACGATGCAATCATTATTGGAGCGGGCCACAATGGTCTTACTAACGCCGCTTTTTTAGCCAAGGCTGGTTTAGATGTTGTTGTTTTAGAAAAGAATGATTATATCGGTGGTGCGACCGCAAGTCTGGAGTTACACAAAGACTGGAAATATTCAAACTGCTCTTATGTGTGCAGTCTATTCAGGCCTGAGATCTATCAAGCGCTAGATTTAGGTCGGCATGGATTAGAGGTTGTTCCGCTCCAAGGCAGTGTGACCTTTAAACAAAATGGGGATTATCTGGGCAGTTATCATCAGCCCACACTCTGGCGGCGAGAAGTTGCTAGACATTCAAAGCGTGATGCGGATGCGGCAATAAGATTTGATGCTGATCTGATGAAATGGTGTCGGCTAATTCGTGGGTTTTTACTGCGGACACCTCCTGATCCAGCTTCTTTTAAAATCCGAGATGCGATGGAATTTGCCTATCTTTTAAAGCGATTTTATAGTCTTAGTGAAAGTCAGATTTATGAGTTTATTCGTTTTTTTACCATGTCGATTGCTGAGTATCTTGAGCAGTACTTTGAGAGTGATGTGATTTTGGCGCACTTTTCTGGTGGTAGTATCATCGGTACTGGACTGGGTGTGTATTCTCCGGGGACAGCTTACGTATTACTACACCATGCAATGGGTGATGTTGATGGAAATGTCGGTTCATGGGGATTTGCTCGCGGTGGTATGGGGTCAGTTTCTGCGGCTATTGGTTCTGCTTTTAAGTCTTATGGTGGTGAAATTCGTACCAATGCCGAGGTACAAAATATAGTGGTTAAAGGCCGCAAAGCGACCGGTGTAATGTTAGCTTCTGGTGAGCAGATTTGTGCCAAGACAGTGGTTTCTAATCTTGATGCTAAGCGCACATTTCTTAGTCTGATGCATGCCAAGGATATGCCTGCAGACTTAGTCAAACGTGCTGAGAACTTTAAAATACGAGGATCCTCTGGCAAGGTGAATATTGCTCTTGATGGTATGCCTGAATTTCCAGCGCTACCCAAAGGCTCTCCGCTGACCCTTGGGCACATGCATTTTACCGATACGCTTGAGCGACTAGAGCGAGCTTACGATGATTGGAAGGATGATCGATGGTCACAAGATCCGTATGTCGATATGGTCATTCCAACACAATATGACCCCACTATGGCGCCTCCTGGAAAGCATATGATGTCGGTATTCGTGCAGTATTGTCCGGTTGAGGCAGACGGTGGGTGGACTGATGCTAAACGCGATGCTTTTGGCGCTGCAGTGATTAATCAAATAGCCGATTACAGCCCTAATTTTAAAGACCTAATATTACATGCTGAGATTCGTACTCCGCGTGAGCTTGAAGCTGAAGTGGGATTGACGGAGGGTAATATCTTCCAAGGTGAGTTAACGTTGGATCAGTTGATGTTTAACCGCCCATTCCCAGGCTATGCTCAGTATCGTGGGCCGGTAAAAAATATGTATATGTGTAGTTCCTCAAACCATCCTGGTGGTGGTGTGATGGGAGCACCAGGTGCAAATGCAGCACGTGAAATCCTTCGCGACCTTGGTAAAACTGATACTACTCCAGAGGACTTTGGCGATGACTAAGTCTAACTCAGTGGTGATTATTGGCGGTGGCCATAATGGCTTAATCTGTGCCACTTATCTGGCTAAGGCAGGTCATCAAGTTCAGTTACTCGAAGCTAGAGACAAGGTGGGCGGTGGAGCATGTACATCATCTTTTGCCGACGGTTACAGTACCTCTGGTTTGGCACATGTTCTCTACGGACTCAATGCTAAGGTCTGTAAAGACCTAAAGCTCAATATTGGAAGTTCTTCATCTATCCAGCCCGTGGATACGATTTCACTGCAGCTTGATGGTGACCATGTAACGCTAGGTCGTGCTGATGTGTCAGCAAAGAGTCTTTCCTCAAAAGATCTTGAGGCTTATAGGGCGTTTAAAAAAGAATTTCGAGGCTATGCCAAGGCGCTTCAACCGTTGATGATGAACACACCACCACGACTCAAGGACATGGACAAAAAAGATAAATTAACCTTAGCGAAATTGGGCTGGAGTCTGCGCTTTGGTCTTGGCACTGATTCGATGCGTGAGTTTCTTCGTGTTGGCGGCATTAATATCTATGATGTCCTCAATGAAGTATTTGATAGCCCTGCGCTGAAGGGAGCAATTTCTGTTGATGCCATTTTGGGTCAACACATGGGTCCGCGCACGCCCAACACAGTATTGACCTACTTGCAGCGGTTATGGGGAGAGACTCAGGCAGCTCAGAGTATTCCCATGGGAGGTATGGGTAAGGTTTCAGCGATGCTGGAAAGAGTGGCGATCGATGCGGGTGTGGCCATAAGGACCGGGGCCAAAGTGTCTAAAATTATAGTTGAAAATGGCCGTTCACAGGGTGTTATTCTTCAGTCCGGTGAGCGTATCGAGGCCAACATTGTGGTTTCTAACGCTGATGCTAAAACTACCTTTATCGATTTGGTTGGAGCACCGCAGTTAGATGCGATGTTCTGTCATCGGGTTAACTCGGTACGCCAACATGGCGATGTTGCCAAATTACACTTTGCTCTGACTGAATTACCCACTTTTAGCGGTTTATCTTTGCAGCAATTGTCGCAGCGCTTAATTATTGCGCCTGACATGCGTTATGTAGAGCATGCGTTTAATTATTCTAAATACGGTGAGTTTTCAGATAACCCGGTATTGGAAATGACTATTCCCAGTGTGGGCGATTCTTCTTTAGCACCTGCTGGACACCATGTAATGTCAGTATCAGCTACGTTTGCGCCCTACCATTTAAAAGAGGGTTGGCA
>DCBC01000076.1 GCA_002313335.1 Porticoccaceae bacterium UBA1117
GCCTTTCCTTAATTGGGGCATGGATACAGTAGCTCTAATCCCAGAACTGAGGCAATTAAATAATGCGCTCAAAATAATTGGTTCTGGTGGGGTTCGCCATGGTTTGGATATAGCGCGCTGTGTTCGATTAGGGGCGCAGATGTCTGCTCTAGCACAGCCTTTTTTAGAGCCAGCGCTGCAATCAACCGATGCAGTCATTGAGAAAATCTTCATTTTAACCGAACAACTGCGCTGGGCTATGTTCCTAACTGGTAGTGAAGACCTGACTCGACTAAGTACATCACCGTTAATGAAAAGGTAGACTCAGCCCAGATAATTATTGAATGTCACAGATCAGTGCCTTGAGCTACTGACCCATATCCAGAATAAATCAACTCAATTGAATAAAACTACTAGACCAAGACTAATTCTTAGGCATAAACTACGGTTTGATGTTTTAGATGTATATAAACGAATCTACAACATGGAAATTATAATTTATAAAAATAATTAATGCAAGTGGTTATCATTTGCATTTACAAAAAATATTCACTAAAGGTAGGCTACTAAACAGCCCATACCACTCTTGTTTTACAAGAGTGGTCAAAAAAGGTACTACAGATGAGCAACGACACCCAAGGAAAATGCCCCGTCATGCACGGTGGTCTGACAAGTAATAATTCTAGCGGAACCAGTAATCGTGACTGGTGGCCCAATCAATTAAATTTAAGTATTCTTCACCAGCATGATCAAAAATCTAACCCTATGGATGAAGATTTTGATTACAGTGAAGAATTTAAGAAACTTGACTATGCAGCACTCAAACAAGATCTGCATGATTTAATGACTGACTCGCAAGACTGGTGGCCAGCAGATTATGGTCACTATGGCCCGTTTTTCATCCGTATGACCTGGCATGTTGCCGGAACCTACAGAACGGGTGATGGGCGCGGGGGCGGGGGCACTGGTGCACAGCGTTTTGCACCATTAAATAGCTGGCCTGATAATGGTAATCTTGACAAAGCAAGACGGCTTCTGTGGCCTGTTAAGCAAAAGCATGGCAACAAAATAAGTTGGGCAGATCTGCTGATTCTTACGGGTAATGTCGCTATCGAATCTATGGGTGGCAAAACCTTTGGTTTTGGTGGTGGACGGCCTGACATCTGGGCACCAGAAGAAGACATTTATTGGGGTGCGGAAACCGAGTGGCTGGATAACAAGCGTTACACCGGCGAGCGCGAACTAGAAAATCCATTAGCGGCAGTGCAGATGGGTCTAATCTACGTCAATCCAGAAGGACCGGACGGAAACCCAGATCCACTTTTAAGTGCTTTTGATGTAAGAGACACTTTTGCGCGCATGGCAATGAATGATGAAGAAACCGTTGCTCTGGTCGCTGGTGGGCATACCTTTGGTAAGGCACACGGTGCTGGCGACGCAGACCTTGTGGGTGTTGAACCTGAAGGTGGGCCTATTGAAGATATGGGCTTTGGCTGGAAGAGTACCCACGGTTCGGGCCAAGGCAGTGACACAATCACTAGTGGCTTTGAAGGTGCTTGGACTTCTAACCCCACTACTTGGGACAACGGATACTTTGACCTTTTGCTTGGCTACGAGTGGAAGCTAGTGAAAAGCCCTGCAGGTGCGCAGCAATGGCACCCAATCGACCCAGATGAAAAAGATCTCGCACCAGATGCCGAAGACGCATCTAAGCGTGTAACGACGTTTATGACCACTGCTGACATCGCCATGCGCGAAGATCCTGCCTACCGTGCAATTTCTGAGCGGTTCCACAAAAATCCTGATCAATTTGCAGACGCCTTTGCGCGTGCTTGGTTCAAACTACTGCATAGAGATATGGGGCCAATTGCTCGCTACCTTGGGCCAGAAGTGCCTGCCGAAGAACTTATTTGGCAAGATCGCGTCCCTCAAGGTGCCACAGATTATGATGTTGATGCGGTTAAGGCGAAGATTGCCGCTAGCGGTTTAAGTGTTCAAGAAATGGTTGAAACCGCTTGGGCCAGTGCCTCTACTTATCGTGGCTCGGACATGCGCGGTGGTGCTAACGGTGCACGTATTCGTCTTGCACCACAAAAAGACTGGGCAGCAAACAAGCCTGACCAACTCGCCAAGGTCTTGGCCGTGCTCGAAGCTATTGCTGCAGAGTCTGGAGCCTCGGTTGCTGATGTAATTGTGCTGGCCGGTAATGTTGCCCTTGAACAGGCATCTGGTGCTAGTGTTCCGTTCACTGCTGGTCGCGGTGATGCATCTCAAGAGCAAACCGATGTTGAGTCATTTGATGTACTGGAGCCTGTCGCTGATGGTTTCCGTAACTACCTGAAGAAAATGTATTCAGTTAGTGCTGAAGAAATGATGCTCGATAAAGCACAACTCCTTGGCTTAACCGCTAAAGAGATGACCGTGCTGGTTGGTGGGCTTAGATCTCTGGGCATTAGCGCAGATGATCGCGGCGTGTTTACCGATAACCCCGGTACACTTAGCAATGACTTCTTCGTCAACTTGCTAGATATGGGTGTTGCTTGGGAGACCACTGGAGGCAATAGCTACCAGGGAACAGATCGTGCCAGCGGTGAGAAGGTAAGAACCGCGTCAAGAGTTGATCTTGCCTTTGGTTCTAACTCTCAACTTCGTGCAATCTGTGAGGTCTATGCCACAGCAGACGCAAAAGCAAAATTCGAGAAAGACTTTATTGCCGCTTGGAACAAGGTAATGAATGCTGATCGGTTTGATTTAGCCTAACACTGCAATAGCAGAACGCTAAAACGGAAAGGGCTTGGTACTCATTGTTTAGAGCAGCAAGCCCTTTTTTTTGCCACAGAAATCGTATAAAAAGACACTAAATTATTTGTGTTTTATGATTGGCCCAATACTTATCTTTAAGCAGGCGCTTGTAGAGTTTACCCGTGGGATGACGCGGTAATTCTTTGTCAAAATCGATAGACTTGGGACACTTTATTTTCGCCAGTTTCTGCTGGCAAAAGGCCATAAGTTCTTGCTCGAAGTCTGGCCCGACATCATTCCAGTCTATGGGTTGCACTACCGCCTTAACCTCTTCACCAAACTCGTCATTGGGCACACCAAATACCGCAACATCAGCCACCTTTGGATGCATTATTAGGCGATTTTCCGCTTCTTGCGGATAGATATTTACACCACCTGAAATAATCATGAACGCTTTACGATCGGTCAGGTACAAGAATCCCTCTTCATCTAAACGGCCAATGTCACCCAAGGTGGTCCAGCCTTTTGGATGTTTAGACTCTTGAGTTTTGTGCGGGTCATTGTAATATTCGAACACAGGGCCATCGGCGAAATAAATGGTTCCTGCCTCTCCAACAGCAACGTCGCCACCCTCATCATCACAAATATGTAAAACGCCAATCATAGCCTTGCCAACACTCCCTTTATGAGCCAGCCACTCCGCAGAGTTGATTGCACAAAAACCATTACCCTCTGAGCCCGCATAGTATTCAAAAATAACGGGGCCCCACCAATCGATCATCTTTTCCTTGATCTCTATTGGGCAGGGTGCCGCCGCATGAATAGCAACCTGTAATGATGACACGTCGTATTTATGGCGCACCTCTTCAGGCAACTTGAGCATTTTAACAAACATGGTAGGTACCCACTGGCTATGGGTGACTTGGTATTTTTCAATCAAGCGTAACGCTTCTTCGTCATTAAAGTCCTCCATCACAATGCTAGTGCCGCCAAACAGTAATGTCACGAGGTTATAACGCAGTGGGGCTGCATGATAGAGCGGCGCTGGAGACAAATAAATTACTTCACTTCCAAAGCCGTAAAGGCCTTTAGACAGCAATACTAAATTAGTGGATTCATCCCCAACGTTTACGTCTGGCAAAGGAATTTTAACGCCTTTGGGTTGGCCGGTCGTCCCCGATGAGTAAAGCATATCGATGCCTGCTGCCTCATCAGCAATCGGCTGCTGGGGCATCTGATCACGAGAGGCCTCATAACTGAGATAGCCGCTTACAATTCCATTAACCATCAGTCTAGATTTAACGGTAGGAATATCATTGAGTAAATTAGTCGCCAACTCGCCTTTTGCAAAAGAGGTAATAAACAGTTTTGCTCCGCAATCATTAATAATGTACGCCGCCTCAGCCAGGGTTAGTCGCGAGCTAATGGCGGTATAAAATAAGCCAGACCGTGCAGCTGCCATACAAATTTCCAGAAACCGCGCATTATTTTCCATTAATAGCGCAATATGATCGCCTGTTTGTAAACCGAGTGATCGAAACAATTGAGAGGTCTGACAGGTTCGTTGATTTAATTGCTGGTAAGTGACTATCTCACCACTACCCGCCATGACATAAGCAGATTTATGGGGTGTCTGTTTTGCAATATCGCCAATGTACATTCAAGATCTCCGCTAGAGGGTTAATACAATAATTTAATCCAGCTAAAATTAAATCACTGTTTGCTATCAGACTGCAAATAAAGCATTAGTATGAAGCACTATTACTTAGTTATGATCGACATTGAGGGTAGTTTTCGCTACTGTCTAAACCGTTAAAGTATTCATTCGGAGTCTTCCATTGAGCAATATTATTACTGACGTTGTTGCCGGCGTTGGTCAAATTACCCTTGACCGTCCTGCTGCACTAAATGCCCTTAGCTTGAGCATGGTGCGCGACATGACTCGTACCCTGAAAGCCTGGCGCGATGATCCTGCAGTTGAGGCCGTCGCGGTGCGCGGCTCAAATAAACATGGCCCTTTTGGTGCCTTTTGCGCGGGCGGTGATATTCGCTTTTTCCATACTGCAGGAATTGCCAATGATCCTGATCTTGAGGCGTTTTTTACTGAAGAGTATCGCCTCAACCATTTAATTTTTAGTTACCCAAAACCCTACATTGCCTTTATGGATGGTATTGTAATGGGCGGCGGTATGGGGCTCTCGCAAGGCGCATCTTTACGCATTATTACTGAGCGTACTAAAATTGCCATGCCAGAAACCAACATTGGCCTATTCCCTGATGCTGGTGGCGGTTATTTCTTACCCAAGTGTCCAGGCTATAGTGCCGAGTATTTAGGCCTAACCGGTAAGGTCCTAGTCGGAAGTCAAGCACTAGCGGTTGGCTTGGCAGATCGAGTGGTTAACAGTGACAACCTTATTGATTACTGGGATAGCCTAACCAATAACGAGATGATGTCAGTAGATCAGCGTATTACTCGCCTGCACAGCGTACTTGATAGCACCAATACTCTTGAATCAAGTGATTGGCTTAGTGACGAAGTGGATGCGACCTTCAATTTTGATACTCCTGCAGAGATTTTTGAGGCGCTCCAAGCCAGTGGTTCGCCATGGGCTATCGAAACTCTTGAGACCTTGCAAAAACGCTCGCCTCTAATGCTACATGTATCGCTACGCCAGATTCGACTGGGTCGGCACATGAGTGTTGCTGATGAGTTAAGACTGGAGCGCACGCTCGTGCAGCACTGCTTTTATACTCACCACCTTGGGCGCAGTGGCGCTGCAACTGATACTGTTGAGGGTATACGTGCGTTAGTGATAGACAAAGATCATAGTCCAGCTTGGAACCCCTCGCGTATCCAAGATGTGACAGCAGAAATGGTAGATCCATTCTTTGTGAGCCCTTGGACAAAAGAAGATCATCCCTTGGCCGACCTCAACTAGGACTTAAAATGATTTCTATCTGTTTAAACGAGATTTTCGAATGAGTGAAGAACGTAGCCGCGCAATTATTATTGGTGCTGGATTTGGTGGTCTGTCATTGGCCTTGCGCCTACAAAGTCTTGGCTTTGATACTACGGTTGTTGAAAAACTTGATGGCGCTGGTGGACGTGCTTATGTCAAAAAAGTTAATGGCTTTACCTTTGACATGGGCCCCACAGTCATCACTGTGCCACACTTTATTGAGGAGCTGTTTGCACTAGATCGCGATAGCGATAACCTAGACCATCCTGACTTTCCGGAACATATTCTTAGTGGTGAGCAACAACCCGGCACAGCCACGGCAAAGTACGCTGAAATTGTCCCTATTAAACCGTTCTATCGTATTTATTTCGATGACAAGAGCTACTTTGACTACGACGGAGACCCCGTGCGCACCCGCGAGCAAATTAGTCAAATTGCTCCAGAAGATTTAGAAGGCTATGAACGCTTTCACAAAGATGCCGAGGCCATATTTAAACGCGGCTTTTTAGAGCTTGGCTACACCTTCTTTAACGATGTCCCTACTATGCTGAAGGTGTTACCTGACCTATTAAAATTGGATGCAGTACGGAGTCTGTTCTCGTTTACCAGCCGCTACTTTAGCAGCGATAAACTGCGCCAAGTGTTTAGCTTTGAAACCTTGTTAATAGGTGGAAACCCTCTAGTGGTACCAGCCATTTATTCAATGATTCACTTTGTTGAGAAAACCTGGGGCGTCCACTACATCATGGGAGGCACCGGCGCACTGGTACAAGGAATGGTTAAAAAGTTTGAAGAAATGGGTGGTGTTATTCGCTATGAGTCAGAGGTCGCTAGTATTGATGTGGCTGACCGTAAAGGGTGGTTTAAGAAACCCACTATCAAGGGTTTAACACTTGCTAATGGCGAAGTGCTCACGGCCGATGCAGTGATTAGTAATGCTGATTATGCTCACACTTACATGAAATTGATTGACCGCAAGCATCGTCGCTGGAACCCCGATTGGCGAGTGCGCAACATGCATTACTCAATGTCGCTGTTGGTCGTTTATTTTGGTTTTAAAGATACTGGCAACCTAGACCTCAGGCATCACAACATTATTCTTGGGCCACGTTATGAGGAGCTGTTAACTGATATTTTTAAACGCAAAATATTGGCCAGTGACTTTAGCCAGTATCTGCATGTACCCACTATTACTGACCCTGCTTTAGCCCCTGAAGGCCACCATGCTGCCTACACACTTATACCTGTGCCCCATAATGGTAGTGGCATTGATTGGTCGATTGAAGGCCCGAAATTAACTAACACAGTGCTCAATTTTCTGGATGATGAGGGCTATATCCCCGGTCTAATGGACAACTTAGTCCACAGTGAATTTGTCACCCCCAATTATTTTGAAACCACGTTAAACAGCCATTTGGGTAATAGTTTTGGTGTTGAGCCACGGTTAACGCAATCCGCATTCTTTAGACCGCACAATCGTTCAGAAGATATCAATGGTTTATATCTGGTGGGTGCTAGCTCTCAACCTGGGGCCGGAACGCCTAGTGTAATGATGTCGGCCAAAATGACTGCGCGGGCTATTGCTGAAGACTTTTCCACTACTATTAGCCAATGGCAAAAGGAGTAACCTATGTCTTTTGAGCTTATAGAAGAGTTAGTAACCTGCCCGTTCTGTTGGGAAAGCATCACGCTTTTAATTGATCCCTCCGAGTCTCAAATCTACACCGAAGACTGCTTTGTGTGCTGCCGACCGATACTCATTAATGCTGAGATCCAAGGTGATCATGTTCAGGTAAGTGTTACTCAAGAAGATCTTGGCTTTTAAGTAATTCATTCATCGCCTCTTCCTATTTCTGCTTAAATCCGTTTGAATAGATGCTTAAAAATGAAGTCACTAGTTAGGAGTTAGGGATGAAGCATTTATATCTGATTGTTGTGCTTGTAATGATTGCAGGGTGCAGTAAGGATACTAACAAGGTCAGTCACACACAAAAAACTATTTATTCTGGTGGTGACATTGTCACCATGAGTGGCGCATCTGTTGAGTATGCAGAAGCCGTGGTAGTTGATAAGGGTAATATCGTTTTTGTTGGCACAAGAGCTGAGGCTATTAGCAAATATCCCAAATCAAAGCATCGACTACTCAATGGTAGGACTATGATGCCCGGATTTATTGAACCTCATGTCCATGCATCTCTTGCAGCAACAATATTACCTAATGAAATTATCGCTCCCTATGACTGGGTCTTACCTGGTGAAACCAAAAAAGGAGTCACTGGGCACGATGCTTATATGCAGCGTTTAGCCGAGTCAGTGGCGGAAAATGCAGACGCCGAAAAACTCTTCTTTGTCTGGGGTTACCACCAACTTTGGCATGGTGACCTATCTCGATCATTGTTAAACGGCATTTCAGTTGACCAACCGATTGCGGTAATCCACCGATCTTTTCATGAAGTTTATCTTAACGATGCTGCCATTGATGCTATGAAAATCACGGAAAGTGACTTTAGTAGTAATCCCCAAGTTGATTGGGCCAAGGGTCATTTTTACGAAGGCGGATGGATGGCGCTGGCTCCTAGGATGGCACCCCTGCTGCTAGATAGTAGCAGTTATATGAAAGGCCTCGGCATGATGACTCAGTTGATCAGAAAAAATGGTATCACAACCATCGCTGAACCAGGATTTCCGAGTTTTAGCTTCGAAGCCGAATATGCTCTTTTAAAAGCCGAGATGGCGAAAAACCCACCTTTTGATGTTTACTTGATCCCCAATGGAACTCAACTCGCATCCATGAAGGGCGGTAATCAAGAAGCATTAGCCTTTATTAAGACGCTCCCTAACTACAGTGCCGATAACATAAAATTTTTACCCAATCAGGTCAAACTGTTCGCTGATGGGGCTATTTATTCTCAATTAATGCAAATGAAAGATGACTACACAGACGGTCATCAAGGCGAATGGATGACGCCATTGAACGTATTGCAACAACAAATGAGTCTTTACTGGAACCAAGGTTACAAACTACACATACATGCCAATGGCGACAAGGGTATTCAGCAAGTTCTGGATTTTGCAACCGTGGATCAGCAAGCTAATCCGCGCTACGACCACCGCCTGACATTGCATCATATGGGATATTTTACCGATACTATGGCACAGCAAATTGCTGACATGGGTGTGGAAGCGTCAGTAAACCCTTACTATTTATGGGCGCTAGCCGACAAATATACGGAAAACGGACTGGGTGCGCAGAGAGGTGAAAATTTGGTCGCTTTAAACTCCCTGGCCAAACGCGGTGTGGCTACGTCGTATCACTCTGATTTTGCTATGGCGCCCATGGAACCTCTGACCTTGGCTTGGACGGCGATTAATCGTGTAACCTCAAGTGGTAAAAGGGTGTCCCAGGACCAGCGTGTAGATACTTATACGGCCATGAAGGCCATCACTATTTCAGCGGCACGAACCCTAAATCTAGAGGATCAGATTGGTTCTATTGAAGCAGGAAAAACTGCCAACTTTACTATTCTCAAAGAAAACCCTTTTAAAGTCGACCCTATGCTAATTAAAGATATAACGGTATTAGCCACGGTTCATAAAGGTAAGTTGCATGTTAATAAGGCGGCTAATTTAAAAAAATCGGGCTTATCTGTCGGACTGATCCGTCCCGGGCGT
>DCBC01000135.1:0-3278 GCA_002313335.1 Porticoccaceae bacterium UBA1117
GCGGCTGATGGACCCTCATTAGGATAATCACCGACATTGACTGCTGCTTCTCCTTGACTACCGGAATTAAGCGTTTTTGTTAGGACTCGATCTCCTGCGGTTGTCAACACCACAAACTCCGCGCCATTCCATCCGTCAGCATAGGAGTCGAACATTGTTAAGGTATAACGAGCATCACTTAAACAAATTATTCCACTGAATGGAGCTGCGCCCTCATACAAAATCGTACCGAAGGCATCCTCCAACAACCAACTCACCTCTGCAGGGTAATTACCCGAGGTAACGTTGACAAAATAAGGGGTAGATGAGCATGACGAGATCCCAGTATTAACTGAATTAATGAGTGATTGGAGTTCATTTAGTTGGTCGACACTAGTCCCGCTTGTTAGTAAAGTGATAGCGGTCTGGTAGGCATTAAGATTATCAGCATTAATATTTACAAGCCCAATAATCGCGTTCAAATTGGCTATTGTGACCTCGCTAGCATCTCCAGAGTCAGCAGCAGCCAGTAATTGGTTGAGAGCATCAGTATTGAGATTGACCGAGTCGCAACCTACCGTAGGAGTTACATCTGCCGATCCAACAGAAATAGGCCCGCCTGGCCATCCAGACTTGCCATCACAGTAGCTCACCAACATAAGATCTCTGTTTCCGAAAAAACTTCCATCAGCTATTAAAGGTCTATCACCCAAAAAACTAACGGCCAAGAGGTTATTGTATGCAAAAGCATCTTCCCCAATTTCGGTTACGCTATCAGTAATAGTTATTGATCTGAGTGAATTGAGGACAAAAGCGTAATCCCCAATAGAGGTAACACTGCCAGGTATGGTTACAGAGGTAATACCACTGTCAGCGAAGGCACCCTCTCCAATAGCAACAACCGGAGAAGAGAAAAACCCAATTGTTTCTGGAATTACCAAGTTAGGTTCGCATGCACTAACACACCCGGTAATAGTCACCTGGTCATCAGAAGTTCGCACATAGGTCAATGACGCAGTATTGGTGATTGACGAGTCCATCCATAGATCTATGTTAGCTAAATTACTATCAAATTCTCCATCATTAACTTTAAAAGTAAATACATCTGTTGGTGCATTACTAATCACATCTTGTGACGTATGGGTGTATGTAACATTTTGAGGAATAGTATCTTCAGCAGAAAATATAATCGGTACTACATCAATAATCTGCAAGCCATTAATCCGGTCCGCCAAATAGGCTTTTGTGCCATCAGGTGACAACACAACGTTCAAGGTATCCGTTTGTAGGTCAGCGCTGACCCTGAAATCTCCCAATGCAGAAGTAGTTGTACTCTGTATATCAATAATTTTTAGGCCGGACGTACCATTCGCAACATAAGCCTTGGCCCCATCAGAGGACAGAACCAAATCAGACGCATAGCCCTCAGTAGTCAACACGCCTGTTAAACTTGGCTCAAAGGAATAACTCACATCAACAGCCCGAATTCCATAAGGCCCAGTAGCTAGATAAGCTGTACGTTGATCCAATGAAAGCGCTACACTTTCAACAGGGGGTGAGTTGCTTAAAGAGCCATACACATAAAGATTGGCCGCATCACTGACATTCGCAATAACAAATCCCCCTTGTCCAGCAGCAATGTAAGCCTTGATACCGTTTTCTGATAGCACCATGCCTAGTGCCTCACCTCCCATATTAAGGATCCCCCAAGAAACTGGGCTTGCAGGGTTAGTAACATCGACTATGTGCAGTCCAGCATTACCGTCAGAAACATATGCTTTATTACCGTCAGGAGATAGTGTTACATCGTAAGCATAGCCATCAGTATCAAATGTGCCGACTAACGACGGACTACTCGGATCGCTCACATCAACAACATGAAGCCCAGAAGCACCATCGGCAACATAGGCATAATTAGCTCTCACCGCAATCCCCAAAGCCTCGCCCGTTGTCGCCATATAAACGGGTTCGCCTGGATTAGCCGAGTCTGAAATATCTATAATGGCAAGGCCTGATGTGTAAGCCGCTAGATAGGCGTAATCACCACTGAGCGCTACCTTTCTTGCTCCGCCAGTTACATAGCTTTGGCCCAGTAATGTAGGTGCTATGACACTTAGCTGTCCACGCTTAGGAGTATCCACCAAAGAAAATGTTAATTGTTGTCTTTCTGGGTCTGTTGCTCCCAGAGAAATTAAAGTACTGCCTTGCGCTGTGGCTTTTACCGCCTGTGGCAGCGCTATAGGCGCTCGATTGACATAAGGACCATCGGTAGTTATTTTTAAAGTGAAGTTGTCAAGACTGCCGCCATCTCCGGGATAAATATCTGTAATAGTTAAAACCCAATCTCCCTGGGTACTTTGATTGTTAAATATATCAAGTGTGTCGAGTTGAGGCCTTATAATACCTGAGATCACTGGGCTCGATAATCCACATAGGAGGTCTGAGCCATCATCGTCAAATACAACGTTGATATCAGCGCCCGAAGAGTAATCTTCGGGGTTGAAACATGTCTCTACTGGTAACAATGTGGCAATAGTTCCTGTAGGCGATGTCAAAGTAATGATCAGTTCAGCAACGTAGGTATGAGAGACATCCACACCAACAATAACGTCAGTAATAACCAAATTTTCGGAGATTGATATAGTCGATGACACTGAGGTAGGTTCATCGGATCTAATAGTAACGGGTAAATTTTGGGCTTGAAACAAATTAGGTGTCGTAAAGGAAAATGGAGTCCCTGCATCCGATACACCACAGCTATTTATAGGCCTCACCCGCCAATAATAATTGGTCTCACGCTGCAGTCCAGTGATCATTATAAAGTTCGTATCAACGTTAGAGCTTGAGAAAACATCACTAAAGCTCTCATCAGTAGCAACCTCGACCTCATAGCTAACTGCATTATTCTGTTTTTGCCATTCTAACTTAGCCCTCAAACCACTAAGTAAACTCTGGTCATTTGGTAATACCAAGACGACAGGCGTAAATTCCGAGCTATAGGCCGACAGGTTGAAAGTGACAGATTGAGATCGAATATCTGATGTTGCAATGACCGTAACGGGGTAAGTATTAGGTGCAATATCATTGTTGGCTGAAAAAGTGACCTCAACATCAGTCTTATTGACTGACGCGCTTAACGGAGAAAATCCAACGGTTAACCCAGATGGTGCGTTTAATGAGGAGAAAATAGCCGTATCAGTGAACGATGACGACGTTTCATAAAGTAAATTTCCGGTGACACTTTCATTATTACAAACGGGGTAACTAAGCTCGCTGAAGGTCAACACAATATCGTCGCG
>DCBC01000135.1:3671-14364 GCA_002313335.1 Porticoccaceae bacterium UBA1117
CTTGAGAGGTGACTATGTCCGGAATTTGTACTAAATGACTTCCATCATTGTTGACATTTTCGGCCAATGAATATGGATATGTCAGCCCACCATCAGCTGACAATCTAATATTGACCGACTCCGCAAGAATGGGTGCAGCATTGGTACCTGCAACTGCCCAATTAACAGTTTGCTCTGAGCCCGACAAATAGAGCTGACCATCGCCTTGAGAGGTCACCGAGAATGCACCATCACGATCCACAACCGTAATCTGGGTTCTTGTAGAGGCCACCCCGCTTCCGCCGACTGCATTATCCCTCGCCGTGAACGCAAAGTTAAACTCACGAGGTACCGAAGATAACGTTTCCCAAGTGGATTCAACATTAGGGCTTGACTGAGTTAAGTCACCTGAGATAACACTAGTTAATAAGGGAAAATAACGCGTAGGATCTTCAGAGGGCGGTAATGATCTAAAGTTTGCACCTTGAATGTTTTCAGGACCAAATACGCTGCTAGGAACTAAACCATCATCAACTTGTTCCCAGGTATAGGTAAGAACATCACTCTCATCGACGTCGGTCGCAGACCCTGTCAGTACAAAAGGCGTTCCCACTGGAATCGTATAATTTGCGAGAGCTTTGACCGTTGGTACATTATTAGCAATATCTTCATTGACGTGACATGACTGGTTTTTGAGATAACTCAACCCCTGTAAAATACTCACATTGTGATAGTAATCATCTCCATTTAGTGCCACGTCATCAGGGCCAGTGATACCCGCATAACTCATAATGGTAGTGCCACTACCTGGCTCTACATTCGTTCCAGTACCTTCGGTGCGATTTGAGAAGGTGTGATAAGCGCCTAACTGATGTCCCATTTCATGAGCCACAAGATTAACAAAATAACTACCCTCAGGCTGGGTTGAAGCGGACCATGCGCTTCCCTTTACGCTATCATTACAAAAAGCACCAATAGCTCCCGCGTTACCGCCACCACCAATACCACTAAAAATATGACCTACATCATAACCCTCGCTACCAATTACTGAATCCAAGGTAGCTTGAAGCTCTTCATTCATAGTGCCATTTAAATTACTGGCATCATCTTGAAAAGGATCAGTATCAGGATCTGTGTAAACGATAAGATCGTTGTTATCTATCAACTCTAATCGAATTCCAAGATCGGTTTCAAAAATAAAATTGAGCGCTGTTAGAGTCGTATTAATAGCCGCTAGAGCAGAGTCAACTGTACCGCCGTGATAGGCCGTGTACTGACCATTAGTAGCGACAGCTAATCGGTATGTTGTCAAAGTACTTTCATCAGAGAAGCGCACTAAGGATGACATCTCACCCGCTAAATTTACCCTGGCTTGTGAGTTTTCCTTAGACCTCAAACTAATTTTTGACGGCTCTGGGGTTGAGCATGAAAGTGCCTGTTTGGGCATAGAGTCATCTAACTGGGTGTATGTAATATAGCGATCATCTATCTTAGAGATCTTCTCGATTGAGGTTTTAACTCTAGTGCCTACATCAACAAATGTTGCCTTTAAACCTGAAGGTGAATAACTGAAGTAGAGTCTCAGCTGCGGATAATCTAAAGAATAGCCACGGTAAGCTTTGATATTCGGATATTTCGCTGCTAAACCAGGCGAAAAGTTGGATGCTTCACGAACAAGAAAGCGAAGTAGTTTACCGTCAGTGTTCGGCAAATAAACTTTTCCACCGGAGATGCCTTGACCTAGTGATTTGTTGAGAGTTGATATTAGAGCGCTCTCGTTCAGCGAAAAAACCATAGACGTTGGCAGATCAACATCTGACGATGAACTGCTAAGATGATCAGACGCTCTGCCCTGAGGTTCCCAATAACTCTGAGTATTATCAGCATTTACTTGCGATGAGATGATCGACGTAAATATCGCAGCTATCAGTAAAGGTGTTCGCATATTTTTTCTCTCTACATTTCGGTTTTTCCACTCAGCATTCCCTCTAACTTAACAGAGAACTCTGGGCAATCTTATAAGCTGCACAGTAAATATGAGAAAGACTAATGGAATTTTGCATACAATTGTAAGGACGTTACCTTATTTATAGAACACAGGGCTTTTGAGCGCAATAGTGATTGTTACGTTAGCCCTGGTCAATCCGTTGAATGGTAATGATGATGATTTCTAACATCGAGAAAACATTCGCAGAAAGCTTAATGTAAAAAGCACTTCAACTTTGTATAGAATCTAGGGATTTTAAACGCAATAATGATTATTGCATTAGCCCTAGTCAATCCATCGAATTGTAATAATGATGATTCCTAACATCGAGAACGCATAGACACAAAGCAGAATGCGGTAGGATGAATGCGGAGACTCCGTCTACTCGTTGCTACAAACTGCCATATTTCACGTGTTTACTAGGCAAACGCATGTCGTAAAACAATAGTTTCGACTCTGTCGGGGCCGGTTGACACAATGTCAACGGGTGCTCCAGTCAATTCTTCAATACGGTTAATGTAGCTTTTAGCCGCCTGTGGTAAGTCCTCTAAACGCTGAGCCCCCACTGTGACATCAGTCCATCCAGGCATCGTTTCATACACCGGTTTAATAGATGCGAAATCATCGGCATGCATCGGCATCCCAGCATCTCTTCCATCGGCATCTACATAACCAATGCAAATTTTGATCTCTTCCAGACCGTCAAGCACATCGAGCTTGGTTAAACATATCCCCGATATACTGTTGACACGAACTGCTTGACGCAACGCCACAGCATCGAACCATCCGCAACGTCTTTCCCGACCCGTGGTCGTTCCAAACTCATGGCCTTTTTCACCAAGATAGCGCCCAATATCACAGTGTAATTCCGTCGGGAACGGTCCTGCACCCACTCTGGTGGTATAGGCTTTAGTGATACCCAACACATAATCAAGATACAGAGGGCCAAAACCAGTTCCCGTCGCGGTGCTACCTGCCGTCGTATTAGAGGACGTTACGAAGGGATAAGTCCCATGATCGATATCCAGTAAGGACCCTTGCGCACCCTCAAATAAAATATTCTCACCAGCCTCACGAGCATCATGAAGTAGCTTTGTGACATCAGCTTTCATTGGCAACAAAAAAGCTGCCCACTCTTTGACCAACGCTAGGGTTTTTTCAAAATCTACGGCATCAACGCCGTAATACTTTGTTAAAGAAAAATTGTGGTAATCGAGTACTTCTTTGAGCTTTACAGCAAAGCGTTCCATATTAGCAAAATCACTGACACGCAAACCACGACGGGCAACTTTGTCCTCATATGCAGGTCCTATACCACGGCCAGTGGTACCAATTTTAGCATTGCCACGTGCTGCTTCTCGAGCCTGATCTAGCGCAATATGGTAGGGCAAAATTAACGGGCATGAGCCAGAAACCTTTAACCGGCCACGCACCTTGATACCACGCTCTTCTAGCATGGTAACCTCTTTGATCAGTGCATCTGGCGCAACTACAACACCATTACCAATCACGCAGTTAACATGTTCGCGCAGGATGCCTGAAGGAATAAGGTGCAGTGCTGTTTTTTTACCATCAATAACTAGAGTATGGCCAGCGTTGTGGCCCCCTTGAAAGCGCGCAACGACAGAGGCCTTATCGGTTAGTAAGTCTACAATCTTTCCTTTACCTTCGTCTCCCCACTGGGAACCAAGAATTACAACATTTCTACCCATAAAATAAATTACTCGACTATTTTAAATCATCCTGAAATCCGCATTAAGATAAATGCTGAACCACGTATTTACCATCAACCTTTACCAATTGATGGTCACATTTTAATTCGTCTAGATCGATTCGTTGACCCTTAAAACCTTGCACCACGCGTTTGCCTCGGCTACGCAAACTATTGATCTGCTTTTGGCTCTCCCCGTCACTACTGAAAGGGGCAAAAATACCTCCGACTGGGCTGACTTCGTATTGGCTTTCAGAGACTAACGACTTGAGGTCAATCGCGAAGCCCGTCGCCGGACGAGAACGACCAAAAGCCTCTCCCACATGATCATAACGTCCACCGTTGCCAAGCGCTTTGCCGAAGCCCTGGACATAAGCCGCGAAGACAATACCAGTGTGGTAATGGTACCCAGGAATTTCGCCTAAATCGATGTGAACAGACGCACCCTTATCGGCAATCGAGCTAACGATACCTTCTAGTTGAGCAATGGCGTCAAGTACCACTCTTGGGGAGCCCTTGAGTAGCTGCTTAGCTTTGGTGAGTACCTCAATACCCCCCGCCAAGGTCGGTAGAGCATTTAACCAACCACTCAGACTAGCGTCTTTAATATTTAGACGAATCCATTCACTCAATTCAGCTTGTGCCTTGCGCTGTAAAAGCTCAAATAACTCATCTTCTAATTCAGTATCAAGGCCCGCCTCACTCAATAGACCTCGACAAATATCTACATGCCCTAAATCAAGATAGACATCATCGACTCCTGAAGTGGTGAGCGTTTGTAAAAAAAGGTCGATAACTTCGATATCTGCTGACAACGAAGTCTCACCAAACAGCTCTACACCAATAGAAATTGGCGTGCGCGATTGCAGTGGTCCTCTTGGACGGGTATGTAACACTGTACCTGCATAGCAAAGACGACTTGGACCTTCGCGGCGAAGGCTATGAGCATCCATGCGCGCTGTTTGTGGCGTGATATCAGCACGAATGCCCATCATGCGTCCACTCAGCTGGTCTGTCACTCGAAAAGTCATTAGATCTAAATCTTTGCCGGATCCACTTAATAGTGATTCAGTAAATTCGACCATTGGCGGAATCACAAGATCATACCCCCAACTACAGTATAGATCTAATATCTGGCGACGCAGATGCTCAACGACATGCGCTTGCTCAGGAAGCACCTCGTCAACACCGTCTGGCAATAACCAACGATCTACATTTGTCACAATAACCTCTTAATTTTAATTGTCACTTCAACTCATCGAAAGATAAACAATAGCAATAAACCGCCTACCATACTGAATAGACCAATAGAGCGCATAGATCGATCATCAATTGTCGCTAACACCTTCGCCATTTCGCGCCATCTTTTGGGCGCAACAAAAGGCAAAATTCCCTCAAAAACGAGCATAAGCGCGACAGCGCGACCGATATCCTCTAACATAAAAATTGGCCCTTCTCATGGCACAAAAAAACCGGGTCTCCCCGGCTAATGAATTCTAACAAAGTCTCCCAGAATGTGGCAGGGATTTCTCAACTAAATCACCTGCACCAATCATGGATACTACTTAATCAATTTCTTTTTGCTTTAAATATTTGAAGAACTGGCTGTCAGGCTCAACTAACATAATATCGCCTTTGCTAGAAAAAGCTGCCTTATACGCATTCAAACTACGCATGAACGAATAAAACTCAGCGTCTTGCTGGTAAGCCTCAGCATAAATACTGGCAGCTTTCGCGTCACCTTCTCCCCTAAGTTCTTCCGAATCACGGTACGCATTGGCTAACTCAATAGTTCTCTCTCTATCCGCAGATGCTCGAATTTTTTCGGCTTGCTCCTTACCTGTAGATCGTAGTTCTTGAGCTTCTTTGTCTCGCTCTGCAGTCATTCTACGGAAAACTTGGTCGCTAACTTCTTGAGGTAAATCAATACGCTTCACTCGAATATCAACAATCTCAATACCAAGGCTATCCAGCACAGTGCTGTTCAAATCTTCGGTAATATTTTTCATTAGGAGATCACGCTCTCCAGAGACCACCTCGCGAAGCGTTCGAGTACCAAACTGGTTACGCAGACCGTCATTGATCCGCTTAGCCAAACGATTCTCTGCAGTCCGTTCAACACCGCCAGTAGCCTTGTAGTAGGTTTCTACATCAGAGATCCTCCACTTTGCATAGGAATCGACAATTAGACGCTTCTTCTCAATAGTGAAGAAACTCGCAGGTTGCGCATCAACCGTTAGGATTCGGGCGTCAAAACGACGCACATCATCAACAAAGGGATATTTCACGTGCAGACCAGGTTCAATATCAGCCTCGATAAGCTGCCCAAATCGCAAGGTGATGCCACGCTCAAACTCACTGATTACATAGAGAGTGTTGCTTACACCTACGAGAACTACTAAAAAGAAGATAGCTAGTTTCAATAAATTGCTCATCGTCGTCTCTCTCCTTGGCTTTGTTCGCTATTACGTTGTAATTTTTCGATCACTTCATTAGCAACGCGATTAATCAACTGATTGTTAGTCTCAGACCCTTTCGGTGTAGCACTATTACCCTGCTGCACCAACTTATCTAGCGGAAGATAGAGCATATTATTACCACCTTTGGTATCCAACAAAATCTTTGTACTATCGGTCATTACCTGCTCTATCGCATCGATATACAAACGCTCTCGGGTCACTTCCGGCGCCTTCTCATACTCTTTCAGTAAAGCTTTGAAACGGTTCGCTTCACCCTCAGATTTAGAGACCACTTGAGACATGTAACCCTGAGCTTCTTCTCTCAACCGCTGAGCTTCACCGCGTGCTTCGGGAATAATACCATTCGAGTAAGCTTGAGCCTCATTCACCAGCCGCTCTAAATCCTCTCGCGCCTTAATAACATCGTCATAGGCTGCTCTGACCTCGTTTGGCGGCCTTGCATCTTCAATGTTTATCTTCACCACGTTTATTCCGCTCGAGTAAAGGTTAAGTAAATCTTGAAGTTTATCGGCTGTCGCAATTGCAACTTGCTCGCGCTCAGTGGAGATCACACCATCAAGGCCAGTGCTGCCTACCACATGTCGCAATGCGCTATCCGTCGCCTGTTTCAAACTTGTTTCTGGGGCTCGAATACTCAGCACAAAGTCTTTCGCACTGGCGATGTTGTATTGCACAGACAAGGCGACTTCAACAATATTTTCGTCCTGAGTTAGCATCAGTCCGCGCGTTGAATACTGACGCTCTTCGGTAACACCAACTGTCACTACTGACTCAAGAAACGGGGGGTACCAGTGAAGACCTGATCCAAGCGTGTCACTATACTTTCCTAACCGTAGCACTACTGCCTGTTCTTTTTCGTCAACTTGATAGACACCCAGTAAACCCCAGATGACCGCCAATACAAGTAGTGCAATTGGCAAAATGCTTTTAAAGCTAGCACCACCGTTACCGCCACCCTTACCACCGAAACCAGCCAGTTTCTCTTTAAGTTTTTTGAGTGCCTCATCAATATCTGGCGGCCCTTGATCATTTCTATTACCACCCCAAGGGTCCTTGCCACCACCCGGCTCATTCCAAGCCATAGTATTCTCCAGTTCAATTTAATAGTTAAGTGTTTTATTATATACGGTCGTTCCAATCACAATAGTTTAGCACTAACTGTTATATTGTGACCAAATCCTCTAATTTCAAGTTCGCATTCTTTAAAATGCGAAAAAAATCGCTCTCCGGAAGCTTAATTTCAAGTTGTATAACGCCTTGATCGTCTATCTTTTCAAAAACCACCGACTTACAACCATAAAAAGCTGACCTGAGAGCCCCTTGATTCGGTTGCAAGATCAGATGCTTATGGATTGTTCTGCTGGGTAGTTTTTCAACAACCGCCTCCAACAAAAGCTCCAGACCCTCACCCCTTAGCGCTGAAACCCAAACTGCCGTGGGTACACCATCGGCATCACGCTCTATCCTGGGATTTGGCTCTTCCAACAAGTCAACTTTGTTATACACCATCAAAGTTGGCAGTTTAAACGCGTCGATTTCTTTCAGTACTTCATCGACCCTTACTATATTTTTTGCTCTATCTTCAGCACTCGCATCAACGATGTGTAACAAGAGATCGGCGGAAGCAGCCTCTTCCAACGTTGCTCTAAAAGCATCGACCAATCGATGGGGTAAATGGCTTATAAAGCCCACCGTATCGGCAAAAATAACCGACCCTAAGTCATGCACATCTACCCTCCGCATGGTTGGATCTAGGGTCGCAAACAACTGATCTGCCACAAAAACATCGGCTTTGGTTATTGCATTAAACAAAGTAGACTTTCCAGCATTGGTATACCCCACCAAAGAGACGGTTGGTATTTCGGAGCGTTTTCTACTGCGGCGACCTTGATCCCGTTGCTTACGAACCTTGTCTAGGCGTTTTTCAATCGCTTTAATACGATCTCTGACCATTCGACGATCTGACTCTAGCTGCGTCTCACCAGGCCCACGCATGCCTATACCACCTCTTTGACGCTCTAGGTGAGTCCAGCCTCGCACCAGCCTAGATGAAAGGTGCTGCAACTGGGCTAGCTCTACCTGAAGTTTACCCTCATGCGTGCGCGCCCGTTGAGCAAAAATATCTAAAATAAGACCCGTTCTATCAAGTACCCTACACTGCAATTCAGCCTCAAGATTACGCTCCTGGCTGGGTGTTAAATTATGATTAAAAATAACCAGCTCCGCACCGGCCCCCTTAACAACAGCACCAATTTCATCAACCTTTCCAGTACCCACAAAAAACTTTGCGCTAGGAGACTGCCTAGAGCCTGTTATGAAGTCCACAGGATCGCCACCAGCGGCAATAACAAGCTCTTCGAATTCTCTTGGATCTTCAGGCTCTGATTCACTGTTAAGTTTAATATGAACTAGAACCGCAGTTTCGCCTGTCTTGGGTCGTTCAAAGAATAGGGCCACAGGTTAGTAGTTTTCATCCCCGTTATTTCCAGATTCCTCATCTGAAATTTCAGCCTGATCACTTCCACTGGTAGGCAAGCGGACGACTCTCGATGGCACGATAGTCGAAATAGCATGTTTATAGACCATTTGACTTACGGTGTTCTTCAAAAGAACAACAAACTGATCGAACGATTCGACTTGGCCTTGAAGTTTTATACCGTTCACTAGGAATATTGCGACGGGGACTCTCTCTTTTCTTAGGACATTCAGAAAAGGATCCTGCAGATTATGCCCTTTTGACATGGGACTTCTCCTTGTTATTGAAAATTCAATATAGGCTGCAATAATCGCAGCAAAAAACGCTAGTAGGATTGCGGTCCACTAACTGTGACAGGTTTTAACTGTCATGAACCCAATATGGAGTGCTGGCTCAGTATTTTCAAGCACTGATTACAACTATTTTCTAAACTGATGTAGGTTTGTCCATCATCTACCTGAATTTCGTGCACCTCAGGCCAATTTCGTAACCAGGTTATTTGGCGTTTAGCTAACTGGCGACTAGCAATAATACTTTTCTCTACAGCCTCCTCTAGACTACAGTGGCCATCAAGGTATTGCCAAATTTGTTGATAACCAGCCGCTCGCATGGATGGCAAATCAGTATGCAAATCCTCACGCCCATGCAGGCCTCTAACCTCTGCAAGAAGCCCATTAGTCATCATCTGTTTAAAGCGCTGTTCAATTCGCCGATGTAACAACGAGCGATCATTAAATATCAGGCTAAATTGCAGAACATTATAGTGGTCTAAAACACTATCATTACTTGACGCGGCCTGTAAATCTGACATCGATACGCCTGTCAGTTGATGAACCTCCAAGGCTCGCTGAATACGTTGAGAGTGATTCGGGTGCAGTTTAGCTGCGGTCACCGGATCAATCTGCTGCAGCTCATCGTATAAACTCGGCCAACCAAACTCATCTGCACGGTGCTGTATTTGATCGCGTACACCCTGGTCTGCCTCCGGCAAATCAGATAAGCCGTCCAGTAGTATTTTAAAGTAAAGCATAGAGCCACCCACTAATAGGGGTATTCGACCCGCAGCAGTTATTTCGGCCATTTGCTCCGTAGCATCTTTTAAGAATTCCGCAACGCTATAGGCATCAACTGGGTCTCTAATATCAATTAATCGGTGGGGATGGTCAGCCAGAGTAATGGCATCAGGTTTGGCACTGCCAATATCTAGTTGGCGATAGACCTGCGCAGAATCAACACTAACAATATCTACAGGTAAATGTTTTCTCAACGATATTGCTAAATCAGTCTTACCTGAGGCAGTCGGACCCATTATGAAAATAGCCAGCGGTAATACTATGGAAGCCATTAAAGAACTACCTAACGTCCGCGAAGGAACAGTTTATCAAGTTCCTCTACCGTCAGTTGCGACCAAGTAGGTCGACCATGATTGCATTGCCCACTGCGCTCGGTAATCTCCATATCTCTCAATAAGGCATTCATCTCAGGTAGGGTTAACCTACGGTTTGCTCGCACTGATCCGTGACACGCCATAGTCGACAAAATTTCATTAATATGATCACGAATCCGCTCTGAACTGCCATGCTCAAGGAGATCTGACAGCACATCTCTCAGCAGTTTCTCAACCTCTGAACCACGTAAAATAGCTGGAATCTCGCGAACAATAATACTTTCACTCGCGGCACGTTCAACACCGAATCCGAGCTGGGTAAACACCGCCTGATTAGACTCTACTGCGTCAGCCTCTCGCTGACTAACCGCTAAGTTTTCCGGAACCAGTAGCGGCTGAGAGACTAAGCCCTGCAGATCAAAGGCATTTTTCATACGTTCATAGGTAATTCGTTCGTGGGCAGCATGCATATCCACAATGATCAGACCATGACTATTTTCAGCGAGGATAAAGATCCCTTTTAACTGAGCGACGGCGAAGCCAAGTGGTGGCACTTCAGCTTCATCACTATCCTCGACGTTAGTCGAATAGAGACCCTGGTAGTTGCTTGTGGGAGCGTTGACTCCAGAGGATAGCCCTGTTGATGGCCATTTGGACTGATAACCAGCGCCTG
>DCBC01000099.1:0-1715 GCA_002313335.1 Porticoccaceae bacterium UBA1117
GCTAATTTATTAAAGAACATGATCCAAAACAAATAACCGCAGGGATAACACTAAAATGGCAAAGAAGAAGGTGGCGGAAGAAAAAGCGGACAACCTGCAACAAGAGGCAATAGATACCGCCTATAAAAACATGACAGGCAGCCAACGCGCGGCAGTCATTATGCTGTTACTTGGAGAGGATCAGGCATCAACGATTGTTCAATTTTTAGAGCCCAGAGAAGTTAGCACCATAGGCGAATCAATGGTAGAGGCATCTAGCTTATCACAAGGCTTAGTGAACAAAGTCCTTGATGAGTTTTTATCTACATTGGAAGATCAGACGAGCCTGGGTGTTGGCAACCAGGACTATGTGCAAAATGTTCTCAATCGCGGGTTGGGTGTAGAGAAAGCAGGCACGGTGCTCCGCAAGATAATGCCGGCAACCTCTAATAAGGGATTAGAAATCTTACAGTGGATGGATGCCCGCTCTATTGCTGAAATCATTAGCGGAGAACACCCGCAAATATCGGCCATTATATTGTCAGTCCTCGAAGCCGATATTGCGGCACAGGTTTTAGCATTGCTGCCTGAGAAAAGTCGCGTTGACGTTGTTCGCCGCGTAGCCACCATGGAGGCTATTCAGCCCGCGGCTATGCGAGAGCTTGAGGGGATGATGACCCAGCAATTTTCCCAAACATCTGCGCAATCTACGAGTGTTGGAGGTATTGAATCTGCAGCAACTATCATGAACTTTACAAATGCTGATGTGGTCGCAAGCGTTATGGGTGCTATGGCTATCACCGACGAAGCGGTGGCAACACAAATTCAAGATAAGATGCTGACGTTTGATGATTTAGCGGAGGTGGACAACAAAGGTATCCAGAAGCTGTTGTCAGCGGTTGGCAGCGAGGTGTTAATGGCTGCGATCAGAGGCGCGGACGATGCCACCAAGTCAAATTTCTTAGACAACATGTCAGACCGTGCTCGGCTGTTGTTCTTGGATGATTTGGAGGCTAAAGGGCCAATTCGGATTACCGAAGTTGAGGCTGCCCAGAAAAATATTTTGCGGATTGCCCGAAAGTTAGCCGACGATGGTGAAATAGTGTTTGTTGGTAATGGCAATGACTTTGTCTAATAAAGAAATATTTCCAAGTTGGCGTCCAAACGAATTGTTGATGGACAACAAAGCATCTACAGATTTTACTCCTTTGTCATGGCCGAATGGCGTAGCTGGTGCGGAGTTTGAAAAATGGGAAGCACAAAACTTAGAAATTTCAGAGTCAGTTGAAGAAATAGATGCCGTAACAGAGGCCCCCGAGCCACCAAAAGAAGATTTAGATACAACAAACAAGGAAGTACCAGAACCTGAGGTGCTGACAGTCTCTATGGCGGTTTTTGATCAAGCTAAGCAGGATGCTTTTGAAAACGGCTATTGGCGAGGTGCTGAGGAGGTAGAACGAAAATGGGAGAGCACACGAAAAACGTTCTCAGCACTCACCCAAAGTATTTATCAGGAACAGCAAAAGGCAACGACTTTTTTTGAACCATTAAAAACCCTGTCCTTACATATAGCGAAGCAACTAGTGCGAGGAGAGTTAAGTTTCTCAAGCGCCGCTATTGAAAGGCTGATTCGAGGAGTATTAGAAGAAATTCAACAAAAAGGACCATCTCCTATAGTGATGACCCTTAATCCTCAAGACTTGGAAAAGGTATGTTCGAATTTGGCTGAAGATTTG
>DCBC01000099.1:2108-4615 GCA_002313335.1 Porticoccaceae bacterium UBA1117
GCGCTGTTGAGGACCTGATAGAGCATAGACTAGATGTTCTATCGGAGAGTCTTTTCGCCTCAGTCCCGACAGACAGCGTGAGTGTATCAAACGCTAATAAGGAGTTACGCGAAAAAAGAAAAAATGATAATCAGCCTCAAGTGCTGAATAGCCATTTAGACAATGAGCCTCAAAAACCCTTGGATGAAGCAGAAGATGGATAATTTTTCAGCACAAGTAGAGCGGTTAATTCCACAGTTGAGAGCGCCCAACACTAACATCAGCGGGAAGATAGTCAGAGTCGTTGGTTTGACACTTGAGGCTAATGGACTTGCCGCGCCTTTAGGCGCGCACTGTCAGATCGAGCATCTGGAGTCAGACACTTTTATAGACGCTCAAGTAGTGGGATTTAACGGAGAAACTCTGTATTTAATGCCATTTACAGAGCCTGCAGGTATCGGCCCTGGGGCCCGTATATGGGTTCGCTCCACTACTAGCAAAGGAGGCCTGGGCACAGAGCTTCTTGGAAGAGTTGTTAATGGGCTGGGGAGCCCGATAGATGGTAAGGGACCCATTCAGTACAGTGAGTATAGAAGTCTAGAGGGGACACAGATTAATCCAATGGAGCGAGGCTCTATTAATAAGATTCTTGATACTGGTATCAAGGCGATTAATACTTGCCTGACTCTTGGGCAAGGCCAGCGCATTGGTTTAGTTGCGGGTTCTGGAGTAGGAAAAAGCATGCTCATGGGCATGCTCACGCGCAATACAGAGGCTGATGTTGTTGTAATAGGCCTTATTGGTGAGCGAGGGAGAGAGGTCCAGGAATTTGTCCACCAAACCCTCGGAGAAGAGGGGTTGAAGAAGGCAATTATTGTGGCCTCGCCAGCGAATGAGTCGCCGGTTATTCGATTAAAGGCCGCGAGCCTGACCCATTTGATTGCAGAATATTTTAGGGACCGAGGACAGAACGTGCTGTTGCTTTGTGACAGTTTAACGCGAGTAGCCCATGCTCAACGCGAAGTGGGATTGGCCATTGGCGAGCCACCTACCGCTAAAGGTTATCCCCCGTCGGTTTTTGCACTGCTGCCCAAGCTAATAGAAAGGGCGGGGGTAGGGCGAAATGGTGTCGGAGCAATCACCGCTATTTACACGGTTCTCGCTGAGGGAGATGACCGTTCTGATCCTATTGTTGATATTGCTCGAGCGTCATTAGATGGACAAGTTATGTTAGCAAGAGAGCTAGCGGACGCAGCACACTATCCGGCAATCGATCTGACGGGCTCAATTTCTCGGATCATGAACAGCTTGTTGACACCAGAGTTACAACACAATGCCAACCGATTGCGAAATCTTTGGACACTATACCAACAGAATAAAGACCTTATTCAGGTGGGAGCCTATGAAGTAGGAGTGGATGTAGACATTGATATGGCGATCCAGCTTAGATCTAAGATAAACGAGTTATTACAACAAGACAGTGAAACGGCCGTTAGTTTAGAGAAAAGCCAAGAGTTACTTCAACAACTAATGGAGCAAGCCTAATGGATAAAAATAGTCATTCGGTATGGCAGGTACTCGCTTTGCAAGCCAACGATGAGGCGCTTAGGGCAGAAGCTAGCTTAAAGAAGACGGCTCAGCTGAAACGTAAAATTATAGCTAGGCAAAGTAAAATAGCAGATCTCTTGGTGGAGTATTCCAATCAGGTTACAGCGCTACGGGGTAATCTCGTCAGCGGAGAGATAGATAACTGCAGAAAATTTATTGCTCAGCTAATGGACCTTCAAAATCGAACTTCTCATGAGTATATGAATGTTGAAAGCCATTACTGTGAGGCTAAAAAAAATCTAATATTAGCGAATCAACAAAAATTGAAAGCCGATTTTTTAGTCCAAAGAGAGAAAGAAAACCAAACTCAAAAGATGGAGATGATCGAAAACCGTGAGTCTGAACTTCAATCCATCGCGCAATTTAACCTTAGGCAATAACCTCCTTAATGAGATGTTGGCACATGTCTTGCTACCAAACAAACATCGTAGAAAAGAACTAAATGGAGAATGAATTTTATGGTTGATTTGACGAGACTAACGGTCAGCAAAGGCCTACCAGTAACCGCGCACAATTCAAAGACAACAGGGCACCATACGGGTTCTGAGACTGTTCAAAGCCAAGAATTCAACAAGCTTTTTAAACAAGGTATTAATAAAGTCGCTACGCCAGAAAGCGGCATAAGAAAGTCAGAATATGGCGAGACTCTGCCGAATAACTCTGCGCCATTGATAACCCTGGAAAGTAAAAGCTTACGGGGAGGTATGTTATTACTTGTTGGGGGAGATGAGCCAACAAATGATGTGATAGAAGAATTTGCACAATCTCAAGGAGTAGACGCTGAATTGATAGCGCTGTTGATGAAAGATCCATCATCTGCATCTGAGAGAAAGCCAAGTGCGCTTAATTTAGCACAACAGAGTTCGTTGCTGAGCAATGAAGAGCCCGTGAGCCAAGAAAAGACTCCACGCGGATTAGAT
>DCBC01000089.1 GCA_002313335.1 Porticoccaceae bacterium UBA1117
TCAGATGGGCTTCTCTGGTATGTACCCCACTACAGCAACTCACGGTCGTGGCGTACGCTCAATGATGGAGGAGGTGTTAGCACCTTATCCGGAATATATTGAGCCTGAGGATGATGGCTCCAATAGCATCAGGATTGGCGTTGTTGGCCGCCCTAATGTGGGTAAATCTACCTTAGTTAACCGCCTCTTAGGCGAAGACCGCGTGGTTGTTTTTGACGAACCAGGGACCACCCGGGATAGTATTTACATCGATTTTGAGCGTCATGGGCAGAACTACACGCTAATTGATACAGCCGGCATTCGAAAGCGCAAAAATGTGAAGCTTGCTATTGAGAAATTCTCGATTGTTAAAACCCTTCAAGCTATTGATGATGCTAATGTTGTTGTTCTAATGGTTGATGCCCATGAAGGCTTGGTAGATCAAGACCTCCATCTGATGGGCTCTGTCATTGATGCTGGGCGTGGTTTGGTGATTGGTATCAATAAGTGGGATGGACTTGATCCGGATAAGCGAGACCACATTAAAGTAGAGATAAAACGTCGCTTACAATTTGCTGATTTTGCTGACGTCCACTTTATCTCTGCCCTACATGGAACGGGGGTTGGTAACCTTTATGACTCCATCGGTGCCGCTTATAGAGCGGCGACTGACGCATTGAGCGCCTCGCGCCTGACCAAAGTATTGGAAGGTGCGGTTGAAGAGCATCAGCCACCGTTGGTGCATGGGCGACGTGTTAAGTTACGCTTTGCTCACGCTGGAGGTCGCAATCCTCCGGTTATTATTATTCATGGCAATCAGACAGATGCAGTACCGGCACAATATACCCGTTATCTGGAGAAAATTTTCCGTCGTGAACTAGGTCTGCACGGAACCCCGGTGAGAGTTGAATATCGTACCGGAGAAAATCCTTATAAAAATAAGGCCGTCACTGCTAACGATCGTGCTGGGATGAAGCGTAAAAAAATTGTCAAATACAGCAAAAGAAACGATTAATTTGCTCTTCCTTTACTTGATATGATCCAAAGGTAGCTCGGTACGCTGAACTACCTTGCGTAACACAAAGCTGGTTTTAATACTTCTTACTCCGTCTACTAGATTAAGCTTTTTTAGCAAAAATCGCTGGTAATAGTCCATATCTGGCATGACTACTTTTAGTAAGTAATCAGCGTCACTGCCCGTGATTAGCGAGCACTCTAATACCTCAGGCCAGGCACTTATACATCTGTCGAAATTCTCTAGTCGAGCAGACTCTTGGTTTTCAAGACAGACCATGACATAAATACTGATTGGTAGGCCCAACTGGTCTTGATTAAGCAGAGTGATCTGGCGATTTATAATGCCTGCTTCTTGGAGCATTTTTACCCGTCGCGCACAGGGCGATGGCGATAGTCCAATCCGCTCTGACAAGTCTAGATTAGTCAGGCTACCATCCGCTTGAAGTTCTTGAAGAATCCGTCGATCGATACGGTCTAGTTGTGGTATTGACATATATAGCCTCAAAAAAGAAAAAAGTTACACTAAGTCGCTATTATAGATGTAAATGAAGGTTTTATAAGAGAGAAAAAGCTCAATTTGTGACGTTATAATTTAAAACTACCACGCTGATGACAGGGTAAGTTTAAATGGATAGAAATAAAAAATTAGCTTTTTCAACTAGGGCGGTACATAGCGGTTATCAATCATCTGAAAATCAGGGGTCACTCAACCCCCCTATCTACATGACATCAACGTTTTGTTTTGACACAGTAGAGCAGGGCGCAGCGCGATTTTCTGGTGAAGAGTCAGGTCATTTTTACAGCCGCATATCAAATCCGACCCAAGCGGTTCTAGAAACACGCCTAGCAGATCTTGAAGACGGAGAGGCCGCTTTGGCGACGGCGTCGGGCATGGGGGCTATCAGTGCAACCTTTTGGACAATAGTGTCCCCCGGTGACCATGTGTTAGTGGACAAAACTGTGTACGGATGTACCTTCTCTTTCATGGAGCATGGGCTGAAGAAATTTGGCATTGAAGTGACCTATGTTGACTTTACTAAGCATGATGAGATCAATGCTGCGCTGCAGTCTAATACCCGAGTTGTGTATTTTGAGAGCCCGGTAAATCCATCGATGCGTATACTTGATATTCACCAAATAAGTATTTTAGTCAAAGATTACTCCAATGACATTCAGATTGTTGTTGATAACACCTACTGCACGCCGGCTTTGCAGAGGCCGCTTACCATGGGTGCTGATATTGTGGTCCACTCGGCGACTAAATATCTGGGTGGCCACGGCGATTTAATCGCTGGAGCTGTAGTGGGTCGAACTAATATGATAGAAAATATAAGACTCCACGGACTCAAAGATATGACTGGGGCCGTTATTTCCCCCATCAACGTATTTCTAGTGTTGAGAGGTATTAAAACCCTACAGCTACGTATGGAGAGACACTGTCAAAATGCACAGATTGTCGCTGAAATGCTCGAGGCTCACTCTGCGGTTGAGAGCACCTATTATCCTGGGCTTCCTAGTGATTCAGGCCATCAATTAGCAAAGCGACAGATGGATGGATTTGGTGGCATGATTGCTTTTGAGCTCAAAGCCGGCTTCAGGGGCGCGGTAAAGACGCTCAATGCACTGCAGTTAATCAAGCGAGCGGTTAGTTTGGGCGATGCTGAAACGTTAATTCAGCATCCTGCCAGCATGACTCATTCTACCTACTCACCAGAACAGCAAGAAATGCACGGTATCACGCAAGGGCTGATTAGAATTTCGGTTGGTCTTGAATGTGTCGATGACATCTTAGCGGATCTTAATCAGGCTTTAGGCGCATAACAATGGGTCAGCTATTTCTTGAGACGTCAGTGGCTGTGGTTTTAGTGACTTCAATATGAAGCTCTCCATCGGTTAGTCGCGCCCTGAGATTTTCTCCCTTACTAACCGATGTAATACTCTTTATGACTTGATTGTTAGCATCACGGATAACTGAAAAACCGCGGCCGAGTATTTTAAGCGGACTCACCGCGTCCAGCAGATGCAGTGTTTGTTCGGTATGACTCACTTTTTCCTTGAGCTGCTGGTTAACTACTTTGGATAGCTGTAAAACTGCGCTCTGAACATGCTGCTTTTGCCGTGCTAACGCATCTCGTGGGTGCTGGCGCAACAAACGATCTCGACTCAAGATAGTTTGATGACGATAGACTTGTACCATGCCTTGTATTGAACGCCTCAAGCGAATATCTAAGTGATCCAGATGCTGTGCTTGCTCTTGAAGCTTTCGTCCCGGATGTTGCAGGCGATTGCGTAAATCGACAGTTTTTTGGCCTAAACTTTTTAATCGCCGGCTTATTGAGTTGGCCAGTAATGTTTCTAGTCCGGCAAATTGAGCCATTAATTCATCGCCGTCTAAACTGACTAATTCGGCTGCGGCAGAGGGTGTGGGCGCACGAAGATCTGCAACAAAGTCGGCAATGGTAAAGTCAATTTCATGACCTACGGCACTAACCACGGGAATTTTGCTATGAAAGATAGCACGAGCTACCGACTCTTCATTGAACGGCCATAAATCTTCTAAAGAGCCACCACCGCGACCAACAATTAAAACATCACAGCGATCATTGGCATTCGCTATTGCTGCGACTATTTGACTGGCGGCTTGGTCGCCTTGCACTGCGGTAGGGAAAAGCGTGACTTTGATGCTTGGAAATCTGCGTTCTAAAACAGAAAGAATATCTTTAAATGCCGCACCTGTGGAGGAGGTTACAACACCAACATGATTAATTGATCGTGGTATGGCTTGTTTGTGGGTCTGATCAAATAAGCCCTCATTAGCGAGTTTGGCTTTTAGTTGATCAAATTGGCGCTGTAGTGCACCAAAGCCAGCTTCTTCCATATGTTCAATGATGAGCTGATAGTCACCACGCCCCTCGTACAGGCCCACTCTGCAGCGCACTAGGACTGAAATGCCATTGCCTGGTTTAAAGTTAACGCGCATATTACTGTTTTTGAACATGGCGCAGCGAACCTGCGCGTTCTGATCTTTAAGCGTTAGATACCAATGACCTGAGCTTGGGCGAGCAAAATTTGAAATTTCGCCTTCTACCCATAACAGGGGGAGCGTACTTTCAAGTAATTGACGTACAGTGCGATTGAGTTCACTTACGGTAAAAATTTGGCGATCATGGGTATCTTTAGGCATCCCCACATTGTAGTGAAATGGGTAGCGGAAGGTAACTAATTTAAGCATTCTATTTCGATCTATTTTTTGTACAGGACGTAAAAAAAATATCAAAATCAGTGCTTTATCACCGTTTAACCTAATAGCGCTAGTGTCAAATAAATGTTTACCTTATAGCCCCTGAGGCATATAATTCACCGCTTATTTTTTAAACCCTATTGAGTACTCTCTAATTGAGAATGCCGAGGTAAGCGTTCATTATGCTACGAATCTCTAACGAAGCACTCACCTTTGACGACGTCCTTCTCGTCCCAGGGTATTCTGACGTCACTGCAAAAGATGTGACCACCCGCTCTCAGCTAACACGTGGCATTACCATGAATATCCCGCTGGTTTCAGCGGCTATGGATACCGTCACTGAATCGCGCTTAGCTATTGCTATTGCGCAAGAAGGGGGTGTTGGTATTGTTCATAAGAGTATGACAATTGAGGATCAAGCCAGAGAAGTTTGGGCGGTCAAAAAGTATGAGAGTGGTGTGGTTAAAGATCCCTTCACTATCGAATCATCGGCCACGTTAGAGCAGTTACATGCGCTCACTATGGCGAATAATATTTCGGGTGTCCCCATTCTTGAGAACGGTAACCTAGTAGGGATCGTGACGCGCCGAGATGTGCGTTTTGCGACCGATATGAGCGCCTGTGTAACCTCAGTAATGACGCCTAAAGATCGATTAGTTACTGTAAAAGAAGGCGCTGGTGCTGATGAGGTAAGAGCACTACTTCATAAGCACAGAATAGAAAAAGTCATGGTGATTAATGATGCCTTTGAGTTGAAGGGCCTAATTACAGTTACCGACATTGATAAAGCTGAACAATATCCCCATGCCTGTAAAGATGATCAGGGTCGTTTAATTGTTGGCGCCTCAGTTAGTGTTGGTGAAGGGACCGATGAGCGTATAGAAGCCCTGATTCATGCCAATGTTGATGTTCTTGTAGTAGATACTGCCCATGGGCACTCGATGAATGTATTAAACCGAGTAAGGTGGATCAAAAAGCATTTCCCAGATGTGCAAGTGATTGGGGGCAACGTAGCGACTGGCGAGGGTGCTAGAGCACTAGTTGATGCTGGAGCAGACGGCGTTAAGGTTGGCATCGGGCCAGGGTCCATTTGTACAACACGCATTGTTACTGGAATTGGCGTACCTCAAGTCACCGCAATTGCTAATGCGGTAGAGGCCCTAAAAGGGACCGGCGTACCTGTTATTGCCGATGGTGGAATTCGTTACTCTGGCGACATGGCAAAAGCTATTGTTGCCGGTGCAAGTTCGGTGATGATGGGCTCCATGCTAGCCGGTACTGAGGAAGCACCAGGCGAAATTGAAATGTTCCAAGGTCGCTCTTATAAAAATTATCGAGGTATGGGTTCTTTAGGTGCTATGTCGCATTCTATGGGATCAAGTGACCGTTACTTCCAAGATGCTAGTGCTGTTGAAAAATTAGTACCAGAAGGTATTGAAGGCCGAGTGCCTTATAAGGGGCCAGTATCCAATATTATTCATCAAATGATGGGTGGTTTGCGTTCTGCCATGGGATACACCGGTTGTACAACGATCGAGCAAATGCGCACTAAACCCGAATTTGTGCGAGTGACCTCTGCGGGCATGGGCGAGAGTCATGTGCACGATGTTCAGATTACCAAAGAAGCACCTAACTACCCAGCAGGCGGACGATAAGGCTAGCGGTAGCGAGTGATTACATAATGTTTAATGAAGGGCTGGGCTGGTTAGTCTAGCCTTTTTACTTTAAGGGCAACTAATGATAGATCTACATTCGCAAAAAATTCTTATTCTTGATTTTGGTTCTCAATATACCCAGTTAATTGCCCGTCGTGTGCGTGAGATTGGTGTGTTCTCTGAAATCAGAGCCTGGGATATTACAGAAGAAGAAATACGCGAATTTAATCCCCAAGGATTCATTCTATCCGGTGGTCCTGAGTCGGTTACTGGAGGGGCTAGCGCACCTAGAGCACCAGACTGCGTGTTTACAATGGGATTGCCGGTGCTTGGCATTTGCTATGGCATGCAGACAATGGCCGGCCAGTTAGGTGGAGAGGTTGCTACCTCTGATGTTCGAGAGTTCGGCTATGCCCAAGTGAAAGTGGAGGGTGTGTCTGCTTTACTGGGTGATCTTAATGACCATGCCAATACTGGTGGGGCTGCATTGTTAGATGTATGGATGAGCCATGGAGACAAAGTTGTGGCTATGCCTGAAGGCTTCAGTTTAATGGCCTCTACAGAGTCATGTCCGATTGCTGGGATGGTTAACGAAGAAAAGAAATTTTATGGTATTCAATTCCATCCTGAAGTGACCCACACCCTGCAAGGCGAAAACATCTTCCAGCACTTTGCTCTAGAAATTTGCGGTTGCGAGCCACTCTGGACTGCTGCCGCCATTATTGAAGATCAAATTACTCGAGTTCAACAGCAGGTGGGTGACAGTCATGTCCTACTGGGTCTCTCAGGCGGCGTTGATTCCTCTGTAGTTGCCGCGCTGCTGCATAAGGCTATTGGTGATCAGTTAACGTGCGTCTTTGTTGATAACGGCCTGTTACGTAAAAATGAAGGCGACGCAGTGATGGAGATGTTCGCCAAGAATATGGGTGTAAAGGTAATTCGTGCCAATGCCCAAGACAAGTTTTTAAATGGTTTAGTGGGTGTTAGTGATCCAGAGGCTAAGCGTAAAGTTATTGGTAATACATTCATCGAAATTTTTGATGAAGAGTCCAATAAAATTGATAACGTCAACTTTTTAGCTCAAGGCACTATTTACCCTGATGTTATTGAGTCAGCGGCCTCCAAAACGGGTAAGGCGCACGTCATTAAATCTCACCACAATGTGGGTGGCTTGCCAGATGATATGGCCCTTGATCTGGTTGAGCCACTACGCGAATTGTTTAAAGATGAAGTACGTAAAATTGGTGTTGAGCTTGGGCTGCCCTACGATATGGTCTATCGTCATCCATTCCCTGGCCCTGGTTTGGGCGTCCGTATCCTGGGAGAAGTTAAAAAGGAATATGCTGATATCCTTAGAGAAGCCGATGCCATCTTTATTGAAGAGCTGCATAACTCCGGCTGGTATCAAAAAACCAGTCAAGCCTTTGCCGTATTCCTACCGATTAAATCTGTCGGTGTAGTTGGTGATGCGCGGCGCTATGAGTGGGTCATTGCATTACGTGCAGTAGAAACTATTGATTTTATGACGGCTAGATGGGCGCATCTGCCTTATGAGCTCTTGGAAAAAGTTTCTAACCGCATTATCAACGAAATTACCGAAGTCTCTCGCGTAACCTATGATGTTTCTAGTAAACCGCCGGCAACTATTGAGTGGGAGTAGTTATTTAAGTGTAAGTCATTGAATTAAAAAGTTTAATTACTTACACATTTGTTTCACGTAAAAAATAAATCATTAATTTAATTGAGTTTTTGAAAATGGTTGAAACTAAAGTAATTGCTGTCGATTTGGATGGCACTCTTACGCTTACTGATACGCTACACGAAGCGGTTTTGGTACTAGCTCGAAGCAAGCCGTTCATGCTATTTATGCTGCCATTTTGGCTGGCTAAAGGTGTTGCGTATCTTAAATTAAAAGTTGCTGAAAACTCTGTGTTAGATGTGACTACATTGCCTTACAACGTGCCTTTCATTGATTGGTTAAAAGAACAAAAGGCGAGCGGAAAAACACTTGTGCTTTGTACTGCAGCAAACAAGCTAATTGCACGTAATGTATGTAGACACTTCGATCTCTTCGATGACTTCATTGCTAGCGACGAATATACAAATTTAAAAAGCGCTAATAAGCGCAAGGCGTTAGAGGGTAAGTATGGCGAGCATGGCTACGATTATGCTGGAAACAGTAGTGCAGATTTAGAAGTTTGGGCTGGTGCAGCACAAGCAATCGTTGTCAATGCAAGTGCAACGGTGCTTGCGAAAGCAACAAAAGTCGCAACAGTATCAGAAACTTTCCCTTCAGCGAATCCCAGTTTATCAGTTTGGCTTAAAGCATTAAGAGTGCATCAATGGCTGAAAAATTTATTGTTATTTGTACCTCTTTTGGCAGCGCATCAATTTGGTAACTTTCAATCTCTTGCCACCCTCACTCTCGCTCTCATTTCATTTAGTTTGTGCGCATCATCAGTTTATGTAGTCAACGATTTACTTGATTTAGAAAGTGATCGGCGGCATCCACGTAAGAAGAATAGGCCTTTTGCATCGGCAAAACTACCAATTTCGTTAGGTGTAGCAGTTGCACCTTTATTAATTGGATCGAGTGTTATGTTAGGCGCAATTGTCGGTGCAGACTTCTTAGTGATCTTGCTACTTTATCTTTTGCTGACAACTGCTTATTCATTGGCACTCAAGCGTGTGGTGCTAGTGGACTGTTTGACGCTCGCAACGCTCTACACTCTTCGCATCATCGCTGGTGCGGCAGCAGTATCGGTTAGACTCTCTTTTTGGCTGCTTGCGTTTTCGATATTTATATTTTTATCGTTAGCGCTTGTGAAGCGTTATGCAGAGCTCAAAGTTCAGATACAAGAAGGCAACAGTTCCGCACATGGACGTGGCTACATAGTTTCTGATGCGCCGCTTTTGCAGACATTAGGAGTATCTTCTGGCTACATCTCTGCTTTGGTTATGGCTCTATACGTTCAAAGTGAAGACATTGTTTCGTTATATGCTCAACCCTTAGCAATCTGGTTAGTACTTCCTATCCTTTTATTTTGGGTGAGTTGGGTTTGGCTGAAAGCAGAAAGAGGTGAGATGCATGACGACCCTATTGTATTTGCAGCTAAAGATAAAGCAAGTCTTGTAGTGGCAGCACTTACAGCAGTTGTCTTTGTATACGCGGCTATTGGGATGACGTTTTAATGGCGCTGACAGCGGTAAAAATTGCAGTGCTTTACATGCTATTTGCTGTATTTTCCATTGTCATCAATATTGGTTCTCAAATGTTATCGATTGGGGTTTACAAAGGTCCTTACTCCGTTGAAGTTTCTATCTTAGTTGGAACTGCTGCGGGGCTACCACTGCGTTATGTCCTAGAAAAACGTTATATATTTAATTTTACAAGCTACAATCTCGCACATGATGGACGGTTGTTCGTTTTTTATAGCGCTATGGGTGTAATAACAACGTTAATTTTCTGGGGCACCGAATACGCTTTCCACATAATTTACGATACAGATTTTATGCGTTACGTTGGCGGCTTTATTGGGCTCTCAGCTGGCTTCTACGTTAAATACCAATTAGACAAAAAATATGTGTTTGTGAGCCGAATTAGTGAGGGTCAGCAATGACAATGACAACAACAATTAGCGGTTGGGGAAATTATCCTCGACAAGAATCTCAATGCACGAAGCCGTCTACAGCCGCATTACTTCGCACAGCAGTTAATCAAGAAGGAAGCCTCCTAGCTCGTGGAATGGGTCGTAGTTATGGTGATAGTGCTAATGCCCATAAGGTGCTAGCAACATCCTATTGCAATCACTTTATTGATTTTGACGAGCGCACTGGAAAACTTACAGCTGAGTCGGGCATTACATTAAGAGAGATACTGACTGTGATTGTACCTAAGGGATGGTTTTTACCAGTAACGCCTGGCACTAGCTATGTAACTTTGGGCGGTGCAATAGCAAGCGATGTGCATGGTAAAAATCATCATATTGCTGGCACGTTTGGACAGCATGTTACATCTTTAAACCTAGTGCTAGGCACTGGAGAACTCTTAACTTCATCGAAGCATGAAAATGCTGATCTGTTTCATGCTACATGTGGAGGGATGGGGTTAACTGGCATAATTATCAGTGCAACCATTCAGCTAATTCCTATTCAATCTTCATTTATCAACCAAAAGACAATTAAAGCTGGTTGTATAGAGTCAGCATGTGAATTGTTTGAAGAAAATAATGACGCTACCTATAGCGTTGCATGGATTGATTGTCTGGCAAAAGGGAAGAACCTTGGGCGTAGCGTTCTAATGCTTGGCGAACATGCAGAGGAAGGTGGATTAGAAATTGATTTAAAAGAGCCGGTCGCTGTCCCTTTTAATACTCCAGCTGCATTGCTTAATAGCATGACGATGAAAACATTTAATACTATCTATTGGCATAAGGCAAAGGCTAAGCCACACCACGCTGTGCCGCTAATGCCCTACTTCTACCCCTTAGATGCAATCGGTAATTGGAACAGAATGTACGGTAAAAAGGGTTTTTTACAATTCCAATGCGTAATACCGAAAAGTGATGGTGTAGCGAACATGCGCAAGCTCCTAACGGAGGTAGCAAACAGTGGAGAAGGTTCGTGCCTTGCAGTACTCAAACAGTTCGGCAAAGCCAACGACAGCCTTCTATCCTTTCCAACTGAAGGCTACACATTAGCTTTAGACTTTAAGTTAAATGAATCAACCATGCAGACAGTAAGTAGACTCGAAGCGATGACACTAGATATGGGTGGACGGCTGTACTTAACAAAGGATGCTGTAATGCAAGAAAGCACGTTTAAAGCTACATATCCAAATTGGGAAAAATTTGAGGCAGTACGCGAACAATATGGTGCAATTGGCAAGTTTAGTTCGATGCAGTCAAAACGCTTAGGGTTAGCATGAAGAAAGTATTGATCATTGGAGCAACATCAGCAATTGCTGAACACTGTGCGCGGATATGGGCTGCTAAGGGTGATGTTATGCACTTGGTTGCCAGAAATGAGCAGCACGTTCAAACAATAGCATCAGATCTTAAGGTACGTGGTGCTTCTGAGGTAACGACATATTACTTGGATCTCAATAATGTGGGTAGGCATGAAGAGTTACTTAACGTCGCTGATGATGCGCTAGGTAGCGTAGACATCGTTTTAATTGCGCACGGTACACTCTCAAATCAAATAAAGTGTGAGGGTAGTGTTGAGGAAACTTTGGCTGAGATTCAAACTAATGCGCTTTCCACTATCAGCATATTAACTCTAATTGCGAACAGATTTGAGGCTAGAAAAAGCGGAGCTATCTGCGTGATTTCCTCTGTTGCTGGCGATAGAGGAAGATCTACCAACTATGTTTATGGATCGGCTAAAGCGATGGTAACTACTTTCACATCTGGGATGCGCCAGCGGTTATATAAGTCAAACGTGTCAGTTGTAACCATTAAGCCAGGATTTGTGGATACACCTATGACTAGTGAGTTTACAAAAGGGCTTTTGTGGGCTGAACCCAGTGCAGTAGCAGAGAAGATTGTGAAAGCAATTGATGAGAAGAAATCAGAAATTTATGTGCCATCATTTTGGTGGATGATTATGGTTATCTTAAAAAAACTGCCCAATTTCATATTTAAAAGGCTTGATTTGTAATGTTTGAATTTGATGCAAAAAGGTCTCAAATAATCTTTACAGTTGCTTGGATTGCTATTTTTTCAAGTATCTTAATCTTTGGATGGAGTACTACATGGGCTGCACTTGTTGTTCCTACGGTTTTTCCAGAGTTTGCAGACATGAGAACGGTGCAAGGTGCTTTGTACTCTTTAAACGAAGGTTTTGATCCACAGATAAATAATGTTGGTGATCCTTGGGGTCGTAGCATGAATTACCCGTCAATCTGGATTTCAATTTCTGAAATATTTAATTTAAAAATTGAACTACACTTCAAAATCTTTGTATCGTTGATGGTCCTTCTGTTCCTTGGCTGTTGTTTTCTAATGCTAAAGCAGTATCCGTCACTGACACTTTTACTACTATGCTTTTCTGGAGCAACATTGCTTGCTGTTGAACGAGGAAATAACGATATTTTAATTTTCTCTTTGTTATATTTTTCAGTTTTTTTAGGTGGTGGTTTCTATGTTCTAGCTTTGTTAATGGCGACACTGTTGAAGATATTTCCAATTCTTGCATTTCCAGCCTTTTGTCGTTCTTTCAAGACATTTTTCTTGATGTTCGCTGTGGCAGCAATTGCTTTGATCCTGCTATTTCCAGAGTTTTCAAACATTAGAAATGGTACGCCAGTTAGTGCTCTGTTGAGTTACGGTTCTCCAAGTATATCGGCTGCATTTCAAAAAAAACTAAATTTTAACTTTCCTGCTCATTACATCTCTATTCTTGTGCTATTCACGGCATTAGTAGCTTGGCGATTAGAATTTCTAAGTAAAAGACTAACTTTTTCTGAGATAGATAGCCGTGCAAAACAAATGTTTTTAATTGGTGCCTATGTTTATGTTGGTACTTTCATTCTTTCGAGTAATTGGGATTATCGGCTTATATTTCTTATTTTGTGCGTGCCATATGTTATGAATGCAAATGATCGTTATTTGCGAATTTTGATGTCTTTATCTTTGATAATTGCATTCAACCAACAGCCGTTACATTTTGTATTAGGACCAATTGGGGTTGGGATAAATATCTTATCTAAGATTCTTTTGGCAGTATTTTGTACTCTAGTTATTTTGATTGACTTGCGAACAAGGGTATTCATGATTTTTAAGTGGAATGTTTGATTAAGAATTTTTTAACTTCTTTAATTTTGATTTAGTGAATAAGCAGCGTTTAGTCATTTAAAAAGCTTGTAGTTATCTTGAATTTTATTCTTTGAATGAGCGTCGAGTGATTTGATGGTGCTAATAAAGACTTCTCGAATGACAGCCTTTGAACTCTGAAAGCACAATGCTTTTAGCTAACTAGGAGGCTGTTATGACTGTACTTAATACACTTAGCTTCGTTGCATTTAATCCACTCGCTAACAACAACCCAATCGCTGTGCGTCGTCGTAAGTTGATGGCAAAGATAGATGAACAAATCCAACTAGCAACAAACAAAGACTACACGCCCACGCAGCATAAATGGGTTACTGATGACGAAGGCAAACAAACCAAAGTTGAAGTTGCCAAGCCTGTTAAGCGTTGGTGGACTGCTAGCGTTGATGGCAAGATTAACCTAGTAGTACGCTATGGCAGCAAGCCTTTAGAGTTTGCGAAAGGTAAGAATGCCATTGAACTAGCGAGTGAGGCTGATGTTGCTGATGTGCTAGTTAAGGTGCGTGAAGCTGTTGAACTTGGTGAGTTAGATGCGCTAATTGAACAGCAAGCACAGTTTGGTAGACGTTTGTCACTGAAGAACAAGTGAACGAAAGAACAGAAGAACGTGTATGGATTAAGCACGTTCTTCGTCGTACGATGTGCAAGTTCTGAGTGTGTAAACTATTGAATTGCAATAGGTACACAAGCATAGAAAAAACGTGCAGAGTGGTCGGTGATTTACACACTTGTTGCACACGCACTATGAGGTACCTATAAGTAGTCAATAAAAAGAGGTTTTTATGAAAGAATCTATAGATGAAGTAAAAAATGAAG
>DCBC01000083.1:0-1273 GCA_002313335.1 Porticoccaceae bacterium UBA1117
TGGGTCTAACCTGATGAACTGAGCATGCTTGGTTACCAGCAGAACTCTCCGAATCTGTTCAACGCTAATCAGCATATTTTTCATCAGTGTATTTGACTTCCGCCTAAATGTAAATGATAATGATTCGTGTTAGCAGCAGTAAACGGCTAAAAATGCTAGTCCATTGATATTGACCGTTCATTAATTGGTTGAGGAGCACATGAAAAATCAAATCCGATACAAAAGCCATGGGGCTGAAATCACTGTAAAAATTGTTGCCGGAATTTTAGCCATTCCCCTGCTCGCAATGCTCTACTACTACAGTTGGATCATTGTTTATGCCTAAGCGAATCTGTGTGGTTTTTGTGATATCATATTAATGCACTTTATTAAAGATGGAGTAATAAATTGAGAAACATAACGGCCACTCGAAATATGGATGGGCTTAGTCCTACTGCCAAATCCGACAAGGGGTCCCTGATAAGTTCCTTCGGGATAAAGCGGGCCAAGCCGGATAAACCTGAACCTGTTGCTGCGCCCGACTCAATGGATAAAAAATATACGCTGGCGGTTATATCTAAATTAAGAAAAATCACTTTTCCAAAAGCAAAACCGCATATTGCAATTGTCTTAGCGCTATCTTGGGGTTCCATGGCTATTTTTGATAACCTTGGGGTTTTCGATAAAGTCTATGACTCAGAAACCCTAATTTCAGCAATGGAAGCTGGTTTGTATCCTGCGGACTTTTTGCTGCAGAGGAATGCGGCCATCATTTTTAACGCTGATCCAAAAGCAGGTAGTTCCGACGTTTAGAAAATTCTAGCTTCTAATATCTACGCCTCAAGGCGCGTATCTATCAGAGTTTTGAGTGTTAAAGGCCGAAGGCCTGAGAGAGATTTCTTACGTGTTAGCAGGGCGTTAATCTAAAACTATATGCACTAGTACAGCTTAATGTGGCCTCTAATATCAATTAGTGAACATAGTGTAAGCCTTTTCCCGCCATGAGACAGTACATAAGCTGAACACAAAAATTGCAAAGACACTAGTTTGGGGTCAAGTACTGCTAGTTGTGCTCTCTTAATTGTGCGTTCCACAGATCAAAGTAAAGGCCTCTTTGGGCGAGAAGTTTTCGATGTGAGCCCTGCTCTACCATAGCACCCTGATCCATCACGATGATTCTGTCAGCATCAATAACCGTAGAGAGGCGATGAGCAATGACCATGCTTGTATGTCCTTGAGAGATTTCCTTTAACGCAGACAAAATTGAGCGTTCAGATTGACTATCCAGTGAGGA
>DCBC01000083.1:1635-4619 GCA_002313335.1 Porticoccaceae bacterium UBA1117
CGCTTAAGGATCGTTCTAGCTATCGCGACTCGTTGCTTCTCACCCCCTGAAAGTTTCAGGCCTCGCTCTCCCACTACAGTGCCTGAACCCTCAGGTAATTGGGCAATAAAGTCTTCAAGATGCGCAAGTCTGATAGCCTGTAATACATTTTCATCCGAGGCCTCTGGATCACCGTAACGAATATTTTCAAAGATACTTTGATTAAACAAAACAGTATCCTGAGGCACGATGCCAATTACTTTGCGCAGGCTCAGTTGACTGACTTGACTGATGTCCTGACCATCAATAACGATACTGCCTGAATTGGGGTCATAAAAACGAAACAGCAACTTCACCAAGGTAGACTTACCTGCGCCACTCGCACCAACAATAGCGACTTTTTCACCCGCCTCAATAGTAAAGCTCAGATCTCTAATAATGGCGCGGTCCTCTCTATAATGAAACGACACACGATTAAAATGGATAGCGCCCTTAGTGACGGCCAACTCAGCAGCATTGGCCGAGTCCTTAACGCTAGACTTGAGATCTAACAAAGCAAACATGTTTTCGATGTTCGCCATTGACCCTTTGATCTCGCGATAAACAAACCCAAGAAAGTTAAGTGGTATAAATAACTGCATCATAAAAGCATTAATTAATACAAAATCACCCAGTGTCATACTACCTTGCGCAACACGCTGTGCCGCCAGCCACATCATTGATGTCATGGCGATAGATATAATTAGTCCCTGGCCAGCATTTAAGCCGAGTAATGACAGCCTATTTTTGCGTTTTGCCTTTTCCCACTGATGCAGAGACTTATCGTAGCGATTAGCTTCATACTCTTCATTAGTAAAATATTTAACCGTTTCATAATTTAACAAACTATCAATAGAAATAGTGCTTGCGGCAGAGTCTGCACGCGCCGCTTCGCGAACAAATGCGGTACGCCAGTCAGTGGTAATCGTTGAGAAAAATATATACAGAACAACTGCTGTCAGGGTTATTAGAGCAAAGGCGACGCCATAATTGAACAGTAAAATCCCTATAACTAAAGCGATCTCAAGCAATGTCGGAGCAATATTAAATATAAAGAAACGCATTAAAAAGCTAATGCCATTGATGCCTCTTTCAATGTCTCGCGATAACCCACCGGTACGTCGATTCAGATGAAAGTCCAAATCAAGACTATGGACATGCTTAAATACTAAAAGACCAATTTTACTCATAGCTCGTTCGGTTACGCGCCCAAAGATAGTGTCTCTGATCTCACCAAGCATAATCATTGAGAAACGAGCAAAACCATAGGCTATGACTAACGCCACAGGCACCATCACCAACCCAGAGACTCCTCTGTCGCCGAGTGTTTCCACAATGTTTTTTAGCAAAAATGGTCCTGAAATACTCGCCCCTTTAGATAACACTAAAAAGGCTAAAGCAATCATGATACGAGATCTATATTCGAGCAGATAAGGCCAGACTATTTGGAAGACTTTCCAGTTAATTTTTTTCTCGGCATCAGCAGCATAATCACTAGATCGCATAGATAATCTCATTTAAAAAGGGCTAGTATTATGAAGTTGGGGGTCCCAAATGAGCTTTAACTTAATAGCAAAGCATTCACGTGGTTGCCGCAACAATCTAGTTCAGAACTTTTAACGAAAAGACAGGCCGACCTAAGTTGTCGACCTGAAACTACCATGTTTTCTAGATAGGGTAAGCTTACAGTAAAACCTCATCACTTACTTCGCTATGAGTAGGGCTGTATCTGCTCCAAACTACTTTGGCGACAACCAGGCCGAGGATTATATAGACCGGCGCTGACAGCATAGCCAATATGGCCTCTCCGGTGGTCAAATCGACCGAGCCATCTGCGAGTAACTGACCAACACCTGTTTGATAAGGGATAACGTAGTACTTGATCAATAGCAACGGCATTACACAGCCGTAGAGTATTAAGGCTGCTGGAGCCAACATGGTGGTCTTGGTTTTTTGTAGATCATAGTCGGTATCAGGTGTGCGGTGCAGGGCATCACGATACTGCGCTTCTTGTTCAGTAACAGCCCCTGTTCTTGACACGCAAATAATGGTGATCAGGCTAATGATTGCACCGGTTAGTGCAGGATTGAGATAACTCGGTAGATCAATAACGCCTATATATTCAAGTAATGCTGGAATCACATTACCAAAGAACCCGGTCACTATGCCCCAAAATGCCGCATCTGCGGTGATGGATTTACTCCAGATACTCATAAACCCAACCGGACCCCAAGATGATGCGAACACTGTCCCAATGAACAGCATTAACCAAAAGACATTGGGTGGGAAAATAAAACATAGTGCCAATACAGCTAAGCCAGTAACAAACATGGCAATCCGCGATGCATTAAGGGTCAATTGTTTTTTTCGTACTACGATATCATTACTCACACTGAAGCCAATAAGTGATAAGAATGTTGATGCCGAAGATAGCGCGGCAGCCATAATGCCGGCCAGCAACATAGCACCTAGAAAACTTGGTACTAGGTTTTTAGCAGCCCATATCATGACCGTCTCAGATGGCGAAATTCCAGGATTAGCAAGATTTATTAGCCCGCCTATGCCGTAGACAAGAACCTGCATGAGTGCCACTGCAAAACACGCATAAACGGCTGCGCGTATGACAACATGTTCATCTCTGGCCATTAAATGGCGACTAGACTGCCAGGGCCCCACGGCATAAACAAAGCCCCAAGACATATCCATTATTAAACTCCAAATCAAATAATCCGTTGCCGTTGGCCACTCAGTACCAGCACCAATGGTCCCGTGCCAAGCTGCGATATCTGGCTTACTCTCTACCTGAGTGAGATCCTCCACTGCCTGACTAACGCCCCCCATACCATCAACAATATAAAAAACAAAAAATACAGTGGCCACGCAAAATAATAAAAACATGAGGGTGTCGGTGAGAATAACGCCCTTGGAGCCAGAATATAGAGTGAACAGTGTGTAGCTCAACCAAG
>DCBC01000083.1:5047-5382 GCA_002313335.1 Porticoccaceae bacterium UBA1117
ATAGTCATCCCAGCAGCCTGCTGGACTCTGTGACTATTAAATCGCTGCCCAAAGAAGTCTGCCACCGTATGTGCGCGGCTTCGGCGTAAAAAGGTACCGAAAAATATTGCACCGTATACATAGCCAATAACCGCTATGCCGGGCATTAATATATAGGGCCCCAATTGGCCGTCATAGGTGAACCCGGCCTCACCGAGAAAAAGAGAAGTACTAAAGACGCTGGCAACTAATGTGCCGACAATTAACAGAGTCGGTGCTCGTCGACCGGCAACAAAATAATCATCCAGTTGCTTTACACTACGACCGGCATAAATACCGACAGCAATAAAAATAAC
>DCBC01000026.1:0-2555 GCA_002313335.1 Porticoccaceae bacterium UBA1117
GGCGCTTTATTTATTGAGCTTGACGTGCAGTTCAGTAAGGATAAATTACCTATCATCTACCACGACACAAATCTTACCCGCGTGAGTGGCCAAGATAGCTCAGTATTTGATTTAAATAGAGGTGCTTTAATCGCGTTTTCAGCCTTTGAGCCAGAGCGTCTAGGTGAACAATTTGTTGATGAAAAAATTGCTCCTCTAGAGGCATTGGTAGACATTTTGCTACAAAACCCACCTGTGATTGCCTTCGTAGAGATCAAAGACGAATCAATAAGTCACTGCGGTAGAGAATTAATGTTACAAGAAGTAAAGCGGATATTAGAACCCGTCGCAGAACAAACCGTCATAATGAGCTTCGATGCTCAGCTCTCGATCATGGCACGAGAGGCAGATTGGCCTCTCGTAGGGGTAGTCCTTGCATGCTGGGAAGATCTGGAATCTGAAGAAACTCAACGAGCTGCTCCGGACTTTATTTATGTTGATCATGCCATTATTCCTGACGATTATGACCTCCATACTAGCGACGCGCTCAGTGAGGCGACACTAGTTGCCTATGAGGTAAGTGATCGCGCACTAGGATACAAGCTCTTGGGACGAGGTGTAGACATGCTCGAGACCTACGAAATCGAAATGCTGATGGCGGCAGATTGACTCACCGCCCAGCTTAACTACGCCGCCACTGAGTCCCGGCTCTACTGTCTTCAAGAACCACGCCTTGGTCCAGTAGAGACTGACGAATTTGGTCGGCGCCAGAATAATCCTTATCACCCTTAGCCTGCTGTCGCTTAGCAATTAGCATTTCAATATCCTGTTTACTAATATCCCCAACCCCTCTGGCGAGTGTAAACCAATCTTCAGGATCTCTTTGCAACAAGCCCATGAGTTCAGCTAGCCCCAGTAGCTCCGAACTCAGAGACTGCTGTTCAGCACCTACAGCGCTGTGCATTTGCTTGGCCAAGCGATGCAGTTCACTGACTGCCATTGGCGTATTCAAATCATCAAGTAGTGCTTTATAGCCAACGCCGCTTTTGTTAACGATTGGCAGCGCCCGCTTAGAGCTGCGCAAATAGCCATATAAGGAATCCAGAGACCGCCATGCACTGTCAAGCAGCTCAGCGCTAAAACTCTGCTCGGAGCGATAATGAGCCGACAAAATCACGAAACGCAGAACCTCACCCGGGTAGTGGTCTAGTAGATCTTTAACCATACGAAAGTTGCCCAGTGACTTGGACATCTTCTCACCGTCAATATTGATAAACCCATTGTGCATCCAAACGTTGGCCATTGGCTTGCCGTCATGAGCACAGCAACTTTGGGCAATTTCATTCTCATGATGCGGAAATATGAGATCTTGGCCACCGGCGTGTATATCAATCGTTTTACCAAGATGCTTTTCGGCCATTACTGAGCATTCCAGGTGCCAACCAGGTCGACCTCGACCCCAAGGACTGTCCCAGCCGGGTTCTTCATCGCTAGAGGGCTTCCAGAGCACAAAGTCACCTGCGTAGCGTTTGTATTCTGCAACTTCAACGCGTGCACCTGCCAACATATCATCTAACGATCGCCCCGATAACTGTCCATAGTTTTCCATGGATTGGACGGCAAAAAGCACATGCCCATCAGATTCATACGCATGTCCCTTTGCGATCAAAAGGCTCGTCATGCTGATCATCTCAGGGATATGCTTTGTGGCGTAAGGCGTGATGGTGGGCTCTAAGTTGTTTAGTGCCGCCATATCCTCAAAATAGGCCTGAGCATAGCGTTCTGAAAAGGTTGAAATATCCTCGCCAAGCTCTGCGGCAGTGGCCATAATTTTATCGTCAATATCGGTGATATTTCGCGCATAAATAACGGTAGGATAAAGGCTCTGCAGAACACGATACAAGGTATCAAAAACCACCACTGGTCGCGCATTACCGATGTGGACACGGTTGTATACTGTCGGGCCACACACATACATAGTAATGCGGTTAGGATCAATTGGCTGAAAGGCATTCTTGCCTCGGCTTAACGTATTGTAGAGAACCAATTCAGCCCTGTTAGTGTCACTCATACTATGCTTTCCAGTTGTCTCTAAGGCCAATAGTACAGTTGAATATCAGGTTGGTTACTTCGTCAGTGTCACGCGTAAAGTACCCCTCTCTCTCAAACTGGTAATGATCTCCTGAAACCGACTCCTCAAGACTTGCCTCGGCTTTACAGCCACGAATCACCTTCAGAGAATCAGGGTTAAGGTGTTCCAGAAAATGCAGATCTCCCTGATCTGGATCAGCCTGGTTAAACAAGCGATCATAAATATTCACGGTGCAGTCTACCGCACTAGCTGCATCGACCCAATGAATGACACCTCGGGCTTTTATGCCTTGCGGCGCATCGTTCCCAACTGTGTTAGGAACCAACGATGCAATTACCTCAATAACATTCCCTGCAGCGTTTTTAACGACGTCATCTGCCCGCACTATATAGGCTCCCCTCAATCGGACGTAGTCACCAATAACCAAGCGTTTGAATTTCTTCCGCGACAAGCTGGTGTCTTCGCTAAAGTCAGCCTGATCGAT
>DCBC01000026.1:2951-3654 GCA_002313335.1 Porticoccaceae bacterium UBA1117
TAGCTCTTCTTGCTCGGAAAAGTTTGTCAGCGTGACCAAGAGAGGTTTTAGTACGCACATAGCCCGGGAAGCGTTAATATTGAGATCATCACGCACAAAATGCTCAAACTGAGCAACATCAACGATACCATCGGTTTTAGCCACAGCGAGACTGTCGCAGAAGTTACGAATAGATCGCGCGCTGACACCACGACGCCGAAGACCAGAAATGGTTGGCATACGCGGATCATCCCATCCAAAAACATGATTTTCATCGACCAACTGCTTGAGTTTACGCTTGCTCGTAATCGTGTAATTGAGTTTTAGTCGACCAAATTCATACTGATGAGGCGTGGATGGTAACGGTAGGTTTTCGGTGAACCACTCATATAACGGTCTATTGGCTGCAAATTCTAGTGTACAAATTGAATGAGTCACCCCTTCGATAGCATCCTCCTGTCCATGAGCAAAGTCATAAGACGGGTAAATATTCCACTTAACTCCCGTGCGCTGATGCGCCATTTTTTTGATTCGATAAAGTACGGGATCACGAAGATTCATGTTCGCAGATGCCATATCTATTTTNNCGCGGATCATCCCATCCAGAAACATGATTCTCATCGACCAGCTGCTTGAGTTTACGCTTGCTCGTAATCGTGTAATTGAGTTTTAGTCGACCAAATTCATACTGATGAGGCGTGGATGGTAACGGTAGGTTTTCGGT
>DCBC01000026.1:3851-4089 GCA_002313335.1 Porticoccaceae bacterium UBA1117
GTTCGCAGATGCCATATCTATTTTAGCCCGCAGCGTCATCGAGCCCTCATCAACAAGACCGAGACGCATTTTCTCTAGTAACGCTAGGCTCTCTTCAATCGGCCTATCTCGATAGGGGCTATTTACCCCCGCTTCTGTGAGTGTTCCGCGTAATTCACGCATCTGTTGCGCATCTAGCTCGCACACATACGCTCGGTTATCGTTAATCAAAGTAATTGCCCAGAGATACAGTTGATCA
>DCBC01000058.1 GCA_002313335.1 Porticoccaceae bacterium UBA1117
ATTGCTGATGTGAGAGATGCACACCAACGTATCAAGCCTTACATTCACTGCACACCAATGCTCCAGAGCTCGCAACTGAATAAACTATTGGGCTGTGAGCTAGTCTTTAAAGCTGACAATATGCAAAAGGTGGGTGCGTTTAAGGCGCGCGGTGCTTGTAATGCAGTCTTTTCTATGGATTCGGATAAACTTAAGAAAGGCGTAGTTACTCATTCTTCAGGCAACCATGGTGCGGCTCTGGCGTGGGCCGCAGCGATGCGCAAAACACCCTGTACGGTAGTGATGCCTAATAATGCTCCGCAAGCTAAAAAAGATGCTGTTATTAGTTATGGGGCTGCCGTGGTTTATTGTGAACCAACCATGAGTGCTCGGGAAGGCACAGTAGCCAGTCTAATGGATAAGTACGGCGCTAGTCTTGTTCATCCCTATGATGATGATCTAATCATTGCAGGCCAGGGGACTGCAGCACTGGAAACATTGTCACAGATTGAGCAACCTATCGATATTCTTATGGCGCCTGTCGGTGGTGGCGGTTTGTTGGGAGGCTCTGCACTCGCGGTTAAGCAATCCTCAGGATTTGATTCGGTACAAGTTATAGGCGCTGAACCAGAGATGGCAAATGATGCTTGGCAGGGTTATAAGTCTGGCGTGAGAGTAGCTACGTTTGTCCCTAATACTATTGCTGATGGTTTGCGTGGCACTCTGGGGGTGCGCAACTTTGAGATTATAACTGAGCACGTTGATGATATTTTATTGACCTCAGAAGCGCGTATTGTAGAGGCTATGAAACTTATTTGGAGCCGGTTAAAGATTATTGTTGAGCCATCAGCAGCAGTTCCAGTGGCTGCAATAATGGATCAACCTGTGCAATTTCAAGGCCAACGCATTGCGGTCATACTCAGCGGTGGCAATCTAGATTTAGATCATCTGCCGTGGTGATTACTGTCTAAAACTAGGGGGGTAGATGAATTACCGATACTTCATATGCGATGTTTTTACCGATCGACAGTTCAGTGGTAACCCGCTAGCAGTTATTCCAGAAGCGGAAGGACTTAGTGAGTTGCTTATGCAACAGATTGCTCGGGAGTTCAACTTTTCAGAGACAACCTTTGTGTTCCCCTCGCAACTGGGTCAAACGCGAAATGTGCGTATATATACGCCCCTGCGAGAAATCCCTTTTGCCGGTCACCCCAATATTGGAACGGCTTTCGCGCTAGCTCAAGATGGTGCCTTTGGTCACTTCGATAAGCGGCTAGACGTAGTCTTTGAAGAGACTGCAGGGCTTGTTCCTATTAGTATTAATAAAGACGATAACGGATTAATTAGCTGCGAGTTAAATGCGCCAGAACCGCTGTGGTTAGGAAAAACTGTTTCTAAGGCCGTTATCGCTAATGTTCTGAATTTAGAGGTAAGTGACATTCTTTGTGACACGCATGAGCCTCAAGAGGCCTCTGTTGGTTTAGAGTTTTTATTCGTCGAAATAGCCTCACATGAGGCGCTGAAAAAAGCGCAGGTTAACCTAGAGGCTCTGACTACTTTGTCCGATCAGGGTGTTATTCCGCATATTCATCTGTACTTTCAAAGTAATGATGAATTTGATGTCAGAGTCAGAATGTTCGCCCCTCTTGATGGTGTTTCAGAAGATCCGGCAACTGGAAGCGCCAACTGCGCACTAGTCGCATTACTTAGTCACTTTAATACTGCGACTGATGGAGACTTTAGCTGGCGTATATCTCAGGGCGTCGAGCTCGGACGTCCAAGTATTTTAAATGGACGAACCGAAAAACGTGAGGGTCGTATTACTGGAGTGTGGATCGCGGGAAACAGTGTTTTAGTCAGTGAAGGTGTCCTGCATATTTAGTCATCATAGTTCGGTTGAAGTTTGCGTGGTGGGGCCTTACCATGGCGGGTATGGTATTTTCGGCTGTCCGAACAGCGCGAAGGATCATTAACCATCACTACAACATTATTCGCATACACAATAATAAGGAAAAGTTATGTTTAGTCACGTTATGCTCGGTGCCAACGACATCGATGAAGCCAAAGTATTCTACGACGCCACTTTGGGCGCCATTGGCCACAAGCCAGGAATGATCGACCCCAAAGGTCGCTGTTTGTATATAGCGGATGGTGGCATTCTCATCCTCACCAAACCCATCGACGGTGAGTCTGCGAGTCATGGTAATGGCAGCACTATGGGATTTGCAGTTGATAGCCCAGAAGCAGCCGATGCTTGGCATGCCGCAGGGATCGCCAATGGCGGAACGACTTGTGAAGATGCTCCTGGTGTTCGTGAGGGTAGCCCAATGAGTATGTATTTGGCGTATCTGCGCGATCCTTCGGGCAATAAAATTTGTGCCTTGTACAGAATGCCGTAATGCTATATTGAAGTAATATTTAAGGAGGCACTCTGGATCTTAATAGGTCTCTATTATGTCCAGAGTGCAACTCTAATCCACTTATAAGTACGCTCAGTTATTATGTCAAAACCAGCACAACCCCTTTTTCATTTAGCATTCCCGGTTACTGACTTAGAGCAGGCGAGAGCTTTCTATGTCAATATATTGGGATGTTCAACGGGCCGAGAGTCTGACCGTTGGATCGATTTCAATTTTTTTGGACACCAACTTGTGGCGCATCTTGTCTCGCCTGAAGATCATCCCGCGGCGGCCACTAATGCGGTAGATGGCCATGCTGTGCCTGCATCTCATTTTGGCGTTATCTTAGAGTGGGCTGTGTATGAGAAATTTGTTGCGCGATTACAGGTCGCAAAAGTTGATTTTGTCATAGCCCCCTATTTGCGCTTTGAAGATCGCAAGGGAGAACAGGCCACATTATTTATCCGTGACCCCAGTGACAACTATCTGGAGTTCAAAGCCTTTCGTGATATCGATATGTTGTTCGCCAAGGATATCGATAGCTATTAGTCAGTATAAGCTAACTAATATGCCCGGTCGTTCTGACTCTTTTTGCCCCTTTGATTGATTTCACTCGCCCAGCATCTGCTCGGTTTTTAGCGATATTATCGATCATATTCTTTAATGCAATAAGTAAGCCTGTGACTAAAAACGCGCCGGGTGGTAGCACAAATACTAAAAAGCTGTAGCCATCACCAAATGGCTGGATAAGCCAGTTGTCAGCAAGGGGGCCGAACAACAGGTTCATGTCGACAAATAAAGTACCTTGCCCAAGCAACTCTCGGGTTGCTCCTAACACAACCAGTACAAGTAAAAATCCAAAGCCCATCATCAAGCCATCTAGGGCGGCTAAGCCGATTGGGTTTTTACTCGCAAAGGCTTCGGCGCGACCCAGAATGGCACAATTGGTGACGATCAGAGGAACAAAAATGCCGAGTATTTGATACAGCTCATAGGTATAGGCTTTCATCAGCATTTCAGTGCAGGTAACGAACGACGCAATAATCATAACAAACACCGGTAGCCGCACAGCATCACCGACATGATGACGAATTAGAGAGACTATGGTATTGGAACCTACAAGTACCAGCAAAGTTGCCAGGCCTAATCCCAGGGCATTGGCCACCGTTGAAGTGACTGCTAGTAGCGGGCAAAGCCCAAGTAGTTGGACCAGCGCTGGGTTATTACGCCAGACACCGTTGGCAACTATCTCCTTAACCGTTGATTGGCTCATTTTGGACTCTTTATTAAAGAAGGTTGGTCTAAAGCGAGTAGCATGGGCTTGTCTTGTTCAAAGTATTTAAGTGTATTAACCAACTGATTTATGACTGCTCTGGGTGTAATTGTTGCACCGGTAAACTGATCGAATGCGCCACCATCTTTTTTAACTGCCCATTCTGATGATGACGTGTTGTTAAGAGAACGGCCGTTAAAGTCGAGAATCCACTGACTCTTACGAAGCTCAATTTTATCACCTAAACCTGGGGTTTCACGATGGTCAATAACTCTAACCCCCGCAATACTCCCATCGACATTCACACCAACAATCATTGCAATATTGCCGCTATATCCATCAGGGCTAACGGTGGGGATAATCGCTGCTATGGGGGTGTTATTGCTGCGAGCAATATAGATATCACCACCCTCATCTAGACCCAGTAGTGGCCAGAATTGCTTGGGAATGGGTCGAGTGTCCAGTAAAAGATCATTGTCGTGCCGATCTGCAGGCACTATTTCAAGCAGAGCCTTCTGAGCGGCGATTCTTTCTGAATGGGCAATACGATCAGCGGTCAGGTTGTTAACCGATGACAGTAATAATGCAGTTATTAAGGCAAATGACGCTAGCGCGACAGCATTTTTACCCACTGACTGAAAGATCATTCACTCTTCTCCTTGGCTGTAGCGCTGCGACTTTGATCGTGGCCATAGGTTCTGGGAACTGTGTAATTGTCGATAAAGGGTGCGGCAAAATTACCCAGTAGTACTGCAAATGCAACAGCGTCGGGATAGCTTCCCCAGGCCCTAATTACATAAACAAGGAGACCAATTAAAGCGCCATAGATCAGGCGGCCGCGGTTACTAACGGCGGAAGAAACTGGATCGGTAACGATAAAAAATGCGCCCAACATGGAGGCGCCACTAAACAGATGCATAATTGGTGATCCCGGGCTGTTTGAACTACCACCATCCCAAAATAGCATGGACATTAAGGCCAAAGTGCCGAGCATCGCGATGGGGCCATGCCAGGTAAAAATTCGCGCCTTTAATAGGGCTAAACCACCTATTAAAAATGCGACATTAGCCCATTCCCAGCCAACTCCAGCAAAGCTAGCACGGCTAAATAGAGCATTATTCTGATAGATTTGCTCTACCACTAACCCATTATTATGCTTGAATAAATCCAGTGGTGTAGCTCCAGTGACGCCGTCTGCTGGACTGTTGCCGGCAAACACAATAGATAATGATTCCAGAATTCCCGGATGGCTAACATCGGCTGCAAGCAGAGATATTGGTGTTATCCAAGTCGTCATCTCTATTGGGAAAGAAATAAGAGCGACAACATAGCCGACCATTGCCGGGTTAAAAGGGTTAGAGCCAAGTCCCCCATATAGCTGCTTGGCGATGACAATTGAAAATACCGTCGCCACAACCACTAACCACCATGGTGCCAATGGTGGCAAGGCGAGGGCGAGAAGCACTGCAGTGACCACGGCACTATAATCGCGTAGATAAAATTTGACCGGTCGGTTGCGCAGTTTAAGAATTAATGTCTCGGCAAAAATAGCTGAAAGAATCGCTATTACCAGATTAATTAAGAGGCCCCACCCAAATTGATAAGTTAGTACTAACATACCTGGTACGGTTGCTAAAACGACCAGTTGCATAATTTCGCTAGTTTTTTGACGAGCGTGGCCATGGGGTGAACTGACTTGCTTGAAGGCCATTAGTGGCTTACCTCAGTCAGACGCTGTGTGGTCTGTTCAACCTTCCGTTTAGCGGCTTCAACGCTGGCTAATTGCTGCGTTTGTTGATCAGCACTGCCTTTGTTAGTAACTTGAAGCAGACGTCGTTCAGCCTCATCCAGGCGCATTTGAGCCGCCAGCAGTGTGCGCTCTAATTTAGCCCGTTGTTGCTCTGGTGATGCCTGTTTAGTGATTCCCCGTAGCTGAGCCGCTTTTATAATATCGGCCGCTGATGAACCAGTTGACTGCACTGCAGAGGGAGACACTAGTTTTGCTTGCTCAGTGCTTAGCCGGCGTGCTTCGCGTTTATATTCTCTTGCACTATCAGCTTTTTCGAGCCTGACTTGCCTGAATTCAAAGCGTTCACGAGCGACAGCCGCAGTAGCCTTGGCAGCCAGAGAATTAGAGATATCGCCTTTACTACTTCGATAATACTGGACTAACGGGATATTGCTGGGGCAGACATAAGAGCAAGCGCCGCACTCGATACAGTCGAAAAGATTATGAGATTGAAGGCGCTCATGATCCTTTGCCCGTGAGTACCAATACAGTTGTTGCGGAAGTAATGATGCTGGGCAGACCTCCGAGCAAAGACCGCAACGAATACACGCTTGTGCAGGGTCATCATCAGGGATTTCAGTATGACTTGGTGCAAGGATACACGTACTAGTCTTAATCAGCGGTACTTCACTAGAGGCCAGGCTCATCCCCATCATCGGACCGCCCATGATGAGCCTGCTGCACAGGTCTTGATCGAAATCATTTTGCCGAAGAAGGTGGCTTACCGGCGTGCCGATTAAAACCTCATAATTGCGGTTAATACCGCAAGCCTCACCGGTGAGGGTAGTAATTCTCGAAATAAGTGGCTCACCATCAATTACCGCGCGCTTGATAGCAAATGCAGTGCCACTGTTTAGGCATACCATACCAACATCAGCCGGTAATTGACCGCTAGGTACCTCTTTACCAGTGAGAATGTAGATCAGTTGCTTTTCCCCACCAGAGGGATACTTAGTCGGAAAAGTAACCACTTCAATGTCAGTGCCGTGACAGTGGAGATTAAGTGCGGCAATGGCTTCGGGTTTGTTATTTTCGATACCAATTAAAATCGTCTTTGGTCTACC
>DCBC01000017.1 GCA_002313335.1 Porticoccaceae bacterium UBA1117
ATTGCCCAGAGATACAGTTGATCAAAGTAATTTGAGGCGTAACAGGGCTCACCCTCCCAGTCATAACCTAACCAGCGCACGTCTTTAATGATTGCATCAACAAATGCCTGGTCTTCTTTTTCTGGATTAGTATCATCAAACCTTAAATTACACTTACCGTTATATTGATCTGCCAACCCAAAATTTACACAGATCGATTTTGCATGTCCTATATGTAGATATCCGTTAGGTTCAGGCGGAAACCTCGTCACGACATTGGCAACACGGCCAGACTCGAGATCTGCGTTAATAATCTGCTGAATGAAGTTTATTGGTTTATCTGTATCAGTCATAGTGGTCATAACAAGCCCAACGAAGAAGCAAACATTATAGCCTTAGCCTTAGCCCTTATAAACAAAAAGCCTGCGATCTAGGCGTTTTTATTACGCCTTAGTTAAAAGCGCATGATTAATTGTAAAGATTTGTTTTAATCAAAGTCATAAGGGCTTAAAATGGCGCGATAAATAATTCAAAACTTAAGGAAATCTGATGATTACATTTCGCACTAATATGGGCGACTTCTCGATCGAGCTCGACTTCGACAAAGCACCCATCACTGCGGCTAATTTTTTGCAGTATGCTCGCGATGACTTTTACACTGGAACCGTTTTTCATCGGGTAATTAGCGGATTTATGGTTCAAGGCGGCGGGATGGACTCTGACATGAATCAGAAGTCTAGCCGTGACACTATTGAAAATGAAGCCGATAACGGTCTCAAAAACGAGATCGGCACATTGGCCATGGCCAGAACGGGTGATCCGCATTCCGCATCTTCACAATTCTTTGTTAATGTTGCTGACAATGGTTTTTTAAACCACAGCGGGAAAAATATGCAGGGCTGGGGTTACGCAGTATTCGGCAAAGTCGTTGACGGTATGGATGTCATTGATAAGATAAAGGCCACACCCACGGGTAACAAAGCGGGTCATCAAGATGTGCCGGTGGATAGTATAGAAATCACGGAGACTACGATCAGCGACGCCTATGCTGATAAGTAGAGCAGTTTTTTAATGTCGATTCTTTTTGTTTCAGACATTCATCTCTCACCTCAACGCCCGACTATTGTTCGGGCGTTTTTGGATTTTTTGGGTGGCCGTGCTCAGCAAGCTGAAGCGCTATATATACTTGGCGATTTATTTGAGGCTTGGGTTGGTGATGATGATCCTTCTGAATTGGCAACTACCGTAAAAGGAGCATTAGCTGCGCTAACTAGTTGCGGCGTATCTGTATTTATACAGAGAGGAAACCGCGATTTTACCTTGGGTCAGCGTTTTGCGAGGGAAACTGGAGCTACCCTTTTAGCGGATGAACACTTGGTCAGCGACTATGGAACCCGTACATTGCTAATGCACGGGGATTCTCTGTGTACTGATGATGAGGATTACCAGCGCTTCCGAAAAAAATCTCGTCATCCTTTATACCTCTGGTGCCTCGTTCATTTACCGTTAAAACTACGTCAAAATATTGCCACTAACTGGCGTAAAAAAAGTGCCGATGCAAACAGTAATAAGGCGAGTCAGATAATGGATGTCAATGCACAAGCAGTCGCCGCGGTTATGGCTAAGCACAATGCTAGGACACTGGTTCACGGTCATACACATCGACCTGATGTTCACCAACTCGGCGATAATCAGCGTATCGTTCTTGGTGACTGGGATAAGTATGGTTGGTGTTTAACACTAGACAACCATGGATTTAATCAAGAATCCGTTAGATTAGTTTAAATCTGCCAAAATGCCCCCACCTTATAAATCTAGGTAGATATCTTCTGGCGTATGGGTATCATGAGAGAAGCAATGTGTGCGAATTCATTTAAAAGGAAAAATATTCATGGAAACTGGAAATTACCGATCTAAAACTACATCAGGTGGCATTGTGTCCACTGCGCTAAGTCCAGAGGTTACAAAAGTGCTTCGAAGCACTTATATGTTGCTGGGTACTACCATAGCATTCAGTGCCGCAATGGCAGGAATCTCAATGGCCATAGGTGCGCCTCATTTTGGATTGATGACACTAGTACCCTACTTTTTGTGTCTGTGGATGGTTGAGAAAAATAAAAACAATACGAAAGGCCTATTTTGGGTTTTTGCCTTGACCGGCTGGTTAGGATTTACTCTCGGTCCGATTCTTAACATGTATCTAGCCGTTAAAGGTGCTGACACAATTATGTTAGCGCTGGGTTCTACAGCGTTGGTATTTTTTGCATCATCGGCTTATGTTTTGACTACTCGCAAAAACCTCAGTTTTATGAGTGGGTTTTTAATGGTTGGCATGTTAATTAGTTTTGTAGCCGCCATTGCGAACGTATTTTTACAAATCCCTCTACTGTCTCTCACTATAAGTGCGGTATTCGCATTTTTATCAGCCGGTATCATCATGTGGCAGACCAGCGCTATTATCCATGGTGGGGAGAGAAACTATATTTCTGCAACGGTCACCCTGTTTGTCATGATTTATAACTTGTTTTTGAGCCTTCTACAGATTTTCGGAATTATGGGCGATGATTAAGTAAAATAGTGTACGTTTACGAAAAAGCCCTGTTTAATAGCAGGGCTTTTTTTCTTTGTTCGGATCAATAATGGCTACCACAAATAATTATCTTGGCTCACTTGCGGATTGGTCTATCGACCAGGCCTCTGCAGCTGCTGAGACGTCTGGTATCGATTTCGGGCCTGAGCACATAGTAATTTTGGAAGTCGCTAGGCAATTTTTTGATGACTATGGCTTCTCACCCTCCATGCGCCCGCTCTGTAAAACCTTGTCCGCACGTTTGGGCGTCGATAAAGGCCGTAGTCTTTATTTGAACCACCTTTTCCCCGGTAGCCCCGCTAAACAAATTGCATTTCTAGCAGGCCTACCCAAACCTAAGAATTGTCTTTAGACCAAGGTATCATTTGATGATGTTGAGCCAGCAAGAGATTTCAGCAACGCCCATAGGTGCACCTAAATTGCGGGATGATGAAAAGGCATCATTAATGCCACAACTCCCAGAATGGAAGATAATATCAGTCGATAACGTTGAACAATTATGTCGAGCATACTCGCTAAAAGATTTTAATACTGCGATTCAGTTCAGTAATAAAGTCGCCGCGATTTCTGAGCGCTCTGACCACCATCCTAAACTAACTGTTCAGTGGGGCCAATTAACGGTTTATTGGTGGAGCCATAGCATTGCTGGCCTGCATCTTAATGACCTCGTCATGGCGGCGAAAACTGATGAGATTTATAAGACTCTATGACTTCTAACCAACCGTTTAATAGCACTTATAGTGATGACAACTATGAGTTACAACTGGATCAAAAAGTTACTCAGCTCAAGCGTCAGTTGAGTGATTTTGGCGATTATATGATTGAGGTACATCCCTCAAAGCCACTCAATTTTCGTATGCGCGCTGAGTTTAGGATTTGGCATGAAAATGGGTCCGCACATTACGCAATGAATAGACCTGGGGAAAAAAAGCCCTATATTATTGATGATTTCCCAATTGGTGGGCCGCTTATTGTGGGCTTGATGAGCCCCTTGCTTGCAGCGATTAATGCAAGTAAGGCTCTCAGTCACCGACTATTTAGTGCTGAATTTTTAACCACTGACAGTGGTCAATGTCTAATAACACTCATTTATCACAAGCCACTTGATGATATTTGGCACGCAGACGCCGAGATGCTTGAAAAGCAGCTGGCGGTATTTGTTATCGGGCGTAGTCGTAAGCAAAAACGAGTTTTATCGCAAGACTTTGTCACAGAGTGTATTTTGGTTAATGGTCGTAAATATCGCTACCAGCAAGTTGAGTCTGGCTTTACCCAGCCCAATGTAGGTATTAATACAAAAATGCTTACTTGGGCGAGCGCATGCTGTGCAGAAGATAACCATGACTCAGATTTGCTAGAACTGTATTGTGGTAATGGAAACTTCACTGCGGTGTTGGCTCAATACTACAAAAGCGTTCTAGCCACCGAGGTTTCAAAGGTGTCAGTTGCATCAGCTAATACAAACTTTGCGCTTAATAAAATTGATAACGTCACGGTTGTCCGCTTATCCAGCGAAGAAATTACGCAAGCGCTAAATGGTGACCGGCCATTTCGGCGGCTTAGAGATATCGATTTATCTACTTTTATGTTCTCTACTGTATTTGTAGATCCTCCTAGATCAGGTCTAGATAAAGGTACTGAGGCACTGGTAAGTCAATTTGATAAGATACTTTACGTGTCCTGTAATCCCGTTACGCTTATGGATAACCTACGAGAACTATGCAAGACCCACAACATTGCCAAGGTAGCCGCATTTGATCAGTTTCCGTGGACAACTCATCTTGAAACTGGAGTGTATTTAGTCCGAAAAGACCTAGGCTAAAAGCAATTTTGAGAGTGATGTAGCGCCGGCTATGACAAATTCACCGTAGTCTTTTTCTATCTTCTCTCTCTCCTTCGTCAAACGCCTTTGTTCTGATCGCTCTAATAGCGCCCAGTCGTCAAGAATCGGAATGTAGGCAGTGGCTTCAGCGAGCTGCTGGAAGACCTTGAAAGACTCTAACTCGTCTTGGGTAGCAATGATCTTTTGAGACAGGAAAGCGATACGCATAGCTGCCTCGGTATGTGAAAGATCTTTCTGCAACAAAGCACGGGCGATTATCTGCACTGACTGCCGCGCATCACGATCATCGTTAGTTCGCTGCTCACTGACTTGCCGATCAAGCTCACGCTGCATGTGATTTTGTCGTCGTAGCTGGACGCCTAAATACACTGCATACCCCACCAGTGGAAGAACTAATAAACTGCCCATAATTACCCAATCAATATTCAAGCCTGAGCATCCTCGTCTGAGTCAGAACCTACGAAGCCAATTTCATCGGCTACTGAGAGTAAATTATCTGACATTACTTTTTTAGTCTTAGCACCGAGCGTCTTAAGCTCTTCACTGCGCCGAACAAGATTCCCGCGACCGCTCACCAAACGCTTATGCGCAGTATCCCAGGCCTCTTGGCTCTTATCTAAATAACGTCCAACATCCTCCAGTGCTTCAATATAAAGGACGAACTGGTCATAAAGCCCACCGGCTTTGTCGGCTATAACTTGTGCGTTACGGTTCTGATCAGCATAGCGCCAGAGGTTCTTAATCGTTCGTAGGGTAACCATCAACGTACTCGGGCTAACCAAAATAATGCCACGATCATAGGCGTCCCGCATCATGTCTGGCGCTTGATCCAATGCCAGCATAAAGGCTGACTCGATTGGAATAAAAATGAGAACGAAATCGAGACTATTTACGCCCGTTAAATTTTCATAGTCCTTGCCACTCAAACCACGAATATGCGCGGTTAGTGACGCAAGATGTTGATTCAGGCATTGCTGCTTCGTACTTTCGTCTTCCGCATGAAAGTAGCGTTCATAGTCAACTAGGCTGACCTTAGCATCGATAACAATATCTCTACCCTCAGGGAGATGAATAACAACATCAGGATTGCGGCGTTTACCCTCTTCATCTTTCAGTGCGACCTGAGTGTCGTACTCTCGCCCTTTGGACAAACCCGAGTCTTCGAGTAATTTTTCGAGTACAAATTCACCCCAGTTGCCCTGTGCTTTGTTGTCCCCTCGTAGGGCATTGGCAAGACTCACCGCATCAGCAGATATCTGCAGAGTCTGCTTTTGGAGTTCACTAATTTGACCAACTAGTTTGTTACGATCGGCATTTTCTTTGTCATAGACAGACTCGACCTGCTTCCGGAAGTCACCAATATCTCTTCGCAATGGGCTGAGTGAAACTTCGATAGCTTCCTTGCTTTGAGCTGAGAACTTAGCTTGCTTGTCATCAAAGATTCGGTTGGCAAGGTTCTCAAATTCTTTACTTAGCAGCTCCTTTGCATCGTGAAGCATCTTAAGTTGCATCTCATACTGAGACTGCTGATTCGCTAATTTTTCCTCGAGTACTCGATTGCTCGCGAGGAGTTCCGGATAAGGGTCACGATCAGGCTTGATGGACGTTGATCGTCCAATTAGAAATCCAATACCAATGCCGACAATGGACGCCAAAAGGATCGAAAAAATAAAAACCACACTAAAATTAAATTCCATGGTTTTATTGTAACAGCCTACTGTCTTTTACACTGATGTTTTGCGATTATATACAGGCGTTTTTTTAATTACTGTGCAGAAATACTTTAAAATGTTGCCACCGTTAATAGACATCACTCTTTTCCGTGACGCTATCGAACAAGATAGCTTGATAATCACTCCTAATCATCGTCTTGCGGCGAAGATCGCAGACGCCTGGGCTTTTGAATGTCGGAGTAGTAACGCAGTGTGGCAGACTCCAAGAGTCTTTGCCGTTGACCACTGGCTGAAACAATGCTGGGATGAGCTACAAGATCAAAATAATGTCATCGTATCTGGGAAAGCGATCGTGGGGTCTCAGCAAAGTCGGTATTACTGGGAAAGAGCTATCAATGACAATGACCCAGAACTAAGCAGTAAATATGCAAAAATGGCGGGTGAAACATTTTCAACGCTGGAACAATGGGATCTGACCATTGGGCAGGTGTCTGATGATACACCCGCGTTAACGTTTTTGAAGCGCTGGAGTGAGACTTATCGTAAGCTTCTAGCCAGAAATAGCTTGATCACTCCTGCCGAAAGTTGGCAATTAATCATAGCCGCCCTTGAGGGTGGGCTGTTACCTCGCGAACCAATGCTATGGACCTATGGTTTTCAGTCCAAACCGCCATTAATTGAAAAACTGCTCAA
>DCBC01000109.1 GCA_002313335.1 Porticoccaceae bacterium UBA1117
GAATGTTCTCAGGACTTTAGCCCCACGCTCCCAGCCTTCTGCCTTAGCAACCTGACTAGCATCCAACTGAGCCTGCTCTTGGGCTACGACATAATCAAAGAACGATTTATAACTAGGATCGGCAAGATCTCTTAACTGCTCAAGCTTGGGAACGTAAGGGCTAATAATCTTAATTAGTGACTCTGGGCTGAAGGTAAAAAAGTAGGAAGCGAAGCCACCAGCGTGTCCTCTGAATCGTGTAAACAAATTAGCTTTGTAGTCGAAATTCAGTGCAACTGCACTGCGTTTATAGACCACTTGATTAACCACCTCAAGTTCATAATATGCCTGATAAAAGACGCCTTCAGGCACATTTTTGAGCACATGGGCTGCCTTTTTCATACTTAAGTAAGCAAACATACGATTATTGAATTCATACTTCAATCGCTTTAAATATAAACGTTTATCTTCAGGTTCTGATGCACTGATGGGCATGGATAAGACCATCATCATGCTTGCAGTAAAAAATAGTACCCGCGTTAACAAAATAGCTCTCACATTTGACTCCTAATATTTTATTAATGTATCACGTTTTCTTTCAGTCTTAAGTCGATGTGCCTCTTTGATAGCTTATCCACCATAGTGTCTTGCAGTCTACTGAAATTCTTCTACTAGGGCATCTATCAGCTCCTTTACATGTCACTCGACATGCCTTAGTATGTCAGGCGACATGCAAAAAGTCACTTGTCGGTACTGCAGCTTCGATTGATTTTATAATTATAAAAACGGGGAAAATATGAAGGTAATAACATATAGAAAATCTATTTTGGCACTGGCAATTGCAACTTCACAGGTCGCTCTGATGGGTAACGCGGCGGCTGATGGGCTCTTAGAAGAAATTGTAGTGACCGCACAGAAGAGTGCGCAACCATTGGATGAAGTACCTATTGCTCTGACGGCATTTAGCGGTGACTTTATTAAACAGGCCAAACTTACCGATATTAAAAAGTTGATATCCCTTACGCCGGGTTTGGCTGGCTTATCTCCAGATAGCTTTCTCGATACTATTTCGGTGCGTGGTGTTTCCACCAATGCATTCGGTATTGGTGGCGATAGCTCAATCGGTATCTATAAAGATGGCGTTTACTTCGGTCGTAATGGCGCTGCGGTAACTAGTTTCTTTGATATTGAGCGAGTAGAGGTCTTGAAAGGTCCACAGGGACTTTTATTTGGTCGTAATGCTACCTCAGGTGCGATTAGCACGATCACACAAAAACCTAGCCTTGACGGAGTCAGTGGGTACGCTAATGCGGGTGTTGGTGAGCATGGTCGCCAACAAGCAGAATTTGCTTACAACCAACCTCTTAGTGACACTTGGGCGATGCGTATCGCAGGAGTTACTTCGGAAGAAGATGGTTTCGTTAAAAATCTTTATAACGGCGAAGATATTGGTGCTCATGATCGGGCAGCGCTCCGGATATCGGTCAGAAATGAAGCTGATTGGGGTGATGTGACAATCTCTGCTGAGCATGAAGATCGTAAGCAATATGGGTCTATTTATATTGCTAAGGATGCCATTGGGAACCTCATTACAGGGGATAACCGCGTTGCATACAGCGACTTTCCGGGCAAAGATGATGCCGAAGTTAGCAGTGTTAACGTGACAGCTAATATTGATCTCAATGATAAGCTGTCACTGACTTCGATTACGGGTTATGTCAAGCATGATTGGCTCTATCAAGAGGACTGGGATGGCTCGCCAATTGGTCTTGCAGGGTACGCTCAAGAGCAATCTGGGAAATACTATAGCCAGGAAGTGCGACTTAGTGTGGCTGCCAGTGAAGACTTGAATTGGTATGTTGGTGCGAGTGCTTATAAGGAAGATGTTTCTGCCATGCTAAGCAACCAAACCGGTGATACAGAGGCTTATTTTGGTCCATATTATGCACCTTACTTTAACGATATCACCGAAACAAATGACACCCATGGTGACTACAGTGGCTGGGCTGTCTACGGCGATATGACATATCAGCTAACGGAAAAAATGGACGTTAGTGTGGGAGCGCGTTATACCGTAGATAAAAAAGAAGCGGAGACCACTATCATGGGACAAGGGTTTGTATGGCCCGTCTATACGCCGGTTCCCGTTAAGGGAACAAAGGATTGGAAGGACCTGTCACCAAGAGTTACGTTGCGTTACTTTGCCAGCGACGATTTGATGGTATTTGGCTCTGTTTCGAGCGGTTATAAAGCGGGTGGTTTTGGTACTGATAATGTAACGGCTTCCTCTGATGGTGTTGCTCTGCCAAGTGCAGAGCTTGATCCTTTCGATCCGGAAACTATCCTCTCTTATGAGGTTGGCGCTAAAGGTGGCCTAGCGGGAGGGCGAATAAAATATGGAATTAGTGCTTACTCCTATCAATACGAGGATCTACAGACTGTTATTGTTGAGGTTGGTAAGGCGCTTGTTGAGAATATAGGCGAGGTTGACGGTACTGGTATCGAGCTTGATCTGCGAGCAGCGGTTAATGATAATTGGTCTCTATTTATGGGTGCCGCTTGGAGTGATACTGATGCCAGGGGCATTCCTCTGGAGGTATGTGCTGAACTCAGTGGTGCTAATTGCGCGGGTAACCGCCTTGGATTCAATCCAGAGTGGACCGTCTCCGGTGGTATCAATGGACTCTATTCTCTTGAGGGAGGCGATATTATTACCGCGCTAAGTTTTTCTTGGCAGGATGATTTCTTCAGCGAGCTGAGTAATTCTGATTTTGGAGCTATCGAAAGTGCTAGCTTTGTTAACCTGCGTACTAGTTGGAACAGTAAACAGAACTGGAGTTTAAGCTTATATGCCGAGAATATTTTAGACGAAGAGTCTTTTGCCGGAGGTGACGGAGGAGCCATTCCGTATAGTTTTGGTCCTGCGCGACCGCGTACTGCTGGTGTAGAGTTTGGCTTCACGTTCTAAAGTGAAAATAGTAAATAAGCTAATTTAGGGTATCCCTTTGAGGGGCGATTTATCGCTCCTTTTTTTATGAATAGTTAAAATAGCCTGTTTTCATGATTGAGTTTTGTCATGTATTTATCTGATGTATCGATATTTTTGAGAGGCATAATTAGGCAGCACTGACTATGACAACGACAGGTTCTACCCATGTCCAAGCAACCATCGAAGAGTTCATTGCCCTGGGCTTTCAGGCGCTTACGCAAGGCGACCTGAATGAGGCCCGTGGTTATTGTATGACGATTCTCAAACAGTACCCAAAAAATGAGCAAACACATTTTTTGGTTGGTCTGATTGCGCTAGCCAGTAACGATCGAGATAAAGCTACTCTGGCATTCCATACAGTTACAGGCCTCAACCCCGTCCATGTAGCAGCATGGGCACATCTTGCCAAATTACAGGCGCAAAGTGGGCATATTAATCTTGCCGACCATGCCCTTGCCAAAGCAGTAAAGCATGAAAATGGCGATATTCCGCAGGTACAGGATATCATTGGCTCATGCTTTTCAATGCTCGGAGAGCATAAAATAGCGAATGACTGGTTCAAAAAGGCCGCAGCTCAAGCCCCTGATAATGCTGCTATTAATGTGAATCTTGCTAATAGTCAGATGTATCTTGGCGATACGGCTGCGGCAAAACTACAGTTGTCTAAAGTGTTAGCCATTGCGCCTACCAATGGTCAGGCTCATTGGTTGCTGTCGGGACTGGTTAAAGCTAATAACACCGACCATTTAGAGCACATTAATAGTATTTTGAAGAACCGTTCTATACCAACCCAAGCCGAGGCTTTCTTATGTTATGGCGCGGGTAAAGAGTGCGAAGACTTGGCGCGCTGGGATCAAGCGTTTCACTATTTTGAACGCGGAGCTAAGGCGCGTAGGAAGCTTGTCAGTTTCGATAATACCCAAGAAGAAGAAACATTCAACGCACTAAAAAAAACTTATACGAAACAATGGTTGGCGACCAAATCTAAATACTATGATACAGAAGCCCCCGTCTTTATCATTGGCCAGCCTCGTACAGGCACTACGCTCGTTGAGCGTATTATCACATCGCATTCCCAAGTCCATTCGGCGGGTGAATTGCTCCAATTTGGTATTACAGTGCGCAGGCAAAGTAATTATAGCGGCAGTGAGCGATTTTCAGCATCGCTATTTGAAGCCGCCGCCAATCTTGATTGTGAAAAGCTGGGCGAAGCATATATGGCTAGTACAAAACAATTTAGAGGAAAAACCGCTCATTTCGTCGATAAACTTCCCTACAATTACCAGTTTTTACCACTTATCTTAGCGGCATTACCAAAGGCTAAAATTATTCATTTAGTGCGCGATCCCATGGATGTTTGCTTTTCTGGTTACAAACAATTATTTGCTGATGCCTATCCTCACTCCTATGATTTAGAAGAAATGGCGAGACATTTTGTACGCTACTACCGATTGATGGACATGTGGAGGAAGCGTTTCCCTGGCCGTTTTCTTGATGTGCGCTATGAAGAGGTAGCCGCTGATGTGGAGGCACAAAGTAGGCGTATGATCGATTACTTGCAGTTACCCTGGGAAGATGCCTGTGCCAATTTTCATCAACAGGAAACCGCGGTTACTACCGCAAGCGCGGTGCAAGTGAGACAGCCGGCACACACAAGGTCTGTTGGGCGGTGGCGGCGTTACGAAAAACAATTACAGCTAGTATGGGAGATTCTTGTTAAGGAAAATATAGTCGCTAATGAAAAGCGTTAGAGTCAACGCATAGGTGCCACTTTTCGCTATGTTAGGTTGATTGAATCATGAAACTTGGCTGTCATCGCGCCATTAACTGTGACGAAAGTTGCCAGCAGGGAGTCTCACTACACCTATCCCGTTGCCAAGTATATGAACCAAGCACAGTGTGAGGCTTTGGTTGGAAAGATAGTCAGTTAAGTTTAGAGCCTAAATTAAAATTTTGGAGTTAATATGAACAGTAACAAGACAATAGTTGCACAAGCTGCGAACCTGCAGCGTTTGCTTGAGAGTCAACGTGCGGCCCAGTTAAAGGACCCTTATCCTACC
>DCBC01000088.1 GCA_002313335.1 Porticoccaceae bacterium UBA1117
AGCTCCACCATCAGAATCTCTTAGAAGAGTTATTTATAGGCATCGTAATCTCCGATGCATTTTAGTACTGGTTTATGTCTTTTGATGTGTCTTTCTTTAAAACTATGAAATTAAGTAACAGTGATAGGATTAATGAAAGTATTGCCCAAAAAGTTAGTGTTAGTGCCCAATTATCTAAGAAAACTGGTAAGACATTATTCTCTTGGAGTTTAAGAAAAAGTCCAGTAATTAGTCCACTTACACCCATTGGTAAGAAAAAAATCAGGGTTCCAATAGTTAATTCTAAGATTGCTAAAGTTAGCCCTATAATTAACCAGATATTCCCTGTATATAAAAGTACCTCAAGCATCAGATTTTTCATCCTTGCTAACGCTACCTAGAAGGAGCTCAATCGTCCCCAGTGCTTTCGTTATATCAGATGGCACAATAAGAGTTTTTGTTTGATTTGAGGAGGCTAATTTTGATAATCCGTCAACTTGTCTCTTCATAATCTCAAAATTAATTGCAGGCTGACCATCGTTTTTAATTGCTTCAGCAATTAATCGTGTTTGCTTCGCATCTGCCTCAGCTTTAATTTTTATAGCATATGCTTCTGCATCAGCAGCGACTTTAACTCCCTCAGCTTGTTTTTTAGCCTCATAGAGCTCTGCATCAGCATTTAATTCAGTACTTCTCTTATCACCTTCAGCTCTAGCGATTGCAGCTCTTCTTTCTCTTTCAGCATTAAGCTGCTTTCTTTGAGATTCTTTTGTTTTTTCGTCAACAAGAATATCTAGAATTTCAGTTCTTGTGACTTCAACACCCCAAACTTCAGCTGCTTTAGATAGTCTATTAGCTATTTCTTGGTTCATAGTTTCTCTACTTGACTGAAGATCATCTAATTGAAGTTTTCCTGCGGCAGATCTGATGACCGATATAGCAGTATTTTCAATCGCCAGATCAATATCTCTTATCCTGTATACTGATTTTCCAGCATCAAGAACTCTGAAAAATACAGTAGAGTCAAGTTCTACTTCAACATTGTCTTCAGTAATAACTGACATTTGAAATCGAGGTAGCTGTCTCTCTAATATATCAACTCTAAAAGCAACCCTATCAATAAAGGGTACAATTATTGATAGTCCAGATTCTAGAGTTCTAGTGAATTTACCAAACCGCTCAACAATAAAAACTTTTGATTGCGGAACAACCTTTATGCCTAAGTAAATTATAAAAATAATTAAGATTACTAAGACAACTAAAACTATATTTCCTACATTCATAACTACTCCAAAAGATATTTACCTGATTCAACTCCAACTAAATAGATCTTATCTTAATTATCACAAAAATAATGCTCTATCATATTATTGTTACTCTTCTTTCAAATTCCATGTTGTATATGTTGTCCTTCAGATCTTTATGAAGGAAAATAAACTTGGTAAGGAGCTGATTCCAATTTTGAACCATAAGCTCCACCACTATCTTTAAACTTTAATCGTCCACATCATCTAGACTTCCGAATACGGCTTCCCCTCCAAACAAGGTCAACATCACGCGAGCTTCTGAGATTTCACTAGTAGGGATGTCAAACAAGTTTGTATCAATCACGATCAGGTCAGCAAGTTTGCCAACTTCAATCGAGCCTGTGTCTTCATTCAAAAAGTTCCCGTAAGCACTACCAAGTGTGGCGGCTCTAATGGCTGTTGCTAAGTCAATGGCCTCAGCAGGCAAAAGAGGCTCTGTTGTATTGCCATCAGGCTCAAGTCGTGTAACAGCAACCTCGATAGCTAGCAATGGATTAGCAGATGTTACATACCAGTCACTGCCAAAGGCGAGCTTCACGCCCAGCTTGTGAAGCGAATTAATAGGATAGAGATAGTTAGATCGCTCCTCGCCCATACGGACATAAGTTATTTCGTCATAATGTGTACCTTTCGACGCCCAGAGTGCCTGAAAGTTAGCAATAGCGTCCAAGTCCGCCATCCGATCAAAATCGGTCGGGTCCCATACCATGATGTGTGAAAGATGATGGCGACTATCTCGCGACCCATTTTGGGTGCGTGCGGCTTCAAGAGCATCCAACGAATAGTGCGTGGCAGCATCACCTATGGAATGAAAATGTATCTGAAAACCCAACGCATCGAGACGGGTTACAAGATCTATCAAATCGGCCTGTGGAATCAGGGGTGTTCCCGTAATACCTTCATCCAATCGATCAGCATAAGGTTCCAGCATTGCTGCAGAATACGAAGTAGCGACACCGTCCACTAGGATTTTGATGGCCGTTGCACTGACATGATTCCGATCAGCCGATTGTCTTAGGTTTTTGAACAATTCGATCTGTGGTTCAAGTGGCAGTGTCGGATCATAGAGCATAGCCGCAACCACGTGCATCTTGAGCGCGCCCGCATCAGCAAAAGCCGTATAGGCTTCCATATTGCTATAAGCAGTTTCACGGCTGACCTCTACATAAGAATCATGAACACCCGTAATACCAAAGCTATGAAATAGCCGCTGTGCATAAGCAAGTCCGTCAATGCGTTCCTTGAGGGTAATGGCCGGCTCAAAACTCTGAATAAGCGGCATGGCACTTTCTTGAAAACTACCGGATGGCTCTCCGCTTATGGGGTCACGGTCAATGTGCCCTCCCTCCGGGTCCTTCGTTTCTGCTGTGATACCAGCGTGTTCTATTGCTGCGGAATTTGCCCAAACTGAATGAGCTGCGTTGGAAAGTAATGTGATGGGTATATCGGGTGCTATTGCATCCAAAAGTCCCTTGGGTGGACGACCGGTTGGCGCGAACGTACTGACGAACCAACCACCACCAACAATCCAGTCAGCATTCGGTCTTTCATCAACACAGGTCTTAATGGCCTCCAATAGGTCTTCAAGCTCAGGTAAATCAAATACAGCGCATTGATTGAAGGTCATGGCTGAATCAACAGGATGCACATGGGCATCCTGAAACCCTGGCATAAGCATCTTGCCGCCCAACTCGACAACGCGTGTGTTAAGGCCGATCGATGACATTGCACCCGCATCATCACCAACATAGGTTATCTGGTTGCCGGTAATCGCCACCGCGGTCGCCCACGGGTCCGTGTCAGTCACCCGGTAAACCGCACCACCAGTAAAAACAACATCTGCTCCAACAGCCTCGTCCGACAGTTCGCAGGCAGCAAGGGTTATAAGACTCAGAGCAATAAAAATTATTTTATACATGCTGAAAACTGCCTATAGATTTAGAATCGGAGCAACCTACCTATGAAAAATCATAATAGCATTGTTAATGTTATTACCAATTCTCGCATTTGCAAAATTAGCCTTCATGAGTTGTTCTCTGAATAGTTATGGAGGAAAATGAACTTAGGGAATAGGTGGTTCCAATTTTTAACCAGAAGCTCCACCATTCCTTTTTACTATAGGTTATGAAGTTTGCTCTTCCACAGCACGCCAAGCAGCATCGATGGCAGCATCAAGATAGGCATGCGCTTCAGAGTCCGAATTAGCAATAGAAATATTTCCAAACTGAGCACGGCCGATTTCATGTGGCGCTTGACCCTCTTCCCATTCTGGATCGTGCAACGCAAAATACTCGTATGCATAA
>DCBC01000042.1:0-224 GCA_002313335.1 Porticoccaceae bacterium UBA1117
GATTAAGTTATGGGCTTTGTTACACAAATAAGACCCTAAAAATTAGTAAGCTGGGCGTAACTAAAATACGAGGTTTTTTGTTACACAATACGATAATAGATAAGCGTGTTATTAACTCATCAAGCAAGACGTTTTTGTGCTCGCACACGGGGCCATGGAAAGGAATCTAATAGGTAATTAATGGAGTAGTTTGTGGATAATACGGACAGATCAAGAATTACCTT
>DCBC01000042.1:614-13053 GCA_002313335.1 Porticoccaceae bacterium UBA1117
AGCATTTTGGCAAGCACATTTTTCAGAGAATCGTCATGATTAACAGCCGACGCTACGATCTAGATTGGGTACGTGTTCTCGCATTTCTGATTGTAATTTACTTCCATGCTGCGATCATTTTTATCGACGGTGGTTTACCCTTGATCCAGAACAATGAGGTCTCGCCTTCGCTTGACGTGTTTGTCACCATCTCATCGCAGTTTCGCATCGCATTATTATTCTTTGTGTCTGGTGTCGGCGTTGCGTTTGCGCGCCGTCGGCGAAACCCTGCAGAGTTTATACGCGAGCGCAGTCTGCGGCTGTTGCCACCTTTTCTGTTTGGCATCCTGATGGTTGTGCCGCCAATAGTGTACACAGAGAAATTATTTCTGGGTCAGTTCGATGGCTCTTACCTTGAATTTTATCCAACGTTCTTTACAGAAGGTATTTATCCGAAAGGAAACTTATCTTGGCATCATTTCTGGTTTATCGCCTATCTGTTTCTATATTGTTTGATGGGCGTGGGAGTTTTTAAATGGTTCGATGACAAGGGGCGTGCATGGCTTGATCAACATTTCAGTGCACAAAAGCGCTTTAGTATTTATAAACTCATCGTCCCCTTAATCGCGATCGAGATTCTATTACGTGCTTTTTTCCCAGGGTTTCGTGATCTTATCCACGATTGGGCGAGTTTCTTTCATTGGTTTCTTATATTTCTTGCTGGCTTTGTCATCGCCCACAACGAGAAATTGCTAGACCAGATAACGCAGTTACGGCATATCTCGCTCATCGGTGCAATTTCGGCGACACTATTTCTGTTCGTATTTCTTGGTGGAGCGGATTTCGATATCCATACATCGCTGCCAATCACAACGTTGGTGCCAGCGTTTGTACTGTACTGTGTCGCAAGAATGATTATGGTCTGGTGTGCAATATTGACCTGCGTTGGCTACGCAGGCAGGTATTTACGTGCCACAACGCCAGGTTTAAGCTATTTGAATGAAGCTGTTTTCCCATTGTTCATACTGCATCTCACAATCATCGAAATTCTTGGCTTTTGGGTTGTGGGTCTAGACTGGTCTTTGTGGTTAAAGTATCTGGTGATCACAACCCTAACAATTGTGCTCGTCTTGTTAATCTACCAATTACTAATTCGCCCTTTTGGTTTTATGAGATTGCTGTTTGGCGTAAAACGCAAAGATGCTTGAGAGGGTTCGTATGTATTGCATGTGAACGTAAAACTAGTCACAGATCTTCTGCAAACGGCGGTCTGAGGCGATGGTTGGTTTTGAAAATTGTGGTAGTGAGGGGTATAAGTAAGACAAACAGCATTTTGTTATGAAGCAATGATCGTCAGCGGAGAAATTGTAATGGAAAAAAACCAAGCTAAGGGGACGCTGGCAAATATGAGGCAAGATGTATTTTCATTTTATGAAAAATGATGTTTTATTTTACCTATACTCAAAATTTCTTATGGCGCAAAAACGTATAAAAATTTAATTTTCAAGGGCTTAATCACGATGATGCAACTGAACCTATCTCGGCTATACAAACTCTATGCTAAATGCGCGCTGATTAGCGCTGTTTCCGCGACATTACTTAGCGGTTGTGGCGGTGATTCTAGCCTTCCGACCTATGACGATCCATCCAACCCAGGGACTCCAGCAACGAGTGTTACAATTGACCCCCAAGAATACCTGTCCCAAGACTTTTTCTATGAGATGAATGACCCCTTGGTAAATAGAACAGCGTCACAGCACTTCCAGGTGGTGTGGGGTAAAAACGATACAACAGGCCAAGTAGACCAAGCCTTTATCGACGGGAATTTAGCAAACCTTGAAGCGGCGCGAAATGTCTTTGTACAACAGCTTGGCTTTCGCGATGCCAGCCAGTCTATTCATCCCGCCGAGCGCAATGGTCTTCACTACAAAACTAATGTTTATGTCACTGGAACAGGCTTAGCAATGCATGCAGAAGGCTTTGCTTTTGCCGGTTACGACGACCCAGCGGGCTTCTTTTTTCTTATTGTTAACCCCAGTGCAATGCGCGTCGATCCTCCAAGCTGGGTAATGCCACACGAATACGGTCATGTGCTTACTGGGCATTCAGCTTACGGTGACGAAGGCGGATGGATAAACAATGAGTGGATAGGCCCTTGGTGGGAGTCACTCGCAGAGTGGTTTACAGAGCAATACCTATACAGCGATCAATATGCATTTAATGGTACGCAATATTCCCCAGCTACCGGCTTTGCCTTACCTGCATGGGAAAACGCTCACCTATTTCAGGCGCATGGTCGCGACTACTATGACGGCTGGTTTCTCTTTCAATACCTGCACGAAAATCCAGATAGTCTCGACGATATCGGGCCAGGCTTTATGGTCAAACTACTTGAGCAGTCAACGCGTAGCGAAAATCTTTTTGAAATGATCGATCGGCTAGCGCCAAATGTGGCGGTACAAGATATTCTAGGCCACCAAGCAAAACGCATGGCGAGCCAGGATTACTTGCAACGAGATATTTACCGTCCAGAGTTCCAACGTGAACTCAACGATCCGCTTAGCTACATGCGTTCCATGACAGAGTTGAAACGGGTAAGCGATAAAGCCGACTGGTGGCAAGTGCCCCAAGCTTACGCGCCCCAGACGACGGGCTTTAACATCATTAAATTAATTCCCGAGGGACCCGAGGTGCGCATTAATTTTCGAGGGCTCGCGAACGCTGCGCTAGGCGCGGATTGGCGAGCGGCCATTGTCGCCACCGACGCAGATGGCAACACCCGCTATTCTTCACTGTGGAATGATGGTGAGAACTCCTTACTTGTCGATCTGACAGATGAGGTTTACCTGACCGTAGCCGCCACGCCCTCGAATATTGCAAATGTCAGCGCATTTGCTGGCGAGGCTCGTATGCCATTTGAAAGTCATCCCGCCAAAGCACGTTATCCTTATGAAGTTAAAATCAGCGGCGCTCGTCCCTTTGAAAAGTCATTTACCCTAGGTAACCAGGCGGGCAGTATGCATAGCTATGGCGGTGGCTTCGTGGCCGACTCTGCCACCGCTGAACCCACAGTTTATGTGGGGCCCAACGCGGTTGTGCTTGGTGACGCAAGAGTGTTAGAAAATTCACGTATTGAAGATTTTGCGGTGATTGAAAACGAAGCCATTGTGCGCGGCAATGCCATTGTCAGCGGCCATGCGCGTATTCGTAACCAAGCGATTGTCGAAGACAATGCTCGGGTACGGGATTATGCCATTGTGCGAGATTCTGTTCGGGTGCAAAACAATGCGGTGGTAATGCAGCAATCATTGCCTGGCGATAACTCGCGCATTAGCGGAAATAGTATCGTCAAAGGCAGTGCCGTACCTTTTGGTAATAGCATGATTTCAGGTGAAGCGATTGTCGATGGCGACTACGCAGGTGATCTTAGTTTGGCACAAGGAAATGTTTTTGGATGGCTGTCCAATCAAGAATATGCAAACCAACGGCCGCATACTCCTGGCTTAATACTCAGCTATGATTTCATTGAACGCAGTCAGAGTCTGGCGCTCGATAAGTACGGTGTGCATCATGGGATTTTGCGTGGCGCACCTACTATTAATAGCGATAACGAATTAGTGTTAAACGGCCAAGATCAATATGTCGTCGTTGATGATCTGATAATGGACGTGGACCGTCTTGCTATCGAAACCAGCGTCCGCTGGAATGGTGGTGAATCGCATCAACGCTTGTGGACCCTCGGTAGCAGCGACGAAACGCAGCTTTATTTAACCCCAAAAAATGCTGCAGGTGTGGTCAGTGTGGTGCTGCGTTACCAAGGAGAAACCTACGAAGCGCCCAGCAGCCATGTTCTGCAATTACAGGAGTGGACGCAAATACGAGTTGAGCTTGTCGACGGCAACCTACGTTTGTCTGCCGGAGATTCACCGCAAGTTGAGCTTACGTCGCTCGGCGTCAAAACCAGCGATCTGCGCGCGCCCAACCAAAACACGGCAGTGAATCACGTTTATATTGGCCGTGGAGTTAACCAAGCTGATCCCATGCTGACAGGACGTATTGGAGCGTTCTCGGTATACCGCGTCGAATAGCGGGGTGCGGACTATTTGAAAAAAAACCAAGCTACGGGTACGCTTCCCGGAAAATTAGTTCGAGGCGCGCAGAAAATAATTGACTAGAAAATTAATCATCTTTGTAATAGGCATTAACTAGGAATAATAACAACGACATCGTCACCGACTTTATCAATTGTTGGGGAAGCAAGGATATTGATGGCATCATGGCCCATTTCAGTGAGGATGCAGTCTATGTCAACATTCCCATGGAACCCGCTAATGAGGGCATTGTAGCTATTCGAGCATTTATCGACCGTTTTATCGGCATGGCCAGCGAAATTGAATTTATTGTCCATCATCAGATTGATAACGGCGAGGGCGTTATCATGAATGAACGCACTGATCGGTTTTTCATTAATGACGCATGGCTAGAGTTACAAGTAATGGGCACCTTTGAATTAGCTAACGGCAAAATCACCCATTGGCGTGATTACTTTGATATGGCTAAATTAAACGGTGGCTAGTCAGTGGTGGTACCCACCAATGCCATGAACATGGCCATGCGCTATTTCTTCTGCGGTGGCTTCGCGGACATCGTGAATAGCAATTGAAAAGTTCAATGCCTGACCTGCAAGAGGATGATTGGTATCAAGATTAACATTGAATTTTCCAACTTTAATAACCGTAGCGTCTTTGGCTCCGTCTGAGGTATTCATCTTCACAATCGCCCCAACTACTAACTTTTTAGGCTTCGACGCTAAATGTTTTATTGGCACTCGTTTAATACTATCTTCGAGTCGAGGGCCATAGGCCTGTGCAGCAGTTAACTCGACTTCGATCTTTTCACGGGTATATGACGGATTCGACTCCTAATATATAGCCATTTATTTCGAACCCATTTATTGAGGTGTCGCTGATCCTGTGGGAATGCAATTTGTAGAGTCTACACGTCTGTTGCTACACTATTCACAAATCATAAAACGGAGAAATTATGACTTCTGCTCGCGGGATAATTGTATTTGTCACTCTGCTATTCTCGACTGCCTGCAGTCAACAATCAACGCAGCAGGTCGCAACCATCTACGGTCCTGTTACTGGAGTAACAACAAGTGAAGTAAAGGCCTTCCGCAGTATACCTTATGCGGCGGCGCCCATCGGTGAGCTGCGCTGGCAATCGCCGCAACCACCGACGCCGTGGGATACAGCGCGTAGCGCAAACGAATACGGCCCTGCCTGTTGGCAGCCAACCACTGGCAATGGCAATGACCAGTTCTTAGACATGCTGCTGGACGGCTCAGGCATGAGCAGCTTCAAAAAAGGTCTACTCAACCTTGGCATGTCTCTGTTGGGAGCAAACGTATCTGAAGACTGCTTGACCCTTAGTGTCATATCGCCCCTTAACGTAACCGAACCTCTGCCAGTGATGTTTTGGATTCATGGCGGCGCCCATCAATTTGGAGATGGTGGGCAATGGTACGAATCAGCAAGTCTGGTCAATCAGGGCGTCATCCTGGTTAATATAAACTACCGTCTGGGACTGTATGGTTTTTTCGCACATGCAGACCTTGCGGCCGAAGATGACAACGGTTCCACTGGCAACTATGGCATGCTTGATCAACTGGCAGCACTGCAATGGGTACAAGACAATATCGAAAACTTCGGTGGCGACCCTAACAATGTCACAATATTCGGCGAGTCTGCTGGGGCCCATTCAGTCGGGCAACTGATGGCTTCACCGCTCAGTAAGGGGCTGTTTCACCGTGCTATCGCCCAGAGCGGGGCAGGCTTTCACCAGTTTCAATCTACCCACTCGAACTATGAGCATGACAGCGGCTACCAATCCGGGGCTAAGGCTGTCACGGTAATGAATGTCGAAGGGGATGATGCTATCTCCCGTTTGCGTGCGATGACAACAGAACAGCTGCAGAAAATGGCGGTAATGCCAGAGCTGAGTGCCACATATCACCCTCAAATAGACGGTTATGTGCTGCCTCAGTCCACAGCACAGATATTCGCCGAAGGCCGACAGATGCCCGTCCCACTCATTGTTGGCTCCAACGCTGACGAAGGTTCGGTACTTTACTATCTTGGCCTGCCGCCGGTTGATGGCAATGAAGCGTTAGACCCTAGAAGCGTTTCGGCATGGGAGTCGATACTTGATGATGCCTTCGGGGCCAATGCGCCGGAAGTATTAAAACACTACCAGCCACAGACTGATGACGACGTCGTCAAACTCGCGGAAACAATGATGACTGACTCCCTGTTTGGCCGACACGCCTATTACATGGCAGGCGCTCACGGCAAAAAGGCGCACCCGGCATACTTCTATTTCTATGAGCGGCATCCGCCGACGGCAGACCAGACCATTGGCGCATCCCACGCATTGGAAATCAATCACGTGTTTGGAGGGTTGATGCCCCTGTGGCCGAGTGATGAACGTGATGCTGAACTCACCACTGAGATGCAGCGCTACTGGGTGCAGTTCGCACGCACTGGCAATCCTAATTATGAGGGTGCGCAGTATTGGCCGGCGTTTAGCGATTCGCCTCGCGAGATGGTTTTTGGTCACGAGCGCACAGCAGATAGAGCCGTTGATCGCAAAAAACGGTACGAAGCCATGCGCGCTCAGCAGGATGCGCGAGTCGCAAAAGCTACGGAGTGATTCAGAAACAGGCGTATTGACGCGCTGTGAAGCTTTGTCCGTCGTTGGTATAGGCTAGCGTCACCGACGTAATCGTATCAGCGGTGACGGCAATAAACAGAATGTCCAGAGCTGCTGCCTCAGGTTAACCTTGCTGCTGTGTACTTCGTGGGTATAAGTAAGATAAGCTTTTACATCGTCTTGATCAGTCGCTTTTCCATGCCGCTTGACTGCCTCAGCATAATTCCTTGGCACACCCAAACGTGGACTGCTAACCTAAGGGTCGATAAAGCTAAGATTGGCGGCCTTCCTATGCCACTTGACTGCTTCAGTATGCTTAAGCATTTCGGTACGAGATTGAACTGGGCTTGAATCAGATTGAACTGGGCTTGAAAGTAAAGTGAGAAGTATTATCGATAGGTAGTTTTTCATATGCTGTCCTTAGCTAGATGAAAGATCACCCTAAATTTAACTACTCACTTTCGCAGCTAAGCTCTTGCACCCACTCCCGCAACACAAATATAGTATAGGGCGAAGCTAATGTTATATATTTATATTACAATTCGCGATAGCATAATCTAAGGTGTAATTTAAAACCTTTTAAGACGAGGGGCGTAGGGCCCGCGGTTGATATCTAAAAGCAATACTAATAAGGATGTTACAATGACAACAATCAAAGAGTCATACCTCTCACTATTACTTGTATTTGGTTTGTGCACGCTCGTTTTCGCTCAAGAATTACCGGCAGTTGAAGTAAACACAAACGCTTCTATAAACGATTATGTCAACGACGTAACCAATGTTGTTTGTCCTTTTAAAAATGATATCGATTATGAGCCAGATAGAGTGCGTTGCGGCTTTATTACGGTACGGGAAAACAGAGAAGTGCCCGATAGTCGTTTACTTCGCATCATTTTCACACACATTGTTGCCGAGGCGAGTCTTGATAGTGACGAAGATGACGATTCATCAAAAGATGGTGAGGAAGTACTTGAGTCAAGAGATGACCCAATCATCTACCTTACCGGCGGGCCTGGTGCGGGCATAGAGTCTTATGTAGGTCGCTTTTTAAAGCATGACTTAACCAAAACCCGTGATTTATACATTCTTAATCAACGCGGGATAGGCGATTCTGAGGAGCTTTGTCCATATTATGATTCCACCAGCCGCGAACTAGTGCTCGCTGATAATCAAAAAGCCCAAGAAATTGAAAACGCGCAGCGTATGAAGGCGTGTTTCGAAGCGGCTACCAATCGAGGTGTCGATTTAAGCGCCTACAACACGGTCGAAAATGCCAGAGATGTGCGTGCACTCCGCCAGGCTTTAGGCTTCGATTCGTGGAATGTCTGGGGCATTAGCTACGGCAGTCATTTAGGGCAAATGTTGGTCAACGTAGACCCTGAAGGAATACGGGCTTTGGTGCTCGATGCAATTGTACCAAATGACTTGGGTGATTCAGAGCGCCTTCATCGATGGATTGCGCGAAACCATGCCAATGTATTTGCAGAGTGTGCCCGTCAAGACGCGTCAATTTGTGAGGGCTTAGAAGAAGCATTTTACGCTGCGATTAATGCCCTCATTGCTAACCCCAATAATATGGTAGATGCGTTTGACGAAGAGCTTTTTCCATCAGGCAAAGCGAATTTCCCGGTTTTTCTTGCACAATTTGCCACGTTTTCTATGTTATACGAACAAGATGCTCATCCCGCTATTCCATCGGTTATGCGTGGCTTAGTCGATGTGATTAACAACAGGGACGACGAAGTATTTCAGGCCTCAGCAAATGGCGCAGCAGCATTTTCTGGCGGGTTTAGCGCGGGCATGAATGCGGCGATACAATGCAACGATGGTTATATGGCTGCACAAGCCAGTGTAGCTGCAGAGGATTTACAAGAAGATTTTGGTTTTAATGAGGGGGCATTTTCAGTCGAGGGTTCTCAATTAATGGCCGACGCTTGTGTTGAGGCAGGTTTAGCGCCGCGAGACCGAAAGGACTACCAGCTTATACAAAGCGATATTCCAACATTGGTGGTTAACGGCGATTGGGATCCAATCACCCCGCCAGCGCTAGCTGAGCGAATTGCGCCAGGGTTTAGCAATAGTCGCTTAATAATCGTGCCCTACGCAGGACACGGTCCTACTCGATCAATGCCCGAATGTGCATCCCAAGTACTCACCGACTTTTTTGACGACCCAAGCCAAAAGCTTGATGAATTAGATGCAGCTTGCCTTGAAGAGGGTACAGAGCCACCAGAGTTTTTGGATTATATGCAAACGGATATACATCTTAAGCTCGCAGCAAGAGCAATGGATGAACCAAAGAACCTCGCTGTACCCGCATTGCTTGCGTCTACGCCTATTATTATTTCCTTATTGGGACTAATCATGATTTCTTGGGGTGCCATTACCAGACGTCTTAGCTCAAGCAATGTCGAAGTACCAGGCCTTGGCCCTGCAACCCCACGACTTATCGCTTTTATTACGGCGCTCTTATTACTCGTGGGTGTCGGGCTGATTGGAGCAGGTGTTCAATCGGCAATTGAAATCAGCGAGGTCAGTCTTATTGCTGGTTTTGCTCCACCCGCCGGTGCTGGTGCATTGCTGGTGCTGCTGGCAGGATTGATTGGTATAGTGACACTTGCGCTCACGTTTAAAACGCATAAAGATAAGCCCCTTAGAAAACGCTCCCTAACTGGCTTTTTTCTTTTGGGCCTCTCTGCGATTGTACTTAGTGTTATCTTTCTAATGTGGGGTATAACGCCCTGGTAGAAAAGTAACTTGCCCTAAATTTTCAGTCATAAGTAATATTTAATGAAATGACAAATTAAAAAGCCTGCTTATGAAGCGACCCCATAAACTACCTCGATGGCGTATATGCCGAAGGTAACTATGGCGTAACAGGTAAAAACGTTGATTTAGGGGGTATAAGTAAGATACACAGCATTTTGGCTTGGTTTTGTTATTTTTAATCTCGTATTTAGGGCAGTATTTTTTGCTAAATATTCACAATCTTTGGAGTACTCACTATGCAGCATTCGACCAAGTTCGATCTTATTCTCTACGGCGCGACAGGCTTTACCGGCAAACTTACGGCTGCCTACCTAGACCGTCATCCAGAACTGACCGGCAGGCGCTGGGCTATCGCCGGTCGAAATTCTGCCGCATTAGAAGCCGTGCGAGCGACACTCACGAGTGAGCAAGTCGAAGTGGTGACATGTCAGCTCAGTGATGCGGCCGCAGTCGAGGCTATGGTGCAATCAACTCATGTTGTTATTACCACAGCGGGACCCTATTCGACTTATGATGGTGATAAGCTGCTGGGCGCGTGCGCGCGTGCAGGCGTGCACTATTCAGACCTGTCGGGTGAAGGCTTTTGGCAGCGTGAGATGATTGATCAATACCACGTAATAGCTCAGGAAAGCGGTGCCAAGATCGTGCTCGGCGGCGGCGTTGACTCAATCCCCAGCGACTTGGGTGTGCACATGGCACTGCAGGCGATGAGACTAGAATTGGGGGATAAAGAGAGCAAGGAGAGCACAAGCAGTATTCAGGTGACCGGTGTCTATACGAAATACAGCGGCTCGTTCTCAGGAGGTACCCTTGCCTCCGGGAAAGCTCGCGAAGCAGCTATTAAGAGTGGACGACTGACGCGCGAAGCGCTTTGCGATCCTTATCTACTTGCACCCGGGACGCAACGTGCAGGCAAAGAAACTGCCACTTTGGACGGTATGCCGCACAAGTTTCGATACCAGAAAGACAAAAAACTGGGCGTGCTTCTGCCGTTTTTCATGGGAAAGATCAACGCACCGGTAGTGCGGCGCTCACTCGCGTTGCAAAACCTTGCGGGTGACGTCACTTACCGAGAGTGCTGCTCGCCCGGTATGTGGCTTAAGGTTAGCTGGCTATACATCAGCCGAGGTCTTGGGTTCCCTCTGGGAGATCCAATCAATTTCAAACCTAAGTCTGGGCAGGGCCCACCAAAATGGATGCTCACCCAGGGTGCTTTTACGGTCGAGGTCACCGCTCAAATCCCTGACGGCCGCTTAACCAAGGTAGTTGTCTCGGGGAAGGGCGATCCTGGCTATGGTGCAACCTCCAAAATGCTCAGCGAGGTCGCTCTATGCCTGCTTAACGATCACGAACAACAACCGTCCAATGGAGGCGTACTAACGCCTGCGACAGCAATGGGTAATACGCTGGTTGAGCGACTTGACGCCGCTGAGAATGGGACCTTTATGCAACTTTATGTTGTTTGATATTTACACTCTCTTCGCATAATAGCCGTTTGAAATTTTTTTTGGACTGGTTATATGGTTCTGGGTATAAGTAAGATAGAAGGCAGCCTGGCTTTGATATTTATTGGAGCCAGAGAAAGGATCTTTTTAAACCTAGCTTTAAAGTATACGTGGAAGCCCTTAGGCATACGGGCATTACAAATACTGAAATGGAACAGATTTTACAAATAACTGATTAGCCTGTTCTATTTCCACTTGAGAATGATGTGTATGGGTATATGTAAGATTAACAATAGTTTTAAAACCACTAAGTCCAATCGCTTAACGATCTAAACTACAATTGATCATGGAGATACAACAGTGAGCGACATTACGCCTTTTCACATCGACATACCGGAAGCGAGTCTCGACGATCTCAAACAAAGACTATCGCTGACGCGGTTACCGGAAGCAGAGACTCCAAATGATTGGTCTCAGGGCGTGCCCCTCGCTTATGCCAAGGAAATTCTTCAGTACTGGAGCACTGATTATGATTGGCGTCGAGCAGAGACCCTATTAAATTCTTTTCCTCAGTTTCAAACATCTCTCGATGGTCTGAGCATTCATTTTCTCCATATCAAATCACCTGAACCTGACGCCATGCCATTGATCATGACTCACGGCTGGCCCGGCTCGGTTGTTGAATTTTTAAAGGTCATCGGTCCACTGACTGACCCCGTCGCTCATGGCGGAGATGCAAAAGACGCTTTTCACTTGGTATGTCCCAGCTTGCCCGGCTTTGGTTTTTCCGAGAAACCTGACAAACCCGGATGGGGGATCGAAAAAATTGGCGCCCAATGGGCCCTGCTAATGGCCCGACTAGGTTACGAAAGCTATGTAGCCCAAGGCGGTGACTGGGGCTCAACCGTAACCAATGCTATCGCCGCTCAAGATCCGCAACATTGCATAGGCATTCACCTGAATATGGCTATTGCTGCGCCGGATCCAGAGACCATGGACTCCTTAACGGCAAGTGAGCAGCGCGCGTTGATAGGGTTTAAGCACTATGCCGACTGGGATTCTGGTTATTCCAAGCAGCAGAGTACCCGACCACAAACCATTGGCTATGGACTCGTAGATTCGCCTATGGGTCAAGCTATGTGGATTATGGAGAAATTTTGGGCCTGGACAGACTGCAAAGGGCACCCGGAGAATGCATTGAGCCGTGACGAAATGTTAGACAATATTATGGTGTATTGGCTGACCGCATCTGGGGCCTCATCGGCGCGAATATACTGGGAAAGCTTCAACAATCCATCATCCGACCCCATCAATGTCGCCACGGGTATCAGTGTATTCCCACATGATATTTTTCAAACCTCGGAACGTTGGGCGCGCAAACGATTCACTGATCTGGTGTACTTCAACGAACTAGACGAAGGCGGTCACTTTGCCGCGTTTGAGCAACCTGAAACTTTCGTCAAGGAAGTCAGGGCATGCTTCCAATGTATTCGGTAATTTAACCCGACAATTGCTGCACCGCTGGCAGCCTT
>DCBC01000042.1:13434-13715 GCA_002313335.1 Porticoccaceae bacterium UBA1117
GAGTTAATCAATCGACGGGGTATAAGTAAGATAAACAGCATTTTGGCTTGGTTTTTTCGATGTATTCTGAACGCGTATCTAGAAACTTATCGGACAAATTATTTTTTGAACGATGAAAATACAACGCGACTTCATGAATATACTTTTTAAAAGTTGAAGGTAAATATAGAGCGTGTCCTGATACCCAGGATGTGCCATTAACCTCGAACTTGTACAAAAACTCAGTAGCGACAATGGCGACCTGAAGCTGACTATCTGCTTTTACAACGGGTGCGCAATGG
>DCBC01000042.1:14014-17315 GCA_002313335.1 Porticoccaceae bacterium UBA1117
CTGACTATCTGCTTTTACAACGGGTGCGCAATGGTCTAGATGAAAAAATGAGACCCTTTAGTCATCTTGTATATCCCGAAGGGGAGGTTAAGTCCTTTTATTGTCATTGGGGCAATCGTGATTTATCGAAATCGCTACAGCCCAGTGAGAATGGTGCATCCGGAGTATGTCGAACTAACTACCATTCATGCAAATCCTTTAGTTCTGCAAGCCTTTATTATAAGGGATAGTACTAATGAAGGGTGGGGCAGATGCCCATAGGGGGTACCCGCACTATATAGGGGTGATCGGAGGTTTTGAGGTGTAAACTAGTTTGCAACCTTATTGGGCAGACGCAGTGGCATTAGATTTATTTGTTCTGGTTAGCTTGTATGCATAGATTATTTGGTATAGCTTAATTTAGGATCTTCACTTGTCTCGCTAAGGACAGCATATGAAGCAACAAATTTATCCTATCACTAATAGATATACAGCGCTCTTTACGCAATTACTCACAGGATAAACCCTATGCTAAAAACATTTGTCATTAATCTAGATCGTTCCCCGCAGCGGCTCAGTATTGTGAACGAGCGTGCAGAGCGTGTTTCGCTTAATGTAGAGCGAGTCGCTGGTATAAATGGCCGTGAACTTGACCTGACAATTCTAGCTGAAGTGGATGTTAGGGGTTATCAGCACTGGCACGGTAAGCGATTAAATCCCAATGAAGTCGGTTGTTATCTGTCACATATTAAAGCAATGCGAGCGTTTCTTTTGAGTGAGGCAGAGTACGGGCTCATCCTAGAGGACGACGCCGACTTTCCCGACGATTTTCACAGTCTTTTACAAACACTCATCAGTGTAAACGCTCACTGGGATATCGTAAAACTATCCTCATTCCACTCAGGCACTCCTATCCCTATTGAGTCTCTTGGTGGGATGCGTAAGCTTGCAGTGCCACTATCCGGGCATATGAATGCAAATAGTATCCTCTACAACCGCAAGGCGGCAGCGCGACTAATAGAAAAGCTACTTCCCATGCGCCTCCCCTTTGATCATGCTCTTGAGCGGGCCTGGTTGTTTGGTCTTAAACTTCGGGTGGTTAGCCCTTCGCCTTGCCCTGCGGATACTGGGCTACCTTCCGAGATTGGGTATACTGAAAACTTTAAGTTTCCAATATACAAACGACTCGGCTGCTTTTGCTTCAGGGCGCGCACGGAGCTATTACGAGTTCTGTTTGGGCTATTTCACGTTGTCCGCCATAAAATCCTTCTAGGGACGTCTGATCGTTAACCGATCAAGTCCCGAGAGTTTCTAAGAAAAAAGGCTTTTGCGCTTGAAACCCATATATTTACTGGTTTCTATCTATTTAAATGGTGCACCCGAAAGGATTCGAACCTCCGACCAAGTAGTTCGAAGCCACCTGCCAATATCTAATTAATTTTATATAAATCAATAACTTAATAAATAATTCACCCCAAATTATACTGTAACAAGCAGCTCAAACTCCGCGTAGTATGGGAATACTTAATTTATTTGGGGTGAATTTTACGCTGAAATGGTTTGGGGTGAATCGTATAATTTGGGGTGAATGGTATTTTGGAGAATCGCTACAGCCCAGTGAGAATGGTGCACCCGGAGGGATTCGAACCCCCGACCAAGTGGTTCGAAGCCACCTACTCTATCCAGCTGAGCTACGGGTGCACAGTGGAGGAGCGCAGTTTAACGTATCTGAAACTAATATCTAGTTTAAAACCATCTATCGTTCTAAATATTGGAGCTTGTCTTCAATACCGTTCCATTTATCTGCATCTGGGGGAGATTCTTTTTCTTCGGTGATGTTTGGCCATATTTCTGCAAGTTCGGCGTTAAGGGCAGCAAATACCTCCTGACCCTCTGGCACTTCATCCTCTGCAAAAATTGCATCTACAGGACATTCTGGCTCGCACAGCGCACAGTCTATGCACTCATCAGGATGAATAACTAAAAAGTTAGGGCCTTCATAAAAGCAATCGACAGGGCACACTTCAACACAATCTGTGTGTTTACATTTGATGCAATTGTCACCAACAATAAAAGTCATTCGATGCTTCTCTTAAAAAAATATTTTGATGGTGCGAGCGACGCGCAGTATACCAGTATGCTTTGATTAATCATTGTCAAGGATGGCTTATTTGAAGCCTCTCCGCCCTCACAATTATCTACGTTAACGTAACTTTTTTAGCTCATAAATTAGATCAAGAGCCTGTTTAGGTGACAGCTCATCCGGCAACATAGTGTCTAGACGTTTTTGTAGCGCAGAATTAATAGGGGCTAACAATAGTTCACTCTGACTAGGGACTGAATCAGTAATAGTATTATCACCTAAGTTTACAGCTGACTTAGCACCTGTTTCTAACATAGCCAATTCGGCACGTGCAAGCTCCAGTACAGGGCTAGGAATTCCAGCAAGTTTAGCGACTTGAATACCGTAACTTTTACTGGCGGCCCCATCTTGCACACTGTGCATAAAAATAATACTGTCATTATATTCTGTTGCATCTAAATGTACGTTAACTGCCCCATCCACTTTTTCTGGTAGTGATGTCAATTCAAAATAATGAGTTGCAAAGAGCGTAAATGCCTTAACGGTTTTTGCAAGATAAAAAGCGCATGCCCATGCTAAAGACAGCCCATCAAAGGTACTCGTCCCTCTGCCAACCTCATCCATAAGAACCAGGCTTCGGTCGGTCGCATTGTGCAGAATATTGGCCGTTTCGGTCATCTCAACCATAAAGGTAGATCGCCCACCGGCGAGGTCATCAGAGGATCCTATGCGTGTATATAGTCGGTCAGTCAAACCAATAATTGCCGAAGTCGCAGGTACAAAACTACCTATCTGAGCCAGTAGAACTATGAGGGCCGCTTGACGCATATAAGTCGATTTTCCGCCCATATTGGGGCCAGTAATAATAAGCATTTTTCGGTCATCATTCATTACCAGATGATTGGCAACAAAAGGATCACTAGACACTTGTTCTACTACGGGGTGTCGGCCACCCTGAATATCCAGACCAGGTTCAAGCTGCAACGCTGGCTGACAAAAATTAAGGCTATAGGCTCTCTCTGCTAGAGTCGCTAGAACATCAATTTCAGCGATAGATGCGGCACACTTTTGAAGACTGAAGAGATCTTGGTTAAGAGTTTCAAGCAGTTGTTCATAGAGATATTTTTCACGAGCCAAAGCACGACTTTTTGCACTTAGCGCTTTGTCTTCAAATATTTTCAGTTCGGGAGTGATAAAACGCTCTGCATTTTTGAGTGTCTGGCGTCGGATATACTCCAC
>DCBC01000042.1:17720-20611 GCA_002313335.1 Porticoccaceae bacterium UBA1117
GTAGCAATTTTTTCTCTTTCTTCCATCGCCAGCAAAAACTCTCCGGCATTGGTGTTGAGCGCACGCAGTTCGTCCAGTTCATCATCGTACCCGTCGGCGATAACCCCACCATCGCGAATCATCATTGGAGGGTTTTCTTTGACTGAACTACTCAGTAGACTCACCAAATGCGGTAGTGGCTTAGCGGCCTCAGCAAGAACTTTCAGATGCACTAAGTTACATGGACTTAGCTCTGAGGCAATCTTAGGAAGAGCCGCTAAAGATGCATGTAGGCGAGTTAAATCGCGAGGTCTTGCAGAGCGCAAAGCCACTCGCGTAAGAATACGCTCCATGTCGCCCACCTGCTTTAAATGTTCATGCAGGTTCTCATGTAAAAAGTTGTCTTGAAATTCGGCAATACTATGTTGTCTATTTTCTAGCGTATTCAGATCTTGCAAAGGTCGGTTGAGCCAACGACGCAAGAGCCGGCTAGCCATAGTCGTAGCCGTAGTGTCCAAAACTTGAAATAAGGTGTTTTCGGAACCGCCGGATAGATTAGTATCAAGCTCAAGATTACGTCTTGTTGATGGATCTAGTATCACTGCGTGATCGCGATTCTCTGCAGTGATAGCGCGTATATGAGGTAAGTTACTACGCTGAGTGTCTCGAGCGTACTGCAATAGACAACCCGCAGCACCAATCCCAAGTGTTAAATGGCTACATCCAAAGCCAGTTAGATCATGCGTGGCAAAATGCTTGTTGAGTTGCCGTTGCGCGGTCTCTAAATCGAACTCCCAAGGCCCACGACGGCGCACACCGACGCGGTTTTCTAAGAAGTCTAAACCGCTTAAGTCCTCAGGAATTAAAGTCTCAACTGGATTAAGACGTTGAAGCTCACTGTGCAGCTCTTCCTGACTATTGACTTCCATTACCTGAAATTGGCCACTACTCATATCTAGTGTGGCAAGACCAAACTCATTGCCGAGTCGACTAATGGCAGCAAGGAGGCTATCGCTGCGATCATCAAGAAGCGCCTCATCAGTCAGTGTGCCCGGTGTGAGAACTCTCATCACCTGTCGGTCTACCGGTCCTTTACTAGTTTCTGGGTCTCCAACTTGCTCACATATAGCTACTGAGAGGCCTTGTTTTACTAGTTTAGCAAGGTAACCCTCGGCTGCATGATGAGGGACGCCACACATGGGGATTGGATTACCATTAGCCTTGCCGCGTGCGGTTAGCGTTATGTCCAATAACTGACTTGCTTTCTTTGCATCATCAAAAAATAGCTCATAGAAGTCACCCATTCTATAGAAGACTATGTCATTAGGATGTTCCGCTTTGATGCGCAAATATTGTTGCATCATAGGAGTATGTTCAGGTTTTGGCTGGTTAGTCATAAGCAGATCTAAAGTCGGCGTCAATTATGCAATCTTAAGTATGATGATTATGCCATAGTTAACGTTAAAATCAGCGTTTCAGATAGGCACATTTAGTAATAGCTTGTAGAATGCCGCTATACAGCAGATGGATTTAAGCGATAAAAAGGGACAGTTAATGAGTACGTGTGATATTGGTTTTGTTGGACTTGGTGTTATGGGGCAAAATCTTGCCTTAAATATAGAATCTCATGGCTTTTCCGTCGCGGTTAATGACCATGTTCAGACCAAGACAGACCTTTTTATTGATCAGCACTTAGGTAAAGAACTGACATCGACTCAGTCTCTGGAAGAGCTAGTGAATCATCTGAAGCAACCAAGGTTGATTCAACTTATGGTTCCTGCAGGAAAAGTAGTAGATGAAATTATTGAACACCTAGTCCCCTTGCTGGATCAAGGGGATCTAATTATTGATGGTGGCAATACATTGTTTACTGATACGGCCAGGCGAGAGCAGTATTTAGCCAGTAAAGGCTTACGCTTTATGGGTGCTGGAGTCTCTGGGGGCGAGGAGGGAGCATTAAAAGGCCCGTCAATAATGCCCAGCGGTGACCCGGACAGTTGGAAGTTGATTCAACCAATCTTTGAAGCGATCGCAGCAAGAGTTGACGGTGAACCTTGTGTGACACACATAGGTTTAGGTGGCTCAGGCCACTTTGTCAAAATGGTTCACAATGGTATTGAGTATGGCGATATGCAGCTCATTTGTGAGGCGTATCATATTTTTAAAGCGGCAGGCTTTACTAATGTAGAGTTGGCAGATATTTTTGATGATTGGAATAAGGGCGACTTAGAGTCCTATTTGATCGAGATTACGGCCAATATCTTTCGACAGCATGACTCAATCACAGGTCATGACTTGGTGGATGTTATTCTTGATTGTGCAGGTCAAAAAGGCACTGGTCGCTGGACGGCGATGGCCGCCATTGAGCAAGGAATTCCTTTGTCAGCCATTACAGGCTCTGTCGAGGCGAGAACACTATCCTCAATGCTAGATAAGCGAGCAATTGCATCGGAGTCTCTTGCTGGGCCAGACAGTTGGGCACTTGAACTGGAGCATAACCAGAAGTCAGAATTAATTAAGCAGGTCCATAATGCGCTGTATGCGTCTAAAGTTGTTTCTTATGCTCAAGGCCTGGACCTGATAGCGGCTGTTGGAGAAAAGTACAAATGGAATCTTGATCTTGCTGGCATCGCCAGAATTTGGCGTGGCGGCTGTATTATTAGAGCAAAATTTTTAGACCACATTAGCCAAGCTTACACCGATGATCCATCTATTATGAACCTAATGTTGGCACCTTTTTTTACTGAAGTATTAAGCACTACTCAACAAGACTGGCGTGAAACAGTTGCTTTGGCGGTCAAGGGGGGTATTCCGGTACCATCTTTCAGTGGTGCTCTAAGTTATTATGACGCTTACCGCTCTCGCCGATTGCCGGCAAATTTACTACAGGCTCAGCGTGATTTCTTTGGCGC
>DCBC01000042.1:20969-30831 GCA_002313335.1 Porticoccaceae bacterium UBA1117
AGGGGTCAGTTTTTTCATACTGAGGATTGGCCCGCGCTGGTCGATTAACTATTGCTCAGATTATTGCTTTTATAATCACGATTATCATGGACATTACATTAACTATTACCTATGAATTGACAGTCAATTTTTGCTCTGCGTTGTCAATTATTGTGTGTGCGACATGATTTGGCATACTCAATTGTCGTTAGCTTGATCAAAAAGCATCTAATTTTGTGACGCACATCACATCTCTGACAAAAACATCCGATAGTTACCATTCACTGCAAGTATGTTTGTTAATCTAGGTCTGAGACTAAAATCAGATGTCAAGGTAAACATGCAAAGGCAATGTCATGGCGAGCGTTAATGTCCTTCAGCAATGTATCGAGGTTATCGACGCTTGTTTGCATGCTCGTGACGAGCAGGCTATTGAAGATATTTGGCGATCGATGCAGGCTCTTTGTAACATTGATGGATTAATTTTGACTGTTGCTGAAAGCGAGAGGGAGGTCGATTTAGAATCTACAATTGTCGTTCGCTCATATGGTATTCACGATGACTGGCATAAACTTTATGTGTCGCGAAATTATGTCCGGATAGACCCAGTCGTTAAAATGTTGTTCGAAACCGACGGCAACATAGTGAGCTGGCAGAAGGCCTATGAAAAATACGGTAAAGGCGCCGAGGCTTTCATAGCTGCCGCAACTGAGATGGGCTTGCACGATGGCTATTCTGTAGCCACGGCATCAAGTGACTTTACCGGTATCGCTTGCTCAGCGTCGGTTACTTTTGAGTCAAAAAAACTAACCGAACAGCATCACGGCTTAGTGAAGACAACACTGCCGCACCTGAATAGTGTGATGGCCCGTCCGGGATTTCTTAAAGCGCCGCAGTTGACTGACAAACAAGCTGAGGTACTCAAATGGGCGAACGCGGATAAATCTTATAGGGAAATAGCCGCTATTATGAGTATTTCTGATAGAACTGTAAAATTTCACTTAAAAAATATTTTTTTAAAACTGGGTGTTCATAACAGAGGGGAAGCTGTTCGAAAATGTAAAATAATGGGTATTATCTAGCGCGATTACAAAGTTGAAACCTATGTGAATGAAGTCCCATTTATTCCTTGCAATATCTTACGTCGACGTCTCGTATAAGCACTTACCTGCAAGAGGTTGTTTATGGTGACTCTTTAGGGCTGGCAGTGACTATGGAGATGTAAAGACTCGCTTAATAGGGTCAATCAGTGCACCAGGATTTAAAATTCCCGCAGGGTCCAACGTTTGCTTAGTAGCAATAAGGGTTTGCCTGTACAGCTTGGATGTTTGTTGCTCATAACCGGTCTTATGGTCACGTCCAACAGCATGGTGATGAGTAATTGTTCCCCCTAAATTTACCACTAGCTCATTAGCCGCATGTTTTATTTGCCGCCAATTTTTGAGAGCATTAGAGAGGTCACCCTTAGTGTCACCTAGAGCATAAAAGCTAAAGTAGGGCGCTGGTCCATCGGGATAGATATGGGTGAAGCGGCAGGAAACTAGCCCAGTGTTGCCAGTAATTTCAAGAATAGCCTTCTCCATTCCCCGTTTAATACCTTCATAGAGTTGATCAAACTTGTCCCAGGTAATAGCCGTTTCAAACGTGTCGGCTATTATCCCAAAACCAACCATTCGGTTTCTATAATAGGGCATTCTAATAAATGTATTTCGCCATGCTGCTGCAGTAGAATCGGCAGATTCAGGCTTTATGACTTGATCTTGGGTATTGATATATTTTACGTCTGTATATTTTCCACCACAGTCGTTGGCAATTATCAGTGCACGTTCCATCTTGGGTGTAACTGGATGGTCTGCAGATTCAAACCCCAAAACGAGTAATGCGCAGGATTCAGATGCTAAATGATTTGCGTGAACTTCTGATTCATCAAGAAGGCGACAATTGCTAGGAAAAAGCCCTGATTGAGAGATTAGCCTAACAGCCTCAACACCTTGACTAAAACTTTGGAAGGTAACGGTAACTGATGCTTTCCATACAGGTAGACTTTGAAGTCGCACCCAAGCCTCTGTAATAACCCCAAGTGTACCTTCGGAGCCCAGAACCATCCTATCTGCAGAGGGACCTGCACCAGACCCTGGAAGTCGGCGTGTTTCCATAACCCCTGAAGGGGTTACTAATCGTGTGGATTCTACGAAGTCATCAATGTGAGTGTAAACAGACGCGAAGTGTCCCCCAGCGCGCGTTGCAACCCAGCCGCCGAGGGTCGAGAAGCGGAAGCTTTGAGGAAAATGGCGTAATGTAAAACCATGAGGCTTGAGCTGTCTTTCAATATCAGGGCCTAAAGTTCCGCCTTGAACCCTTGCACTTCGGCTTATAGGATCAACATCTAATACTTTATTGAAATGCTCTAAGTCTAAGCTTACCGAGGCTTGATAGTCTTCACCGATATCTGATTCTACGCCACCACAAACACTGGTGCCGCCGCCAAACGGTATGACAGCAATATTATTTTTACTGGCATACGCTAATAGTTCGCTAATTTGTTGCTCTGTTTTTGGGAAAGCGACCCAGTCCGGTGGGTTGTCAATTTGGTGTAAGAACATACGCACAATGTCAGGGTAAGACTTTCCGTAGCTGTGCACTAGTCGATCATATTTTGTGGTTGAAACAAAAGCAGTGAACACCTCGGGCAATTCAAGGCGAGGTGGAGGTAGGTCAAAGTCATCAATAGATGGTGGAGCAATCTCCGTGTTGTTCGGCGCCATGACGGACACCATGCCTTCTACTAACTGATCTTCCTGCGCTGACAGATGCTCATCGGCGTAACCCCAGCCCCAAAAACGTAACTCAGCTCTTTCAGAAAGAGATTCTATTTTAGACATTACAGGTGACTCCTAGCGACAGACCTTCAGGATTTTTAATGTTGTCGCTAGGTTACACCAACTTGCTGCTTAGAGGCCACTTTAGAATAAACGTTTAACCTCAAGCGAAACTCCGCGACCTTCACCAACAAAATACCTATAGCTACCAAAACCATAATCGGCTCTATCAGCAATATGGCGATCAAAAAGGTTGGTTAATTGCGCTGCGAACTCCCAGTTATCATAGCTCTGCTGAGCTCTAACATTAAGCACATTATGCCCAGCGTATTCATGTGCATTTTGGGGGTCTAGGAAATACTTGCCCAAGTAAACCCATTCAAGCTCTACGCTCGTCCGCTCAGTCGGTTGATACAGAGCATGAGCGCTGCCTTGCCAGCGTGGAGCGGTATCAATGTCATTGCCGTCTATGTTGATGTTGCCGTAAAGACGAGCATAGGAGTACTCATGTACCGCCCAGGATCCAACGGTCGACAGCTGCCAGTCATCAGAGATTTGGTGACGCAATTGCCACTCGATGCCGTGATGTGTCGTTTCTCCGTCATTAACAACAAAGCTATCGGAGTCTTTAACAATAACTTGGTCTTTGTCCATCTGGTAGAGAGAAACTTCGGCAAACCATTGAGCAGATTGGTAGCGCAGCCCGGCCTCGATGCTAGTTAGTTGCTCGGGCTTCACATCTGCAATTTCCTGTTCTTTCTGAAGGCGGTAGAGCTCATTGATCTGCGGCGCTCTATAGGCACTAGCTAGCCTTAAAAAGGCGCCAGTAGAGTCAGTAAAGGCGTAATGGGTACCTATCTGGTAGTTTACGTCATCGGTTCGATCAGACCTATCTGCCGGGCGGAAATAACGGCAGCTACCAGTGTTAGATTTACATAGAGTGCCGTCATCACGTGTATTGCCAACAATCATATTATTTTGATAATCGTACACCAGCGACTCGTACCGCAAACCCGCTTCTACTGTCAGTTTGTCTGACACTTGCCACTCGGCATTTGAAAACACCGAGTATTGCTGGCTTTTTACCTCAAAGTCATAGTGCTGGCCCTGAAATCGCACATTATCAGGAGTCCCAAGAGCGTTAGCCTGAGATTCCTTCACCCACATATCAGCCCATTCTGCGTCGGCGCCAAACCACAAGGTCAAACCATTAGAGTCAACTTGATAGCTAGTTTGCAGGCCGGCACTGCTCTGGCCATTTTGTTCTTGCGCTTGACCGGGCAGGTAATGCTGCAAAAAAGTCATCGAGCTACGCCTAACATAAGGAGTTATCTTCCAACTTCCCGATTGCTGTCCTAGTGACCCTTGTCCGCTAATTTGTGATGATAATCGCACAGCTGATGCATCGCGATAAGCCTCTGGATTTGGGTTAGTCTTCCAAACAGCATCGTCCTTGTAAGACTTAAAGCCTTTAATATAACCCGCGGTTTCTTGGTTTAAATTTACCGCAGATAAATGTGTCTGAGTTTCAATATCTGCATTGGACCACCCATGCTTTATCGATATCTTCTGTTGATCAAACCCTGATTCATCCTTAAACCCGCCATCAGAGACTCCATTAGCAGCGACCTGTAATGATTGAGAGCCTTCAACACCGCGCCAACCTATTTTAATCCTGCTGTAGTCATGGCTACCTAACTGAAGAGAGACTCGATTTTGGTCGATACTGGGTGAAAGTACATTGATGACACCGTGCATAGCGTTTGAACCATAAAAGACCGTTCCCGGACCGCGCCAGACTTCTAGCCCCGAAGCTTGCTCCGTATTCACTTCAAACAGCTGGTTGACATTACACATACCTGTTGGGCGTATTGGTAGTCCATCTTCCGTGGTTAGAATTTCTGCACAGCTTCCAGCGCCAGTAAACACAGGAGAACGTACCGACGCTAAAACTTCTTGACCATTTCCTCTACTTAACCAAACACCGGGCATACGAGCGGTGACTTGGTTTATATGAGCATGTGAAATCCGATCGAGTTCTTCGCTACCTACCTGCCCTGCGCTGCCAATAAGTTGGTCCAATGGTTGTTGGTCACGGCGGCCAGTTACAACGATGGTCTCAATTTCTGCAGATTCATTCGCCTCGCTGGAGGTGATTGTGGGGAGGGCGGTAAGAGCAGCAAAGACGACGGATAGTTTAGTGAAGTTACAAGTGATCATTTTAGGCTTAGTCCTTGGAGTGTAGCTTAAGATTGTGCGCTAGTTTAAGTTGCTGATCGTGAAAGTAAACCGTTAATAAAGCCGGTTGTCTGCCAGGGGTACTTCCAGAAGGTTGGAGGCAGTTTTGTCAGGGCCACCCACCATCTCATCATAGGCACTGATATGCCGCAATACAGTTTCCTTGGCTTTTACATTCTTCAGTAGTTTTTGAAGGTCGATGATGTTGGAGGCACGAAGAAACTTCTTTTTTCTATCAATAATATAGTGTTCCTCACCATTAATCATGGCAGAAACCTGATACAAGCTTAAATCTACAGAATGATAGATAAGTTTGTCAATTGAGAAGTATTTACTTAGTTTTGATAACTCTATAGCCAAAATTGTCTCCCCCAAAATCCATTTAGGTTCATTACGCTCTTTGTGTGCTAAAAGATCAGCTATTTCCTTTAGATTCCAGTAAAAGGGTCTTACTTTTCGGTTATTGCACCAACTTTTAATTTATGACACCATGCATAGGGTGCTGAAAAATCCTTCTAGTAGTTTGGGGTCATCGCGGCACATGGAGAGTTACTGGGAAAATTTAATATAACAAGGAGATGTGTTACATGAAAATTTGGTTTAAGAGTGTTTTGGTAACGGGCCTGATGGCTGTTTTAGTATCAACCGGCTGTGCAAAAAAAATGGATCCAGTGGCTGTCGATACTATTTATTATAATGGTAATGTCATTACACTGAACAGTGAGGAGTTAGTTGCTGAAGCTATAGCTATCGCAGATGGAAAGGTTCTGGCGGTTGGTGATGACAAAGATATTATTGCAATGGCAAAAGGCAAAACACGCAAAATAAATTTGGACGGCAAAACTATGGTGCCAGGGTTCATTGATGCTCATAGTCATCTTTCAGGAGTTGCCATTCAGGTAGGGGCTGCAAACTTACTTCCGCCGCCAGACGGACCTGGACAGAACATCGCCGCCCTGCAGCAAACGTTGAGAGATTTTATAGCCACGTCTGACATGGTTAAAAAACACCGTGTAGTGATCGGTCTTAATTATGATGATTCGCAGTTACAGGAGGGTAGACATCCCAACCGCCATGAGCTAGATGCGGTATCTACTGACATGCCCATTATGATTACACACCAATCAGGCCATATTGGTGTTTACAACTCCAAAGCATTAGAGATGTTTGGCATTACGGCTAAATCAAATGATCCTGCTGGCGGTATCATCCGTCGAGAAACAGGCAGTGATGAGCCAAACGGAGTCCTCGAAGAGAATGCGCACTTCTCACTTGTTTATAAAATGGTTCCATCATCCGCCCTAGCGGACAACTTGTCAGCGGCAGAAAAACAGTATTTGTCAAATGGCTTTACCACTATTCAGGATGGTAAGACTGATCCTGCTTCATTGGGGTTTATGGCTCAGTTTGCTGCTGACGGAAAATTTATTGCAGATGTTGTTGCCTATGCAGATATTGCTGGCATGAGCGATCATTCAATCCTTAATGGTCCGCTTCATTCTGATGACTACACAAACAATTTTAGAATCGGCGGTGTAAAACTAACCTTTGACGGCTCACCTCAGGGTAAAACAGCATGGTTCACCAAGCCTTACCTCGTAGCGCCTTCAGGTCAAGATGAGAGCTACTTAGGCTATCCTGCATTCACTGACGCAGAAGCCTTAAAATGGTACTCGATGGCGTATGAAAATAATTGGCAAATGCTTACCCATACTAATGGCGATGCGGCTATTGACCAGTTGATTAATATTGCCACTCAGACTGCTGAGGCTTTTCCTGGGCAAGACCGACGGACTGTCATGATTCATGGGCAGTTTTTGAGAGAGGATCAAATTGATGATATTGAGCGTTTGGGTATTTTTCCGGCACTTTATCCCATGCATACGTTCTACTGGGGAGATTGGCATCGTGATTCAGTTGCTGGAAAAGAAAGAGCAGATAATATCTCACCTACTGGATGGTTTTTAGACAGAAACATTAAGTTCTCTATTCACTCCGATGCGCCAGTTACATTTCCTAACTCCATGCGGATTTTAGATAGCGCGGTAAATCGTACCACTCGCAGCGGGGCAGTTTTAGGTAAGGCGCAGCGGTTAAGCCCAATGGATGCACTAAAGGCTATGACGATTTGGCCAGCCTACCAACATTTTGAAGAGTCATCCAAAGGCTCATTAGAGGTAGGAAAACTCGCTGATATGGTTATTTTAGATCAAAACCCTCTGTCTGTTGAGCCCGCCAACATACAGTCGATTAAAGTCGTTGAAACAATTAAGAAAGGCGTTTCCGTTTTCATTGCGCAATAGAGCAGTGAAAATGCTTTTATTACCGGTTATGCGGTCTCAAGCTTGGTTAGTTGGGATCGCCGATGACAGTAATCTTTAGCAGGTTAAGTGGTCGCTAATTCCTAGCCATCGTACGATTTAAAAAAAGAATTCTAATTCACCATTTTTGTGGTACCTTTAGCCCTCGGCGGTGTGGTTGCAGAGAGGTTTTTGTGATGGTACTTGGATTCGATGAAGAGTTAAGCGCAACGGGTATTAAACCTAGTTGTGATGCACAGGCGGTTGTAGAGAATGGCTGTGTAAAAATACTCTCAAATAACTTACTTTTACTCGAGCTTCCGAACCTTTGGTTACGTGACAACTGCCCTTGTGATGATTGTCGCGTTACTAGAACCCAAGAAAAATCATTTATCCTAAGTGAGGTTGCTCGAGACCTCTGCCCTGATCATGCCGATATAAGTGACGGATATCTTGCGCTGACCTGGCCAGACGGTCACATCACTAATTTTGAGCTTGATCATATTTTTGCGTTATCTAGGCCAAGGCACAAAGATCCAGTTAATTGGCAGCCAAGCTTTTCGCCAGGTTACTTTGACTGGACGAATTTTTTATCGGATGGTAATTACGCATGCTTGGCGATTCAGTCATTTTTAGAGGTTGGAGCTATTATTCTCGATAATGCTCCACAGACCGAAGGAACACTCGAATTGTTAGCACCAAGACTAGGCCCAATTAGGGAGGTTTTGTTCGACCGTATCCATAATGTTTGTATTGATGCTCGTGTTTACAACGTAGCTCACACGCCTATGGCGCTTCCGCCGCATAATGACTTTGCTAGCTACAGTTTCCCCCCAAGTGTCCAAGCGCTGCATATGCTGCAAAATGACGCTGAAGGCGGTAAGTCGATCATTGTTGATGCATGGGCAATAGCAGAGTCAATAAGAGCAGAGCGAGTAGATTTTTTCGATAGTTTGTGTCAATTTCCAGTACCGTTCCGTGAATTTGATGAAAGTAATGAGACCTTCGCCATTGAGCCACTTTTTAAATGTGATACCGCGGGTAATATTATAAGTGTGCGATTTTCAAATCAGCTAATGCAAACGATTGACCCAATGCAACAAGGTGTAAGCCTGTTTTATGAGGCATATCATGACCTCTGTTGCCGTATTACAGATGTGGCTAATCGCTGCACCTTTCGTCTCCAGAGCGGTCAGGTTTTGTTAGTTGCAGCTCATCGAGTCCTTCATGCTCGAGAAGCATTTATCCCTTCTGGTCGGCGACATCTGCAAGATGCATACTTTGAATTAGATAATGTCGCCAATCAATTAATCCAATTACAATATAATTATAAGGTGGCTCTTGCCTAAAATTGTATTCTTTGGGGCACATGAAAAGTGCCAGTAGAGAAGGCTATGATCTTGTTTATACTCAGGGCGCACATAATAGTGAGAAATATTACTCAGCGCTAGGATCACGGAGACCGAGGCGGCTATACTGCGGGCTGGTTTTTATCTCCAAGGTGCCTCTGCTTTGCAAGAACAAGATACTCTATTTAAGACGTCTTCTAGCGGCCTGAGCAATCAAGAATTGTTCCAAGCCATCGTCTCTTTTTTAAAGCCTTACCGTGGGCAAATAGCGATTTTCATGCTAGCACTGTTACTAACGGCGGGTATTACGTTATCGATCGGACATGGACTTCGCTTGATTATCGATCAAGGCTTGGTTGATACATCATTGGCGAGTCTCAATACAGCTATCGGTTTTGTGATCGCTGCCGCCATTTTGATGGCGATAGGGACCTCTGTCCGCTTTTACCTAATTTCATGGCTTGGTGAGCGAGTTAGTGCTGATATGCGAGTGGCTGTTTTTAACCATGTCATCAGCTTGCATCCAGATTTTTTTGAGACTAATCGTAGTGGTGACATCATGTCGCGACTGACCGCGGATACGACATTGCTGCAGTCGATTATAGGCTCCTCGCTGTCCATTGCCCTGCGCAGTGGTATTAGCTTTTTAGGTGCTTTGGTAATGTTATTGATCACTAATATCACCCTTACGCTATTTGTTTTTGGCGCTATACCTCTGGTGCTATTGCCTATTTTGTATTTTGGCGATCGTGTCAGAGCTCTGTCACGGTTGAGTCAAGATTCTATTGCTAGCGTTGGTAGCTATGCGGGTGAAGTCATACAGCAAATTAAAACCGTCCAAAGTTTTACTCAAGAGGCTCTAGAGAAGAGCGCCTTTGGTGGCGAGGTAGAGAGAGCCTTTAAAGTGGCTAAAAAGCGAATTCGTCAGCGAACTATGCTTACGGCAATGGTTATTTTGGCTGTATTTGGCGCTCTTGGGGCTATGGTTTGGTTTGGTGGGCGCGATGTTATTTCTGGAGAGATGAGTGGGGGTGATCTTGGCGCTTTCATTTTTTATGCATCACTAATGGCGATCAGTGTTGCGTCTTTATCGGAGGTCTATGGTGAGCTGCAGAGAGCGGTGGGCGCGGCTGAGCGACCGATGGAGTTGTTGCAGGCTCCCAGTAAAATTATTAGT
>DCBC01000160.1 GCA_002313335.1 Porticoccaceae bacterium UBA1117
TTGCAGTGGTTAGGTGAGGACGAACCTCAAATGATTATCCTCTCCCGGTTAGCCCATCAGTTTAAAAGAAAACTAGCCAACATAATGAATTCAGAGAAAGCACTACTTTATGGGGATGCTAAAGAAGAGATTTATATTGGCGCTAATTTAGACCTATTGGCCGATGCTGGGATGAATATTCAGTCGATCGCTATTGCGATTGATAATTACGACAGTAAACAAGCCATTGGCAATATTGTTGGGCAAGGCTCCGAATTTCGAATCAAAGCTCAAGACAATATTACCTTGACCAATGATTTAAAAAAACTGCCACTAAGCGTAACCGAGGATTATCAGATTATAAGACTCGAAGACGTGGCCACGGTCGATAAACTCGCCGCTGACCCCCCTATTGAGTTTGTGAGCTTTAACGGTATACCCTCTGTATTTGTTGAAGTTCGAGGAAAGTTTTCTCAGAGAACAGACTTATATTCAAAGTCAGTATTAAAAGTTGCGGATGCCTTCAAACAAAATTTACCAGACGAAATTGGACTTGAGGTAGTTTTTAACGAGTCTGACTTTGTAAAAGAAAAGTTCTCTTTTTTGATGCAAAGTATTTTGCTAGCCACTTTTATTGTTCTGTTTATAAGTTATTTGCTACTTGGTCCTCGTTCGGCGGTGATTGTAAGTGCCGTTGTCCCATTGACTATTTTGTTGGTTCTAATTGGCTGTACTTTACTTCAGATACCGCTGCATCAAACATCGGTAACAGGAATTATTTTATCACTGGGACTATTGATTGATAATTCGATTATTGTCGTGGAGGATTACAAGTACCGTAAATCTCTAAATTTAGTCAATAGAGAGGCGATTTACGCATCAGTTAAGCATCTTTCACTTCCATTACTCGCAGCCACAGTAACAACCGGTTTAGCGTTCATGCCCATGGCGGCGGGTGAAGGTGCAAGTACAGAATTCGTCAGTGATATGGCGATTACAATAATACTTGCTGTAACCTCGTCATTATTTCTGGCACTGACTGTAGTTCCTGTGCTTTTAAAAACGATGGAAGAATCCAATTTTTTAAATTTGAATCAATCAAAAAATATAGGATTCAGTCATCAAAGATTACGTACTAACTACGAAGCGTTTTTAATATGGGCTTTTCACAAACCGAGAAGAGCGCTGGTGCTGTCTCTAATACTGCCCATTTTAGGGTTCATTTCTGCCGGCTTTCTAGACACTGATTTTTTCCCACAGCAAGGGAAGAATATGTTCAAAATTGAGGTCGAGCTTGATGCCAATGCATCGATTTATGCCACTCAGAAAAAAGCCCGCAGTATTCGAGATCAAGTATTACTCGAAGACTATATTGATAGCGACATGTGGTGGGTTGGAAGGCGTCTCCCGCGACTTTTGTATAATGTTATAGGCGGTTCCTCAGGCGAGGGTTCAGACAATCTCGCGACTGGTGTGTTTTTCACCTCTTCTTACTCTCAGATGGACTCAAGCTTGGAGAAATTGGCCAAGGCATTAGAGAAAGATCATGCCGATGTGAGAGTCAGAGTCGCTAAGTTTACTGGTGGACCACCTGTTGAATTTCCTGTGAAAATTGCGATTTTTGGTGAAGATAACCAGACCCTTAAAGTATTGGGTGAGGAGCTCAAATCGATTTTGGTTAAATCACCTCAAGTAAGTGATGTGTTGGCAGACCAATCATCCAGTGTGACTGGGTTACAAATAAATTTAGATGAAGTTAACTTGGCATTTTCATCTAAATCATCCAAAGATATACTTTATGAAATTGCATCCTCTACTAGGGGTCTTTATGTAGGATCTATGCTGGATGGCAATAAAGAAATCCCTATAAGAATTAAAAATAATAATCTTGAATCAAGAGAAATTAACCAAACGGCGCTATTAGCGATACCCAGTGCCGATGGCTTTGGCTATGTTGAGAGCTTCTCTGAGGTTTCTTATACCAGCGAGATTAGCCAGATAAATCGATATCAAGGCTCGCGAAATAATTCGGTCAAGGCAACTGTCTACCCAGGAAAATTAGCATCCACTGTTTTGGACGATGTAGCAGAGGAGCTAGAGGCGTTCGAGCGATCGTTGCCGGTAGGCTATAGCCTCGCACAGCAAGGCGCGGCCGAAGAGAGAGCAGAATCCTTTGGCCAATTATTTAGTACATCTTTCCTGTTCCTAGGTTTGATCGTTATGACGCTAATAATGATTTTAAATAGCTTTCGCCAAGCTGGTATTATTTTATTGGTAGGTAGTTTGTGTGTTGGCCTAGGGTTTTTAGGCATGTTTGTAGGGTTTCAAAATTTTGGTTTTATTGGTTTGGTGGGTATTGTTGGTCTTGCGGGGCTAGCGATTAATGATTCCATTGTGGTTCTTTCTCATCTAAATGAAGATGCCAAAATGGGTAAGATCTCAAAAAGTAAGTTGGTTGAGACCACTATTAGATCGACACGACATATTCTAACAACCTCTTTAACAACAATGGGCGGGTTATTACCGCTGCTATTTGACAAATTTTTTGAAACTCTAGCCTGGGCTATGTGTTTTGGCGTTATGGGCTCTGCATTACTCGCGTTACTGCTTATTCCGTCTATGTTTTGTTTCTTGGGCAAAGTTAGCGACTAATTTGTCCTTCATTGTTGAACAGTCTTTAAAAATTCATCGTTTTTCCGATAAACTATGCTTCTGCCAAACCGTAGTAAATCTAAATAATACTGGCATCTACAAGGTTCAGAATTTTTACGTTGAATGAGAGTTTTTAACATGGTCAAAAAACACCAATTTAGTCAGGCGGATGTACGCATTGAATCTCGTGAAACAGTATTCCAAGGTTTTTTTAAAGTAAGCCGATTCACCTTAAGTCACCGACTTTTTCGCGGTGGTTGGAGTCGGCCTATCAAACGTGAGATATTTCAGCGTGTTGCTGCGGTTGGTGTTCTGCTTTATGACCCGGCTAATCGATTAATCGGTTTAGTTGAGCAGTTTCGGGTAGGTGCCCTAGATGACAATCAGGGCCCCTGGCAGTATGAGGTAGTGGCAGGAATGATAGAGCAGGGTGAAACGCCAATTGATGTCGCTCACCGAGAGGTACAGGAGGAGGCTGGATTGACTGTGAAAGAGCTGATTCCCATATGTGAGTATTTGGTCAGCGCCGGCGGCACTAATGAAAAGATGCACATGTTTTGTGGCTTAGCAGACTTGCAAGACAAAAACGGTGTTTTTGGCTTAGACACTGAGAATGAAGACATCTTATTGCACATATGGTCGTATGAAGAGGCGATGCAAGCGCTAGCGGATGGGGTCCTAAATAGTGCTGCGGTCACTATTTCTTTGCAGTGGTTAGAACTACGTCACAAAAATTTGTGAGACAGATGCTTATCATGGGGTTAAAATATTAATGTGGAACGGTAATAAATAATTTTGGCCCGAAGGTGAAAAATTGGCATTCTTTGAAATGGGTAGACAACAGGTAGACTTGGCACGGTTACATGATGAGTGTGAAAACAATTATCGACGTCTGCTGAAAGTGCCGTTAAATGCAATGATGTTGGGTGCGTCCGCGCAGCTTAGCTCTCGGCGTACACCCAATGCCGGACTGCACATAAAGGTCACAGAAGTTACCAAATACACCAGCACTCTGACTATTACGGCGGATCGAGCGGGTCCCGACTGGATTCCACAAATAGAAATTAAAGCACGTGTTTATCGTGACGCGAAAATGCTCGAAGTGATTGAGTGGTGCACTGATAGGACAATTCCATGGGCACTGTCTGAACAAAAGCCTAAGCAAGCTAGAGATGAAAAATGGCAATGGAATATATTTCTTAGCGAATTATTGATTTATGGTTTGCAGCATGGTGCCGCCATTACTGAGGTCTGATTGAGATGGCGATGTCGAAATTGATTCAGATTACTGATCTTCATCTTGGTGAGACTCCACAGTCTGTTCTAGCAGGCATACGTCCTCTGGATAGTCTTAAAGCAGTGCTAAACGCAATCAACGACTTTGGTAGAGGAGATGACTTACTGCTGCTATCTGGCGATCTATCCGGCACAAGCAGCGCTGAATCTTATACTATGCTCAATCAACTACTGCAGGATTATGGCAAGCAGGCGGTCTGGTTGCCGGGTAATCACGACAACGTTGAGCTGATGAAAAAACACTTAGTTAGTTATCCACCATGCCCTGTCAGCGAGCTTGGCAATTGGGGGATTCTCACTTTGGATAGCTCCCAAGCGGGTACACCTGTTGGCCATATTAGGGATGAGGAGTTGCGCCTGGTAGATGATAGGCTGAATCAGTTAGCAGGAAAGCCTATTCTGGTAACCATGCATCACTGTCCTATAGCACTTGGCTGTCAGTGGCTAGATAAGCAAAGGGTCAATAATCCAGACGGCCTCTATGATTTATTAGCATCTCATGATGACGTCAAGCTTGTGGTGACTGGGCATGTCCACCAACAGTTTGATGGTCTATGGAGAAATTTACCCTTGTACACTACCCCCTCCTCCTGCATTCAGTTTAAACAGCACAGTAGTGACTTTGCTATATCAGACCAATCTCCGGGCTATCGATGGTTTGATCTTGGAGATAATGGAGTAGTAAAAACGGGCGTTGAATTTGTGGCTAATTTTGACCAATATCCCGACACTGATAATGCGGGTTATTAAGTGTAAATCATTCACCGATACCAATTAATCTCAGGGTATACTAAGGAACAATTCAAAGATTAGTGCCCAATGCCGACATTGCTTTATCTACATGGCTATAACAGCTCTTCTCAATCAAAAAAAGCAGTGCAAACTCAGTATTGGTTAGCCTCAAATGCACCGCATGTACAATTTATATGTCCTGATTTGCCACCCTTTGCAGCAAGTGCATTAGATATGTTGAGCTCAATAGTTGAGGCGCATCAACCGGAACCCGTTTTTGTTGTGGGTAGCTCCATGGGAGGTTTTTTTGCCACCTGCTTAGCCGAGCAATATGGTCTTCGTGGGGTGCTAATTAATCCAGCGGTTAATCCGGCAAGGGGGCTATCGCGCTGGATTGGCGAAAACACTAATTATATGACAGGGGAGAAATGGGTTTTTGAGCCACGTCATGTTGATGAGTTTTTGCACTTTGAAAGTAAAATCATAAATCATAAAAGTGACTATTTAGTGTTATTACAAACTGGAGATGATGTGCTGGATTACCGAGATGCACAGAACTACTATAGCGATGCTAAAATAATTATTGAACAGGGTGGTGATCACAGCTTTATAGATTATGATCAGCATCTGGCAATGATCCATCAGTTTTTGACTGCCAACTAAATTACCAACAAATATAAGAGTGCCATGAGCAACTACGACGCAAAAGATATTGAAGTCCTTACCGGTTTAGACCCGGTTCGCAAACGTCCGGGTATGTACACTGACACCACTCGGCCCAACCATCTGGCTCAAGAGGTCATCGACAATAGTGTCGATGAGGCACTAGCCGGTCATGCTAGTCGCGTTGAGGTTACTTTGCATAAAGATGGCTCATTGTCGGTGTTCGATGATGGTCGTGGCATGCCAGTGGATATGCACCCAGAGCAAGGGGTTCCCGGTGTTGAAGTCATACTTTCAACCTTGCACGCGGGTGGTAAATTCTCTAATGACAATTACCAGTTTTCAGGGGGATTACATGGAGTGGGTGTATCTGTCGTAAACGCGTTATCCAATATCCTAGAAGTCACGGTAAAGCGAGGCGGGCAGGTTCATCAAATGATGTTTGCCAATGGTGAAAAAACCTCAGACTTAAAGGTTATTGATACTTGTGGCCAGCGCAATACCGGCACTATATTGAGGTTTTGGCCAAACGCTGTTTACTTCGATTCTATTAAGTTCTCTGTTTCACGATTGCGTCATGTACTGCGCGCTAAAGCTGTTTTGTGCGGTGGTTTAACGGTGAGTTTTCATGATGAGAACACCAATGATAGTGAAGAGTGGTATTACGAAGATGGCCTACAAGATTATTTGGCAGGCGCTCTACATGGCTGGGAAGTACTGCCTGCTAAACCCTTTATTGGAACCTTTGCTGCAGAAAACGAAGCCGTAGACTGGGCTGTTCAGTGGTTACCAGAAGGTGGCGAGTTAGTGCAAGAAAGCTACGTCAACCTTATTCCGACTCCGCAAGGCGGTACTCATGTCAATGGCATGCGCACCGGTCTTTTGGAGGCGATGCGTGAATTCTGTGAGTTTAGAAACTTACTACCGCGGGGTATTAAGTTAACACCTGATGATATTTGGGATCGATGTAGTTTTGTCCTCTCATCCAAACTTGCTGACCCACAATTTTCTGGACAGACCAAAGATCGTTTGTCCTCTCGGGAAGTAGCGGCGTTTGTTTCTGGCATCGTCAAAGACTCCTTCAGTTTATGGTTGAACCAACATACTGAAGACGCTGAAAAATTAGCAGATTTGTGTATTTTCGCGGCGCAACGCCGCATGCGCGCGAGTAAAAAAGTAGTACGTAAAAAAATCACTCAGGGACCAGCCCTTCCAGGGAAACTCGCTGACTGTTCCAGCGGAGAGCCCGAGCGTTGTGAAATTTTCTTGGTCGAGGGCGACTCTGCGGGAGGCTCAGCCAAACAGGCACGCAATCGAGAAAACCAAGCTATCATGCCGTTGCGCGGCAAAATTTTGAATACGTGGGAAGTCGACTCTCAGGAGATTTTAGGCTCTCAAGAAGTACATGATATTTCTGTCGCGCTGGGCGTGGACCCAGCCGTCGATGATTTAGAATCTTTGCGTTATCACAAGATTTGTATTTTGGCAGACGCTGACTCTGATGGACTGCACATTGCTACCCTATTATGCGCTCTTTTCGTTCGGCATTTTCGACCCTTGGTTAGCCAAGGGCATATCTATGTGGCGATGCCGCCTCTGTTTAGAATCGACGTTGGTAAAGATGTTTACTATGCATTGGATGAGGCCGAAAAGCAGGGTATTTTGGATCGTATTCAAGCTGAAAAGAAGCGTGGTAAGGTCAATGTACAGCGCTTTAAAGGTCTTGGTGAGATGAATCCGTTGCAATTACGTGAAACAACAATGGATCCAGATACTCGACGTTTAGTGCAGTTAACGTTAGAGCATGGCGACAATACGAACAGTGTTTTGGATATGCTACTGTCGAAAAAGCGAGCACCAGATCGACGTAACTGGTTAGAAAGTAAAGGTAATTTGGCCGAAGCTAGTAAACTTTAGAGTATTTATAATACAGGAAAACCGATGAGCGATATCGTAACCTTCAATGATCAGGGCCTTGAAAGTAGGCCGTTGAGCGTTTATGCCGAGCAGGCATATTTAGATTATTCAATGTACGTGATTCTTGATCGCGCACTGCCACATATTGGTGATGGTTTAAAGCCTGTTCAGCGCAGAATTGTTTATGCCATGAGTGAGCTAGGCCTCAAGGCCAGTGCTAAGTATAAAAAGTCAGCACGTACCGTAGGCGATGTAATCGGTAAGTTTCACCCACATGGTGATAGTGCTGCCTATGAAGCGATGGTGTTAATGGCTCAGCCTTTTTCATACCGCTACCCTCTAGTTGACGGACAGGGTAACTGGGGATCGGCGGATGACCCTAAGTCTTTTGCGGCCATGCGTTATACCGAATCTAAGCTGTCTGCTTATGCGGACATTCTATTGTCTGAATTAGGGCAGGGTACGGCTACGTGGAGGCCTAATTTTGATGCCACTATGGATGAGCCGGAGATTTTGCCGGCCCGTGTTCCCAATGTTTTGCTCAACGGTACCACTGGTATCGCAGTGGGTATGGCGACTGACATACCGCCTCACAATCTCAATGAGGTAGTGAATGCCTGTCTACATTTATTAGACAACCCTAAAGCGACGATTCCAGAGTTGATGGAGTACATCAAAGCACCTGATTTCCCCACTGATGGCGAAATTATTACTTCACATGCTGACATTTTAAATACTTACGAGACTGGTCGTGGCTCGGTAAAGATGCGTGGTATTTGGCATAAAGAAGATGGTGATGTGATTGTCACCGCCTTACCGTTTCAGGCTTCAGGATCAAAAATTCTTGAACAGATTGCCGCTCAAATGCGCAATAAAAAATTGCCGATGGTAGAAGACTTGCGGGATGAGTCAGATCATGAGAATCCAACACGCTTGGTGATCACTCCACGCTCTAATCGGGTTGATATAGAGTCCTTAATGGACCATCTCTTCGCCACTACAGACTTAGAGCGTAGCTATCGGATTAATCTTAATATTATCGGTCTTGAGGGAAAGCCATCGGTAATGAACTTGCGGCAAATCCTCAAAGAATGGTTACGGTTTCGTATCGATGTGACGCGCCGGCGTCTTGAATATCGGTTACAAAAAGTGGATAAGCGACTACACCTCTTAGATGGTTTGTTGATCGCCTTTTTGAATATCGATGAAGTGATTAATATCATCCGTACTGAGGATGAACCTAAGCCAGCGTTGATCGCTCGGTTTGGTCTGTCAGATATTCAGACTGAATATATACTGGACACCAAGTTACGCCAGTTAGCGCGGCTAGAGGAGTTTAAGATTCGCGGTGAGCAAGATGAGCTTGCGGCTGAAAAAGCGGAATTAGAATTGCTGTTGGGTTCAGATATTCGTTTAAAAACGCTAGTAAAAAATGAGTTAAAAAGTACAGCGGAAGAGTACGGTGATGTGCGCCGATCACCCCTTAAAGAGCGTGGCGAAGCGCAGGCATTTAACGAAAAAGATCTGTTAGTGGCTGAGCCGATTACCGTGGTTTTATCAGATAAAGGCTGGGTCCGAGCGGCTAAAGGGCATGATATTGATCCAACCACTCTCAGTTATAAGTCAGGCGACAAGTTTCTCTCATCAGCACTGGGACGTAGCAATCAAAATGTCTTCCTACAGGACTCTACTGGCCGCTACTACTCGCTGGCAGGGCACACGCTGCCTTCGGCTCGAGGACAGGGCGAACCCGCCACAGGTCGTTTAAATTTACCGTCAGGTGCGCTGTTTACCCATGTCATTATGGGAGCTGATGATCAAAAAGTATTGATGGGTACTGACGCTGGCTACGGGTTTGTGACTAAAATTGGTGAGTTATTTACCAAAAACAAAGCCGGTAAAGGGGTCGTTAGTATTCCCAAGGGAGGTCGAATTTTACAGCCTAAGATGGTGAGTCCAGAGGACTCGCATATTGCGGCGGTGAGCAATGAAGGACGTATGTTGGTCTTCCCGATAAGCGAAATTCCAGAGTTGACGAGAGGCAAAGGCAATAAAATTATTAACATTCCTGGATCAAGACTGCAAAGCCGAGAAGAGTTTGTGATTGACTATGCAGTGGTCAGTGAAAAGGATTCATTGGTTGTTCACTCGGGTAAGCGCTATTTAGTGATGAAGCCCAAGGACCTAGAACACTATCGTGGTGAGCGAGGAAGACGCGGTCATAAGCTACCGCGGGGATTCCAAAAAGTTGATCGCCTAGATGTGGATGCTGGAAAATAGGCACGCATCCTGCAAATAATATGATCTCACCCTGGTGCTTTGCTGTTGCCTAAAAGGTGAAAGCCTTTTAGTAAGTTAAGCGCCTCATAGAGCTGGTTGTCATCAATCAGCGACTCTGGCTTATCAGCCGTTTCTGATTCCGAATTGGCCCGTTCGCTGACAGTATTTTTAGCCTCTAAATGACCGTCAAGATCGGCCTCTTTGACTCTCTTTGAAGTTTTGTAGGGGCGAATTTCAGCGCGTTCAATCGTGATATCAGGAACGATTCCCTCGGCTTGAATAGATCGGCCATTGGGTGTGAAATATCGCGCAGTAGTCAGCTTTACTGCACGACCATCGCCCAATGGCATAACTGTTTGGACAGACCCCTTGCCAAAACTCTGGGTTCCCACAATGGCGGCGCGGCGATTGTCTTGCAGTGCGCCGGCAACAATTTCTGACGCCGATGCACTGCCGCCATTGATAAGTACAACAACTGGAACACCGTTTAAAATATCTCCCCTCTCAGCTTCAAAACGTCTATTAGCACTGGGTAGACGGCCTTCTGTGTAGACAAGTGTTCCGCTGTCGATTAAGGCGTCAGCAATGGTTATGGACGCAGGAACAAGCCCACCGGGATTGTTGCGTAAATCAATAACGAGACCGTTAAGCGGGCCATCATTGTTGGTTTGTAAGTTACGGACTTCGTTAATAAAGTCTTCGCCTGAACCAACTTGAAACTGTGCAACCCTGACATAACCATAGTTAGGCTCCAAGAGGCGGCTGCGCACTGCACTGATTTGGATAATGTCGCGGGTTATATTAAACGTGAGGGGGCCATCTTCGCTCTCACGATAAACGGTCAGTTTGATACTGGTACCTTTTTCACCACGCAGCTTATCGATAGCTTTCTGTAACCCCATGCCACGGATGGGTGAGTTATCCATCTCAATAATTAAATCACCGGCCTCAATGCCGGCCTTTGCTGCAGGAGTACCATCAATCGGTGAGATAACTCTTATTAGACCACCATCCCCCGCAACCTCAATACCCAAACCGCCATACTCACCGGTTGCGTTCTCTTGGAGATCGCCATAGTCATCAGCCTTCAAATAAGTCGAATGGGGGTCTAACCCGGTCAGCAAACCGGCAATTGCATTCTCAAGCAGCTCAGTATCAGTGACCTCTTCCACATAACCTAGGCGGATCTGCTCAAATACTTGAGTAAATGTTCGTAGCTCTCTGAGAGGGAGTCGGCTCTCTGTGTTAGTGGCTTCACTCTCTTCAGTAATAACCTTTGGCGTCTCAGATTTCGAGCACAAAGGCACGAACCATAACATCAACAAAACCAGTATTCGCAGCATAGTGTTTTTCCTTATCTTGGCTATTACTTATAGTATATCGCTAGGACTTGCGGAGCCATATTTTTGGGTTAGTAGGTTGTCCCTGACTACGAATTTCAAAATATAACGCGGGCATCGACAAGCCTCCAGTATTACCTGCTCTAGCAATAATTTCATTGGTTTGGACCCAGTCACCGGTATCTTTCAACAGCTCTTGATTGTGACCATATAGCGTCATATAACCATCACCATGATCGACAATTAGCAGTAATCCAAAGCCACGAAGATAATCAGAAAAAACGACACGCCCCTGGTGCACTGTTTTAACCTTTGCCCCTACAGTTACCTTGATCAGCCAACCTTGCCATTGCACAGGCCCACTGCGACGCGCTCCAAACCTTTGGGCTAGTTTACCCTTGGCTGGCCACTCCAACTTTCCTTTTCGAGATGTGAATGGCAAAGAGTTAGTCGGTAAAACCAAGTCTGTTACGGCAGTCTCAACTTCAGCAAGCAATGCCTCCAAATCCCGACGCTGCCTTTTTAATTCGGTGAGCTTTTGCTGATCATTCTTCACCGCAAGCTTAAGCTGTCTTAGTGTACTTTCACGTTGGGCAATATTGGTTTTTAAATTTACCTGATTTGTAAAGAGCGCATCTTTCGCAGTAATAAGATCCAATTTATTGCTATTGATTGACTCAATGATGTCATTCAGCGCAGTGACACTTGTTAAATACTGCTCTATTTTTTCACTCCGAGCCTTAAGAAAATAGTCGTAGTATTTAAACATACGAGCGATTTTTTGTGGATCTTCCTGATTAAGAAGCAGCTTAATCGGCTCTTGGTCACCGATTTTTTGCGCGGAACGAAGTTGCTGGATGATCGCATCGTTCTGCTCGTCGATGTTTACTTCTAAAGAGACTTTTTGTCTTTGCTTATTCACTAATTTTTTTTCGGCAATATTAATATTTTTGACTAATTCTCGGATGCTGGCATTGATCTCACTGGCTTCGGTTTCGACCTTTTGTAGGTCTTGCGTCAAATCAGTTTGTTCTTCGTTTTTTGTAGTTAAGATTTTTTGTAGTTCAGAGATATTTGATTGTAGGCGGTCTAGTTCTGACTGCTGTTGATCAGCTGCGGTTGTCAATTGCACTAGGGTTAGCCCTAGTAGGGCACAAAAAATCTTAAACATTTTTTGTGCCGCGACACCTAGGTTATTACCCAAAGGTTTTGAATAGGACTTGGCAGTGCTAATTTTCACTCTATCAGAGAGCGGCCAGACATTTCAGCCGGCTTGGGCAAGTCCATTAATGCCAGTATCGTAGGCGCAATATCGGCCAGCGAACCACCTTTGGCGAGACTTAGTGATCTATCACCAACATAAACTAATGGGACTGGAAGTGTGGTGTGTTG
>DCBC01000158.1:0-2843 GCA_002313335.1 Porticoccaceae bacterium UBA1117
GCAATCAGCGGATGAAAAATGAGGCCTGTTAAAGCGATGAAGACTTTCTCTGAATCAGGAATAACGTCGGGTAAGTAAGCAACGCCACTGAGGCCGACTAATATCGCCAGAAGATAGCACAGGAACGCCCAGGTAACGCCTATACTAGCAGCCTTTCCGGTCTCTGCAGCAGAGCGAATAGCCATGAATCGCGCTAATATATGCGGTTGCCCAAAATACCCCAATCCCCAACCCATGGCGCTAACAATCGCTAGCCACCCTAACGCATTACCATTAATGTCTGTAAAGACGTTTAACAACTGCGGATTTTTCAGGTTGATTTGGGCTGTAAATTCATCTAGCCCTCCGGCTTGTGAGATCACTAGAACAGGCACACAGACTAGTGCCAGCAACATCAGAAGCCCCTGAAAAACATCAGTCCAAGAGACGGCTAAAAAACCGCCAAACAGTGTATAGAACAAAATCAAAGCAACACTAACAAATACTGCAATATGATAATCAAAGCCGAATACTTCGTTAAATAGTTTACCCCCTGCAATTAGACCGGAGCCAACATAGAATAAGAAAAACAATAAAATACTAAGACTAGAAATCGACTTTAACCAAGGTGTTTTATCAGCAAAACGACGCTGTAAATAGGTCGGCAGAGTGACGGCATCATCCAGCTGTTCGCTGTAAAGTCGCAAACGCTTGGCCATTAAACCCCAGTTAGCTGCTACGCCTATAACTAGTCCAAGAGATATCCAGGCAGCCTCTAAGCCCGCAAGGTAAGCATAGCCCGGCAACCCTAGCAATACCCAACCACTCATATCCGAAGCGCCGGCACTAATAGCCGTTACCGTGGGCGATAATTCACGACCGCCCAAAAAATAATCTGTTGCGTTCTTGGTTTTTAAGTACGCGTACACACCGATACTTAATACGATCGCCACATAGGCCAGAAAAGCTACGATGGTAGATACAGACAACTCAGACATGCTCATTCCTTAATTTAAAGTCAGTAGTACGTGGATCAGAATTAAACGCTACTCGTCCGGCGATACCAGCACAAGGTACTGGCCATATTGACCTTGCAGGGCTTACTCTAAATAAAACCAAACACTTATTCCTCAGTACTCCCGTTGCTGTCCTGCCCCATGTTTATTGCCGCCAAGAGTAGCAGACCTGCAAATATTCCCATATTTTTAAAGAAATTCTGGGTTTCATGTTTAACATCAACACCTTCATAAATATTCCAAAAATCATGTAAATTTAGATTAATGAGTAAAACCATCGCCGCTAAACCCAGCGCACAGATGACTACTTGTTTATTCAGAAAAAGACAAATGCTCGCACCAACTTGGGTGATTCCAGCAACCGCCAATAACACAGGAGCCATCGCCATACCATGAGTCTCCATGAGTGCTACATGCATATCCCATTGCATAAATTTCATAACACCTGGCAGTAGAAAATATAGTGCCAGCAAACCCCGTCCAGTATGTATTAATGCAGATTTCATCCTTAACTCCTGTTATTTTTATTTTAGAATATTAAAATGTGAGGCGCACCAACCCAGCGAGGAAGTGTGCCTTAAGACTACCGCTATATGCTACTAATAAAGACTAGTTGATCGCGCTTTATAGTGCGAGATTAATGCTTTTAAGGCAGTTATGCTAACCAGCAATAAAACTCATTACTCTAAACGTTGATAGCCTGAATTAGTGATTCCAGTTCAACATGCCCGCCCTGTTCTATGTCCAGCACGCCACGGGTCAAACCTGTAAAGTCAAATAACTCGGTATCGGCAAGTTGTGAAGGCGCCACATTCTTAATGGCGCCAAAGATTGCATCAATACGACCAGGAAATTGTTGCTCCCACTGGACCAGCATATCCTTCACAGCATTGCGCTGGAGGCCCGCCTGAGAGCCGCAGAGGTTGCAAGGAATGACTGGGAATTGTTTTAGTTCAGACAATGCAATGAGGTCAGATTCTTTACAGTAAGCGAGCGGCCTAATGAGGATGTTTTTCTTATCATCTGATAATAATTTAGGCGGCATCGCCTTCAGTTTGCCTTGGTAAAACATATTCAGAAATAACGTTTCAACAATATCATCCCGATGATGGCCTAAAGCAACCTTTGTTGCGCCTATTTGCTCTGCAAAACCATACAAAGTGCCACGCCGTAATCTAGAGCAGAGACTGCAATAGGTTTTACCCTCAGGAATTTTACTCGTGACAATACTGTAAGTGTCTTTCTCTAAGATATGATATTCGATGTCCAGCTTATCAAGGTATGCCGGTAAAACATGTTCGGGGTACCCTGGCTGCTTCTGATCTAAATTCACCGCCACCAAGTCAAATTTAATGGGTGCATTTTTTTGCAGATTCATAAGGATATCAAGCATGGCATAAGAATCCTTGCCTCCTGAAAGGCACACCATAATGCGATCGCCCTCCTCAATCATACGGTAGTCAGCTACCGCTTTACCGACATTTCGGCGCAGGCGCTTTTGGAGTTTAGCAGCCTCCAATTGCTTGTTACTCAGTGACAGTGACATTGTCTGGCCCACTTATTTTGGAGCGCGCAGTATAGTTGTTCGATGCTGCTATCCGCAAATAGACCGCCTAGATAACTAAGTTATCCACGACTCATAGCCATAAGAAAATCAATTAACGCTGTCAGTGCTTTGGGTGGGTTATCATCATCAAATGTCACACTACGATGCGTCGTGCCCTCTGACGTTATGGCTAGCGACGTGACCATGGCGCCATCGAATTGATGACGTGTAGATGGCGCACTAAGGTCCTTAATCGTAGCTACGTCGATGTTGGTCAAAGTCTTAGCTAGCGCCTGCTTTTG
>DCBC01000158.1:3166-3786 GCA_002313335.1 Porticoccaceae bacterium UBA1117
TCCGTCGTCAAAACGTTTTGAATTACTTTTTGATCATTTAAAAAATAGCTATACCGCCCTTTTTGTAAAACTACTCGCTCTGATTTTCCTCGACTAACAGCCGAGTATTCAATTTTCTCAATAGTTAGCGCATTATCTACAGAGGTCGGCTTTGGAGAGCTATGAACCGCTTTTTGTAATAATTCTATGTCATAGCCTAGTGCACTGACCTGGGAGACCAAGGCGCTGTAGTCTTGATCAGAAATATGCGCTGTTCGTGACATAATCCATACATAATCTCTACTGGTTCGGCCAATAATCGTTTGTTGATAGGCATCGTCCAAGTAAACAATCCTATAATCAGCCTTGATTGGCCATACAAACTGCATTCCCCAGATCGCATTGCTCACTTTATCTTTAATAAATCCACGCGGATTATAGGTTTTTTTCTCACCAATAAGGCTTCCATCGTTGAAACTAAAAGTGGTGGCCACGCTACCATCATCATCAAGGCGGTAGCTCTCTACTGGATTAAAAGCATCTTTCTCTAAGAAGGTTGGAATGTTTGCAATGACATACCAGTCGCCCATAAAACGCTCAAGATCCACGTAGTCAACTGCTCTCATGGGTTTTTGTGAGCT
>DCBC01000158.1:4178-6820 GCA_002313335.1 Porticoccaceae bacterium UBA1117
AGGGTCTGTAACTCTTTCGTATCTTAATGTGCCTACTATATTGATATCTGACTCAAGGATCTGCCAATCACCGGCTTTATCATACTCAAGACGAATCTGCGTTTTTGGTAACTCAATCGTTTTGTAGGTCGTTTGAGTTACAGGGTCGGTGTTGCTCTGCAGCGAAATGGCCGTATATTTGCCAGTTTCAACGTTTAGCAGAAAGTCACTCTCAAGCCAATCTGGCCGCCAATAAGGGAAGCTCTTAACGCAAACCCCCAGTGACGTATCAACATCTTCACGCCGAACAAGAAACTTACCGTCTACTACCTTTCCACTAACAGCTACTCGCTTGCCATTTCTTTGCGTGCTACTTTGAAACTCAATCATACAATCTTTTTGCCATATTTCGTTGGCCTGATGTCGGTACTCAATTTTTTTCACCAGCAGCACCGTAAAGTCCATGCTGGCGTCTGACGTTACCGTCAGTTGCTCACCGTTATCCTCAACTACAAATTTGTGCCAGCCTACCTCTCGATCATTCAGTGACACCTTAAAATTGAAAACTTTAGTGCTACTTCCTGATGTATCCGCGCTGGCATTGGTCATAAACACTACAAATATCAATAAAATTAATCTAATCATCGCAAATCCCTCTGCATTACCGTCAATGTGCGCATTAGCGCTTAGTTCGTTTCGCTTGATGTATTTTTTCGCCTGTTTTCTTTCGTGCCGAGCTATCTTTTTTCAGTAATAAGTAAGTCGACCCCACACCCCCATGCTGCTTTTGTGCACTGTGAAAAGCCAATACCTGGTCAAATTGTCGCAACCAGTGATTAACGCAACTCTTGAGCCTTGCAGGCTGTTCTCTGCCCTCACCCTTGCCATGAGTAATCAATGCACAACGGATACTGTGCTTATGGCAATCATCCACGAATCGCCACAGAGCTACACGTGCCTCCTCAACCGTGTGCCGATGTAGATCAAGGCGTGACTGAATTTCGTATTTGCCCATGCGAAGATTTTTATATACACCATGTTGTACCCCAGGCCTCTGAAATTCTAGGTATGCCAAGGGGTCAACTGGCTCAATAACCAAAATGGGGTCAAGAACATTAATCTCTGAAATTGTCTCCCGCTGGGCGGCTTTGCGACGCTCTATAACACCCGGAGTGATCAACGCAGGTTTACCTAAATGCGCAGACACTTTTCCAGACAAGGGTTTAATATCATCACCGACAAGGTCTATAAATGCGTTGTTCACATCACCACTCTTGTCATTCCCATTCTCATACTCTGCTGATGACATCGTCATTATCCCAAGATTTATTAACCCTAACGTAGGACTACAACATCCCTCTATTATGGTGTCTTGATGTATCATGGCCGTCTTATTTAAGGAGCCTACCATGCACGTTACTGCGCACCACATCATCTCTGTTCACTATACCCTGACCGATGATAATAATGAACTTATTGACTCGACATACGAGAGCGGAGAGCCAATGGTTTACCTGCATGGGCGCGGACAGATGATCAGAGGATTCGAACAGGCTGTTTCAAAAGCCGAAGTTGGTCAGGTATTAACCTTTAATCTGTCGCCATCCGAAGGATATGGACTCCGAAATGTGAATAACGTTCAGCGCATACCGGTGAAATATCTAAAACACGAAGGAAAGTTAACGTTGGGTAAGAGTATCCACGTTAATACTGATAATGGTGTCAAACCTGGCTCTATCATCAAAGTAGGAAAATTTAATGTCGATGTTGATATGAATCACCCACTGGCCGGCAAAAACCTCAACTTCGACGTAGAAATTATCGATATCAGAAAGGCGACTGAACAAGAGATTTCTCATGGCCATGCTCACGGGCCTAAGGGCTGCAGCCACTAATGCCATTTGAGGTTTATCAAATTGTCCTAATCGCTGCAGTGTTTATCTGGAGCGGTTTCGTTCGCTCCGGCTTAGGCTTTGGTGGTGCATTGTTCACCATTCCATTTTTACTACTAATCCACAATGATCCACTTTATTTTCTGCCGATTATATCTCTACATCTGCTATTTTTCGCCGCACTGACATTGATGCAGAGTCGTCATAACGAAGCTCAAATGAGTGGATCCACAGATGTAGATGCACCACGGGTTAATTGGCCTTTTGTCCGCTTTGCGTTGACTGTTATGATTCTGCCTAAAATTGCCGGTGTCATTGGGCTAATTGTGCTACCCATCGACCTGATGAATACTATTATATTTCTGATGATCGCCGCCTACTCAGTTACCTATATTCTTGGTCGCCCACTGAAAAGTAATAGCCGTTGGTTAGATGTACTTTTTTTAATTATAGGTGCCTACGTGAGCGGTACATCTTTGATCGGGGGCCCTCTGGTGATCGCTGTAGCGTTGCGGCACATTAAGATTTCAGAATTTCGTCATACCTTATTTGTACTCTGGGCAGTGCTAGTGAGCATAAAGCTAATTGCTTTTGTCTGGGCTGAAGTTAGTCTGAACGTGTTAGCGGCGTTTTGGTTATTGCCCTTTGCCGGGATTGGCCATTTAATTGGCCAACGTTTTCATGAGCAACTGCTGCGCCAAGATACAACACAGTTTTATCGCGTAATAGGTGGAGTGCTACTAGTAACCGCCGGTACTGGTCTGTACCAGG
>DCBC01000038.1:0-578 GCA_002313335.1 Porticoccaceae bacterium UBA1117
TTCCATCGTGATGTTGAATACATTATTCAAGAAGGTCAGGCGGTTCTAATTGACGAACATACGGGCAGAACGATGGCCGGTCGGCGTCTGTCAGAAGGTTTGCATCAGGCTATTGAAGCTAAAGAAAGTTTGGCCATACAACAAGAGAGCCAAACATTGGCCTCAACGACGTTTCAGAATTATTTCAGGCTTTATCACAAATTGTCTGGTATGACTGGAACAGCAGATACCGAGGCATACGAGTTCGACCAGATTTATGGTTTGCGCGTCATGGTTATCCCTACCAATGTCGATGTTGTTCGAATAGATCTGAATGATCTGGTTTTCCTCAGTCAGGAAGAAAAGTTTGAAACAGTCATTTCTGATATACAAGAAATTGTCGTTAAGGGAGCGCCGGTGTTGGTAGGTACTGCATCGGTTGAGACCTCAGAACTGTTATCAGCAATGCTCAAAAAAGCTAAGATTAAACATAGTGTACTTAACGCCAAACAACATGAGTTAGAGGCCAGTATTATTGTTAATGCTGGGCGTCCTGGTGCTGTAACGATCGCCACTAATATGGCAGGGCGTGGTACAGA
>DCBC01000038.1:955-7642 GCA_002313335.1 Porticoccaceae bacterium UBA1117
GACAGTAAGATAGACGCATTAAAGCAAGATTGGACGGAGCGGCATGCCAAAGTTATTGAGGCAGGCGGGTTGCACATAGTCGCTACAGAACGTCACGAATCACGGCGCATTGATAACCAGCTGCGTGGTCGTTCTGGTCGTCAAGGTGATCCGGGTGTCTCGCGGTTTTATCTCTCTCTTGAAGATCCACTGATGCGCCTTTTTGCCTCTGACACTGTCAGAAATATGATGCGACGCATGGGTATGGAGCACGGTGAAGCCATAGAGCATCGTATGGTCGATAACGCCATTATTAAGGCGCAGCGCAAGGTTGAGGGTCGTAATTTTGATATTCGTAAACACCTTCTTGAATATGATGATGTGGCGAATGATCAGCGACAGGTAATCTATCAGCAACGTAATGATTTGCTCGAAGATGATGACATCTCAGAGATTATTACCAACGTTCGTGCTGACGTTATTGAGCAATGTATTAGCACTTATATCCCACCCATGAGTATCGAAGAACAGTGGGATATTGAAGGCTTACAAAAAGCATTGGCAACCGAATTTGCGCAAACTATACCGATACAAAAATGGCTCGATGAAGACGATCGTCTTGAAGAAGGCGCTCTGCGTAACAATATTGCAGCACAATTACAGCAAGCCTATATTGATCGCTATGCGCATGTTGGCGATCAAATGCGCGAGGTCGAGCGTCAAATTATGTTGCAGGTGTTAGACAACCTTTGGAAAGAGCATCTAGCGGGTATGGACCAGTTACGCCAAGGCATTGGACTGCGTGCTTATGCGCAAAAAAATCCTAAGCAAGAGTACAAGCGCGAGTCATTTGGTTTGTTTGAAGATTTACTGGGAAACATCAAATATGACACTATTCGGTACTTAAGTCATATTGAGGTTGCCAGTGAGGACGACATGGCTCGTCTTGAAGAACAGCGGCGCAGTGAGCAAGCTAATCGTGAATATAAGCATGCAGACGCAGCCGGGATGGCGGGAGCTGACGGGGGTGAAAACCCCCAGCCTACTCAGCAGCCGGTTACGCGACAAGGGCCTAAGGTCGGTCGAAATGATCTTTGTCCATGCCAGTCAGGTAAAAAATTCAAGCAATGTTGCGGTAAAATTTAGCGGAGAAAAAATAGGAAATTCAGATGGCCACCGGTAATTCAGAGCTACCTCAACTGCATCCCATCAAGGGGTTCAAGTTGGGGACCACCAGTGCTGGTATCAAAACTCCAGGCAGACCTGATCTAGTCATTATGGAAGTCAGTGAGGGCAGTTCTGTCGCCGCACTCTTCACTAAAAATGCGTTTTGTGCTGCGCCGGTGACGGTTTGCAAACAGCGGTTGTCACGTTGTCGGCCTCGTTACCTGGTGACCAATACTGGTAATGCCAATGCCGGTACTGGCGAGCAGGGTTTGTTAGATGCCACGCTGACCTGCAGTAATTTGGCGGCCTTGGCAGGCGTTGATATTGATACTATTTTACCCTTCTCTACAGGTGTGATCGGAGAGCCGCTGCCAATGGATAGATTACTTGGGGGGCTGCCAGGTGCTTTTGAAAATCTCTGTGAGTCCGGTTGGGCTCAAGCCGCCGAGGGAATATTAACAACGGATACTCGCGCGAAGGGAAGCAGTGTACGATTTGGTGATAACACGCCAATTACTATCACTGGCATAGCAAAAGGTTCTGGCATGATTAAGCCTAATATGGCGACCATGCTGGCTTATATCGCAACCGACGCTGCACTAGATGATGAATTGCTGCATCTTGCGTTAACGCTGGCCACCGAAAAATCCTTTAACCGAATTACAGTGGATAGCGACACCTCTACCAATGATTCAGTTGTGCTAATTGCAACCGGTGCCAGTGGCGTGTCAATTGATGAGACCTCATTTGATAATTTCGTTGAGCATTTATGCAAAGTGTTCACTGATTTGGCGCAATCAATTATTCGCGATGGTGAAGGAGCCACTAAATTCGTCTCCGTGGTGATAGAAAGCGCCGCGAGTCAAGCTGAGGCATTACAGGTTGCCTATACCATCGCAGAATCTCCTCTAGTCAAAACAGCACTGTCGGCATCTGACCCTAATTGGGGCAGAATTCTGGCGGCCATTGGGCGCTCAGGCGTTACGGATCTAGATGTTAATGAAGTACAGTTGTTACTCAATTCTGTCCTTATTGCGGATCACGGCGCGCGTGCATCGACCTACAGCGAGGAAGCGGGTAAAGCTGCAATGCAGCCTGAGGATATTGAAATTAGAGTACGCTTAAACCGCGGTAGTATCTCTGAAACTGTGTGGACGACTGATCTTACTAATGAATACGTACGCATTAATGCTGAATACAGAACCTAGTTAAAGTGACTCAATCTATGATGCGTATTCAAGTGGTTGCAGGGGTTATTTATAGAGATTATAAGGCGCTAGGGCATTCAAGTGAGGCTCTTATTCTGATTGCTCGTCGTGCAGATCATCTGCATCAGGGAGGTTTATGGGAATTTCCTGGTGGCAAAGTTGAGCCGAAGGAAACCCATTATCAAAGCCTGGTCAGAGAGCTTAAAGAAGAACTGAATATTACAGTGACAAACGCATTGCCTATGATGCAAATAACTCACGATTACAGTGATAAAAAGGTTACGTTAGATATATGGAAGGTGACTAGTTTTGACGGGTATCCTGAGGGAGTCGAGGGGCAAGAGACCCGTTGGGTATCAGTGGCTGAGCTTCGTGATTATGATTTCCCTGCCGCCAACCAGCCAATTTTAGATCAACTATTCAGTAGTCACTTACCTCCGGGGTAGCACAATCTAAGAATCCATATCCTCCGCACCAAGGGATGCCTCATCCATAGCGGGTTCGCCAGCTACCCTAAAACTCTCTGTGGCCCAGCCACCAAAATCAATCAACTGGCAGCGCTCGCAGCAAAAGGGCCGATGCTTTTGTTCGTTTATCCATGGCACATCGACATTGCAGGTTGGGCATTGAACAATAGTAGTCATAGTAAAACCATTAATTAGTTGACTCGGCAAGAGCCATGAATTCGCTGTGCAAGCTGTCTATTCTAGAGGCCATGGTATCTTTATCTAATGCATTATCAAAGATCCAGTTTGCTCTATTTAACTTTTCTTGGCGTGACATCTGGCTGTCTATAATTCGTTGTATTTGCTGCTCATCATTATTATCTCTGGCTGATGCACGTTCAAGTTGTAAATGAATCGGCAGGTCAACTAGCAGCACGGTATTGGCCAATAGGTGTTGATCCGTCTCATACAGAAGCGGTGATTCTAACATTACATATGGGCTGTCTGCGGACCCCAATTGCCCCAGTATCCATTCTCTAATCAGAGGATGTAACAACGCTTCTAGCCACGCTTTTTGATCATTATCACTAAAAATAATATCTCGCAGTTTGGCTCTATTAAGTTGTCCACTGGGTAAAATTATATCATTACCAAAATGTGCGGCAATGTCTTGTAGCGCAGGCATGCCAGGCTCCACCACTGCACGAGAGGCGTAGTCTGCATCCACTGTAGCTATTCCAAGTGCCCTAAAGCCCTCGCCAACAGTACTTTTACCGCTACCAATACCTCCGGTTAGGCCGACAATAAACGGGTTTTTTTTCACAGACAATACCTACTTTATCGGTAGATTTAAGAGGTTACTCAAAGCACACTAAAAGCAGAAGAGTAGTTGCTCATGATCTTATCACCCCATATCAAAGCAATCCATCCTGCTGCAGCGAGAAATGGACCAAAAGGAATCTGTAAATTACGATCCTTGCCACTCATCATGATAATGATAATACCAACAACGGCTCCCACAGCACTTGATAATAGAATCACCAAAGGCAACATCTGCCAACCGAGCCAGGCACCAAGAGCGGCCAGCAACTTAAAATCTCCATACCCCATACCCTCCTTGCCGGTTATCAGTTTAAACACCCAATAAACTGACCATAGCGCCAAATAACCGGCTACGGCACCAATAATCGCTTCTGAAGCGGGTACAAAAAATCCATTGAGATTAGCGATAAGCCCAACCCATAACAATGGCAATGTTATTTGATCTGGGAGCAGTTTTTCTTTGGCATCAATGCCAGCCAGAGCGATCAGTAAAAGGGTAAAAAAGACCGCATAAACCACATCTACTTGGCCGCTATAGTGATGAGCAGTCACTGCAACCACAATACCAGTGAACAGCTCTACTAAGGGATACTGAATGGATATGGAGGTCGAGCAGTTTGGACATCGACCTTTTAATAGCAGATAGCTAAGCACAGGAATATTGTGCCATGGCTTTATGGCAATTTCACACTTGGGGCATCGAGAGGGTGGCCAAAGCAGCGTTTCAGTGGGACCATTGTCGGCACTGTGAGGGATATCTAAAAACTCCTGGGACTGCTGTTTCCATTGCGCATAAAGTTGTTTGGGCAACCTCAGAATAACTACATTCAAAAAACTGCCGACAACCAAGCCAAAGCAAAAAGCCAGGCTCACAAATACCTCACCTGTTATGCTTTGGAGTAGTACATTAATCATTATTGGCAGACCCTTTGGCTGTAAGTAATGTGTAGCGTAGAATTATAGCAGTCACCACGCCATTTTTAGAAAACATTACCCAATTGAAAGATCGGAAGATACATGGCAATCATTAGACCACCTATCACAACAGCTAAAAAGGACATTATAGCCGGCTCCAGCAGAGCGGTTAACGTATCAACAGCGTCGTTGACTGAATCTTCGTAGCTGTCTGCAGCTTTGTGTAACATAGTCTCCAGAGCGCCGGCCTCTTCGCCCACCTTGGTTAGTTGTTGCAGTAATGGTGGGAAATCGCTGTTCTCTTTCATCGCGACATTTAGCAGACTACCTTGTGAAACCTTGTCTCTAATCCCAAGAACTGCGTTGGCAACATGCTGGTTGCCTGTTGCGCCCGCAGATGAGTTAAGCGAATCGAGCATAGGAATGCCTGCAGAAAAGGTGGTAGCAAGCGTTCTTGAAAAACGAGCAATGGCACTTAAAAATAAAAGCTTACCAAACATCGGTACTTTTAATATGTATTTGTCTATCGCATAAGAAAAACGTTTTGATTTGCTACGGGCAAGCTTAAACACACCAATTATCGCTATCAAAGACCCCACTACCAAGCCCCAGTATTTTTGCATAGCTTCGGAAATAGCGACAACAAATCGCGTGAAGACGGGTAGTTCAGCACCAAAGCTGGCAAAGGTTTCTTCAAAAGCGGGTACCACATTAATAAGTAATACTGCAGTTACAACACCGGCGATTATTAACACTGCAATCGGGTAAGTGAGGGCCTTTTTAATGTTAGCTTTTAGGCGTTGGTCTTTTTCCTGAAAACTAGCAATCCGATCTAGCATAATGTCTAACGTACCTGAAATCTCTCCAGCGGCGACCAGATTACAATATATATTGTCAAATATATTGGGGTAGTTGCGCAAAGAGTCACTAAAGGTATGGCCCACAGCAACTTCATTGCGCAATGCCATAATAAAATCTCGCACATGTTTTTGTTCAGTAGTTTCTGCGGCCACATCTAAGCTTTGAATGAGCGGAAGACCTGCTTTTAGCATAGTAGCTAGCTGCCGCGTAAAGCTGACTATTTCATCAGAATTAATGACCTTACGATTTAATGACTCTAACGTAAGAGTTGGCTTTGGCGCGACTTTGTCAGCGGCAACGCCAAGTTTACGCACGAGGCCTTTCGCCAGCAGCTTATTTTCAGCGGAGACTTGTCCGCTGACCTGCTTCCCACTTCGATCTTGGCCCGAGTAGATAAAGACTCTTTGATTATTACTGACCTGCATACGTCTGCTCTCTTAAAAAAAATATCAAAAAGGTTGGTTGTGTATCACTTATTAATCGGTAGTTATCCGGTTTGCTTCTTCAATACTAACGGTACCATCCATAACTTTGCGTAATGCGGAGGTCCGCAATGGTCGAAAGCCTTCTCTTTTTGCGGCTTCCAAAATATCTATAGCGCTTCCACCACTCAAAATAACCGAGCAAATGGAAGGGCTAATCACTAATGTCTCATAGATTCCGACTCGGCCAGAATAGCCCTTAATACATTTTTTACAGCCCCGTGCTTTGTAAATGACGGCCGATTTTATAGCTAAACCAGTCTCGTTAAAGCCTTCCTCATTTAATACTTCGATAGGTATGTTATCGTGATGCTCGCGACAGTGAATACATAGTTTTCGTGCCAAACGCTGAGCAATAATGAGCGACACCGAGGTTGCTACATTAAAGGACGAAAGACCCATATTAAGAAGGCGATTAATAGTCTCTGCGCTACTATTTGTATGCAAGGTAGAGAGAACAAGATGGCCAGTTTGAGAGGCTTTAACAGCAATTTCAGCCGTTTCAAGGTCTCGAATCTCACCCACCATTATTACGTCGGGGTCTTGACGCAGAAAAGCGCGCATCGCAGTTGGGAAGTCAAGACCAGCGCGCAAATTAATCTGTGTTTGGTTGATGCCATGCATGTTAATTTCTACCGGATCTTCCGCAGTAGATATATTGCGTTCATCCGTATTGAGCACGCCAAGTCCGGTATACAAAGACACTGTTTTTCCGCTGCCGGTGGGGCCTGTCACCAAAATCATCCCCTGGGGCTTGTTCAGTGCCGTCAAAAAAGCAGATCGTTGGTCATCTTCATACCCCAAGGA
>DCBC01000061.1:0-898 GCA_002313335.1 Porticoccaceae bacterium UBA1117
CTCGCTATAATTGCTATACCGATAGTCTCATCAGCAAAGGTATTCATGTAAATACCGGAAAATTCTGGAGTATATTCATCACCAGCGCGAGTGGAGGTATCGTTCACAGACTTAATCGAGATACTTCCAATGGGGTCAGCCTCAAGAGGCTTAGGCGTTGAAATATTAATGGTCGACCCGATACCACCTGAGGGTACATCTGCACGGCCTGTCTTGTAGACCTGCACACCAGCAACACCTTCAGAGGCTAAATCACCAAAGTCAAACGATCGACTAGCTCCATTGTGAGTTGGCATTTGCCGACCATTCAAAGTAACTAGGTTGTATTCAGGGCCAAAGCCGCGAACTGTTACCTGACTGCCTTCACCGCGACTTCTAGAGATAGACACACCAGTAATACGTTGCAGAGATTCTGCTAAGTTTGCATCGGGGAACTTACCGATATCTTCAGCTGAGATAGCATCCACAACACCCATAGAATCTCTTTTTATGTCCATCGAAGCTTTTAAGCTGCCACGAATACCACCCTGAACGATAATTTCCTCTATGACGCCCTCATCCTGAGCTAACGCAGGAACTGTCGTGCCAATGAGCGCTAATGCAACGCTGGATGAGAGTAGACTCTTTCTGAATACCATTTTAAAACCCCTGAAATTTATGTAGAAAACACATATATTAGTTTGAGAGTGAGTGACAAAGGAGCCTAAACTCTCTTGAAAACAATGAACCCTCAAATTATAAAATTTAGCTCAATTCTAAGAGTAAAACACTATGGTTTCTCAAACTTCAAGTTTGAGATTAAATGCACTAAATATGAGTTAAAGGGACGATAACGTTGATCAGCGTCTCTAAATAGGCCAATTTTCAATAATTGGCTGGCCACTCGGCATGTTAAAGC
>DCBC01000061.1:1231-3216 GCA_002313335.1 Porticoccaceae bacterium UBA1117
GGTACTTAAACAAAATCACAACACGACAAACAGACCTTTAATCTGAATTGATCGGCAACTCGGTTTTGTACTTGACCTGCTTCAAGGCAAAGCTTGATTGAATATTTAAAACGCCATCAATCGTCGACAACTTTTGCACAATGAACGTCTCCAAAGTTTTAATATCACTCACTAAAAGTCTAATTAGGTAGTCACTATTGCCTGTCATTAAGTAACATTCCATGACCTCAGGATATGCCTGCATTTTGGCTTCAAAGCTTTCCATGACTTTTTCAACTTGCCGCTCAAGCGTTACCTGGATAAACACATTGATCAGTAATCCAACGCTGCCTGGCGTCACTAGAGCAACATACCGATCAATAATTCCATTTTGCTCTAAGGCGCGCACGCGGCTTAAGCAGGGAGAGGGAGAAAGCCCAACTCTACTTGCAAGGTCTACATTGGATAATTTTCCAGATTGTTGAAGTTCATGAAGTATTCGTAGATCTGTGGAATCAATCTTATTATTCGGCATAATATGCTCAACTAAGACCTTTATTAGGGTAATATATGCTGCAAATTATCTCATTTTAACCATAAAACAGCAACACCTACTGCGAATTGTGACCTACAATTCGACCTTTTAAAGTTAGGCTATGACTTATGAAATTATCCAATTACGGCACCACCATTGCTGATAGCGATCCAACAGAAACACAAGAATGGATCGACTCAATGTCGTCTGTAACGTCAGTTCATGGCCCAGAGAGAGCGCAATTTTTGCTACGCCAATTAGAAGAAGTCATCAGGAATACAGGGTTTACTGCCAGTGGACAGCCGTTCTCTGCCTATCGAAATTCTATTTCTGTGGATCAGCAAATGAGGTACCCAGGCAATCTAGAGCTTGAGGAAAGAATAACTGCTATTAACCGCTGGAATGCATTAGTAATGGTGATGCGTGCTAACAAAGCCTATGGCGGCCTCGGAGGTCATATCGCGAGCTATGCCTCAGCGGCGGAAATTTTTGAGACTGGCTTTAATCACTTCTTTCGCGCAGCAACCAAAGACTTTGCTGGCGACCTTATTTACTTTCAGCCACATTCTGCTCCTGGAGTCTATGCCCGCGCTTATCTTGAAGGTCGCCTCAGCGAAGAACAACTTTCAAATTATCGCCAAGAGGTCGGCGGTAACGGACTTTGCTCCTACCCCCACCCTTGGTTAATGCCTGATTTTTGGCAATTTCCAACAGGATCTATGGGTATTGGCCCACTCAATGCAGTCTATCAAGCCCGTTACATGCGCTACTTGGAAGGGCGAGGCTTAGCCTCCACTGAAGGTCGTCATGTTTGGGGTGTGTTTGGTGATGGGGAAATGGATGAGCCGGAGTCCATTGCCGGGCTGACGCTAGCCGCGCGAGAAGGGTTGGATAATTTAACCTTTATTGTGAACTGTAATCTCCAACGCCTAGATGGTCCAGTTAGAGGTAACGGCCAAATTATTCAAGAATTAGAAAGTTTATTTGTCGGTGCCGGATGGAATGTTATTAAAGTACTTTGGGGATCGGAGTGGGATAGCTTATTTGCCCGAGATACCGATCAAGTACTACTGCGCCGCTTTGCAGAAACAGTGGATGGCGAATACCAAGATTTAGGCTCTAAAGATGGCGATTATAACCGCGCCAAGTTCTTTGACACTGATCCTGCGACGCAACGCTTGGTTGAGCATATGACAGATGCTGAAATTAACCAGCTTAAACGGGGTGGTCATGACCTGCGAAAGCTCTACGCGGCCTATGCAGCCGCTAAGTCTTTTAAGGGCAAACCTACGGTAATTTTAGCGAAAACAAAAAAAGGGTTCGGCATGGGTGGTGCCGGCGAAAGTCGTATGTCTTCGCACCAAGCTAAGAGTTTAGATATGGAGGCACTTACTACCTTCCGAGATAGATTTTCACTACCACTAACCAATGATGATTTAGAGAACTTACATTTTTACAAACCGAAAGAGGG
>DCBC01000061.1:3222-3405 GCA_002313335.1 Porticoccaceae bacterium UBA1117
TAACCGCGCCAAGTTCTTTGACACCGATCCTGCGACACAACGCTTGGTGGAGCATATGACAGATGCTGAGATTAACCAGCTTAAACGGGGCGGTCATGACCTACGAAAGCTCTACGCGGCCTATGCAGCCGCTAAGTCTTTTAAGGGCAAACCTACGGTAATTTTAGCGAAAACAAAAAAAGG
>DCBC01000061.1:3594-3971 GCA_002313335.1 Porticoccaceae bacterium UBA1117
GCCCGGAACGCAAGTAAAGCCTCTAGTCCAGAGCAGTCGAAGCAGAAAGGGCTAATCCCAGAAATAGAAAGCTATGCCAAGTTTGCCCTGCAAGCTAACAATAAATCTATGTCAACCACCATGGCCGCAGTTCGTATGCTTGGCGGGTTACTTAAAGACAAGACTCTGGGGCCCAAAGTGGTGCCCATTGTGGCGGATGAAGCGCGAACCTTTGGTATGGACAATCTCTTTCGTCAGATTGGTATTTACTCGCCTCTCGGGCAACTATACGAACCTGAGGATGCGGGCTCGATGATGTTTTACAAGGAAGCCAAAAATGGACAACTGTTAGAGGAAGGTATCAATGAAGCCGGCGCCATATCATCCTGGGCCGCTGC
>DCBC01000061.1:4374-5078 GCA_002313335.1 Porticoccaceae bacterium UBA1117
CGCGTGGGTGATCTAATTTGGGCCGCTGCGGATCAGCGGGCTAGGGGGTTTTTACTGGGCGCCACAGCAGGGAGAACGACTCTTTCAGGAGAAGGCCTGCAACATCAGGATGGGAGCAGTCATTTAATAGCATCCACTATTCCTAATTGCCGCGCCTATGATCCTGCTTATGCATATGAATTGGCGATTATCATGCAGCATGGCATGCAGCAAATGATGGAACGGGATGTCGATGAGTTCTATTACATCACAGTCATGAACGAGAATTATGCACAGCCCAGCATTCCCGGCGACATAAAGAATGATGTTCTTCGTGGACTCTACAAACTGCACAGTCGTGGAAACGATAAGAACGGCACAAGGGTGCGATTAATTGGCTCAGGAACTATTCTTAATGAAGTCATCGCGGCTGCAGATATATTGCTAGATACGTTCAATATTAGTAGCGATATTTTTAGTGCGACTAGCTTCACCGAGTTAGCGAAAGAGGCTAGAACAATAGAACGCCAGAACCGACTTTATCCCGCCGAAACACAAAGATATAGTCATCTGCAGGAATGTCTTCCAGGTAATATGCCTATTATCGCGGCAACCGACTATGTTGCAGCGCTTCCGCATCTTGTAGCACCTTATTTAGACGCACGCTTCGTTGCATTAGGGACCGATGGTTTTGGCCGGAGCGACCAGCGAAGTGTATTGAGAGA
>DCBC01000103.1:0-1856 GCA_002313335.1 Porticoccaceae bacterium UBA1117
GCGGCAACATCACGATTTTCATCTAAAAACGCCGCTGCGTTCTTCTTACCTTGACCAATCTTGCTTCCTTGATATGCATACCAAGCGCCAGCCTTGTCTACAAAGCCTGCTTTAACGCCAAGATCAATGAGTTCACCGTAAAAGTTGAAGCCCGTACCGTAGAGAATTTGAGTCTCTGCCTGCTTAAACGGCGGAGCGACTTTGTTCTTAACGACTTTGATTCGAGTTTCATTACCAATAATCTCATCGCCTTCTTTGACAGCACCTATCCTACGAATGTCTAGACGAACTGAAGAATAGAACTTAAGAGAGTTTCCACCACTGGTAGTCTCGGGACTCCCAAACATTACACCGATCTTCATTCTAATTTGGTTTATAAATATCACTAGGCAATTTGCGTTCTTAATATTACCTGTCAATTTACGTAGTGCCTGAGACATTAAGCGCGCTTGAAGACCCACATGATGGTCGCCCATCTCACCTTCAATTTCTGCTTTTGGTACTAAGGCCGCTACCGAATCAATAACAACAACATCCACGGCGCCTGATCGAACAAGCATATCCGTAACTTCTAAAGCCTGCTCTCCAGTATCTGGTTGCGATACAATTAGGTCATCTGTCTTTACACCAAGATTTCCGGCATAGGCAGGATCAAGAGCATGCTCTGCGTCAATAAAGGCACACGTCTTACCCAACTTTTGGGCCTGAGCAATAACACTCAAAGTTAACGTAGTTTTGCCTGATGATTCAGGACCATAAATCTCCACAACACGGCCAAAGGGAAGTCCACCTATTCCCAGCGCAATGTCTAACGGTAATGATCCAGTAGACACTGATGGGATTTTCTCAATGGGCTTATCACCCAATTTCATGGCTGTACCCTTACCAAACTGTCGCTCAATTTGACCTAGGGCTGCTTCCAGCGCTTTTGCTTTATTTGCTTCCATTGTGTAAACCTCGATATCAGTGACTGCTAAAATAGGAAATGTTGCTTTATCTTTATTTACTGTATGGGTGTACAGTAGTTCATTCGGTCACTTGATGCAACAGTTGTTGCAAAGAAATCTGAACGGACTGCTCTCTTACCGCATTTCTATCACCCGCCAATTGGTGCTTCGCGGTCGTTACGCCTTGGGGGCCTAGACAGGCAAACCATACCGTTCCAACAGGTTTGTTTGAACTGCCGCCAGTAGGCCCGGCAACGCCACTGATTGCAATGGCGTAATCAGCCTGAGCCTCACGCGCAGCACCCCTAGCCATTTCGATCACCACGCTTTCGCAAACAGCCCCCTGGGCGGCCAACAGCTCGGCTGACACGCCTAAAGTCTTGTGCTTTGCATGGTTGGCATAAGTAATATAGCCACAGTGGAACCATTTAGAACTACCCGCAATATCCGTGATCGCCTGTGCAACACCCCCGCCGGTGCAAGATTCAGCGGTTGTCACAATCGCGCTTTTTGACAGGAGAGCCGCGCCAAGCTGAGTTGATAATTTGTTAATATCTTTATTCATAACGCGTTGATCTTTATTTTGGCTAATGGGATGGTGAGTTTATCGGTTTAATGGAGCAGTGTTAAGCCTAATGAGATGAGTTTCTAGGGTTTTTTAATCGCACAATGTAAAGCTGGATAAAAACATAACAATGGTGGCTGAGGGAATATCTAGCCGTCTAATCTAGTAAGAGCAGAACAAAAAAAGCGATTAGATGTACATCGCTTAAACCGAAGAATTAATTCCACTAGAGCAGAGTAAAATGTATACCCCGTTAGGAATTAGTGCGAGCGTCTAAAAAAGCGCTCATTGTCACGTATCTCGATGCACAATTAAGGCTCAGTCTTTGCTTTTTTGAGATCTCT
>DCBC01000103.1:1919-2055 GCA_002313335.1 Porticoccaceae bacterium UBA1117
AGATGAGTTTCTAGGGTTTTTTAACAGCGCAATTTAAAGCTGGGTATAAGTGGCCGTAAACGCAATCATTGGAGCTGAGGGAACATCTAATAGCCTAATTTAGTAAGAGCAGAACAAAAAATCTATTAAATGTTAC
>DCBC01000103.1:2196-7210 GCA_002313335.1 Porticoccaceae bacterium UBA1117
TAGCTGGGTAAGACGTTATTTATGATCGGCTAGTTTCAATGGTCGCTTGATCGCAAAATTTAGCCTAACTAGATATTTCAATATTTTCAACTAAGTCGCCCAAGAACATTTTTTTGATGGTATTCAGAAGCGATTTTATACCCTGCAATCCAGACGCTTTAATTGTGGCGAGGAAAACTTGTCCAGTTGGTAAAAGCTCCCGTCGATAGCGATAATAAAGACCGGCGTATCAATCATTGATTGATATTGCTCTATGCCTGCTGAAACCCGCTTTACCTCGGCGTGGCATCGGCTATCTCTATATTTTCCATTAACATTCTTCGACATGAACGACTCAGGATTTCAAAAGGACTCATTAACTTGTATTACAAGTTAAACTTATGCTTTTTTTTACCTAATCGCCAACTCGAAAACGCATTATTTTAGGCGCTGCAGACCATCCAGTTGCTGAAGCCGTGTCGTGAAATATGTCCAATAAATAATTATAAACTGCAGTGCAAGTCGGATATAGAGAAATGATAATGGAATGTCTGGGAACAGATCCGGATTTACAGCCATGTGAATATTGACAGGAAACACAACAATTAACAGAAGGACCAAACCCCAGCCTGCCATTGATCGTAGCTTTGGAAATAGGATTGCAACCCCACCTAAGATTTCAAAAAAACCGCTGATGTAAATAGCTTCAGTATGCATTGGCAAATAGGCTGGCATAATGCTTCGGTAAAAATCTGGATTAACAAAATGATCAATACCAATGTTAATAAAGAGAAGTGATAGCGCAATCAGCAAGACTAGGTGCACCCAACTACTGGGTAATTTAAGAAGCCGAATTAAGCGCATCAAAATCATAATTCTCCTATGAAACAAATTTAGCTATGGTGCTAACTATCTAATAAACGCCAGTACTCCCAAACTCCGCAATAATTTGACTCTGTATATTTTTCTGCTCTTGGGTAAGGTCAAAACGATTACAGACCCCACCATTCCAAGCTTTCATCGCGACCAAGTCAGGATCGCCTACATTAATTAAAGACTCCCAGACGATTAAGCATCGCTCTAAATCAGAAGGAGCGGCATGGTCACTGAGTGTATCTAAAAGAGAATCCATGGAATGCAACTCGACATCAGACCGAAGTAGCTCGCTCTTATCAAGATGAATATATGTCGGTAAGCTAGTCGTAAATTGGTCCCAGTTAATAGCCATATCTGCACCTGGAGAACCGGTTGATGCAAAGCTACTCCAAGCGCTCATGATAGTTTCCTCCATTTCATCTCTCGCCGAGCCCTCTGGATAGACATAAGATGATATGGGACCGTACTTGTAGTCTCCAGTAACAAACGCAATGTCAGTGCCGTGGGCCGCTCCGAGAATATTGGGGAAATCAGCAAACATTGAACGTTCTTGATGGTCCCAGTCAAACCGATACGCATAAAGCTGATCATAGCCAGCCGCCTCTAGCGATTGAAGTGGGATATCAACGCCACGTAGTTTCCATGCATGAGAGCGAGTCCGTACCCAAAGATTAAACAGCGCAGGATCTTTAATAGTTACGATCGGAGGTAGGAGTTTGGAGAAGCGGTATTCAGTGTCCATAAAGTAGCGATGTAAACCATTCCACAGAGAAACTTCATCCTTAGTTGCCCCTGCCATCACCGGAACATTTTTTGCATATTGCGGCTCTCCAAGCGCGGCTAACAATCCAATGTCAGGTATCACAATCCCATCTCTGGTGGTCAGCGGCATACTATCAATGCCCTCTTCTTTGTAGTAAAGCCCAACAAACTCGCGCGCATTAATACTTTTGAGCTGGCGCCTGACTTCTGCTGCATTGTCGCTCGATTTAACGATCTGATTAACAATTTGCCATGAGCCTCTTTTAATTAAGGGGTTTCTAGCATTCTCATTAATCGCGTCTAACACACTGTGACTACTCGTATAACCCGACTGCGATATCGCTTTGTGGAACAAGCCATCTGACAACGGTGAGGCTAGTAGCGCGTAAACGTTGTGTCCTCCGGCAGATTCTCCGAAGATGGTGACATTATCTGGGTCGCCACCAAAGCTATCGATGTTGCCTTTGACCCATTTAAGCGCTTCTATAATGTCCAACGTGCCAAAGTTTGAAGTTTTGTCCAAGCCCGTCTGAGCGTCTTGAATGGTCGGGTGAGAGAACCAACCTAATGCTCCGAGTCGGTAATTAGCACTCACAACCACTACGCCCTTGGCAGCAGCCAACTTGCTATAGTCATAATAGTCTTTCAGGCCGGTAGTGTTTCCTCCTCCGTGTATCCAAAACATCACCGGATAATTTTTTTCCCTAAAGTCAGCAGGCGCTTTGATATCCAAATAGAGGCAGTCTTCTGAACCAACGATTCCATCGCCTTCCACACCACCATAATTGCTGGCTTTTTGAACGCAGGCTGTATTCTGTTTGTTGGCAATACGCTGATTAGGAGCAACTAACGCCCGTGGCGCTCTCCAGCGAAGATCACCCACTGGGGGTTGAGCAAAGGGAATATCTGACCAAGCCACAACACTCTCTACAAGACTACTTGCCTGACCTTGAACCATCCCGCTAGACGTTTTAATTATTTCACCCTCAGAACGGGTAGCGTCATTACCAAACGGGGAGCATGCGCTCAACGCAAAACAGCAAACTAAAAGTGAACGATTCATTGGCATCTCTTTTTATTATTAACAGTGAAAAGTTATAGCTATATTCCTAGACGGTATACGAAATTTGATCTCAAAAAGATCACTATACCGTATGGCTATTAGAAATTGTGTGACGCGTAAACATTGATACAAAAAAAATGTCTTGTCCGCCACTAAGCTGCGTGTTTACAGAAGATTTAAGCATGGTATTTTTGTGCAATTTAAGGTCGTAATTAGGACAACCTTGCCACAAAAAAGGAATAGAATCGCGGCTGAAAAAAGGCCTAATATTAATCCACATTTTGGCGGTATTGACCGCGCTAAAAGGTAACATAATGACTCAGATTTCCCACCCAGCTTCGATTTCAATTGGCGCGCGCATACGCAAGTCTCCCTATTACAATTCGACTAGAAAACATGGCGCAAAAGCGTTTACGATTTACAATCATATGTACATGCCAACTGCCTATGCTGGCAATGATGCTGAGTATCATAGCCTAACCAATGATGTGACCATGTGGGACGTGGCTGCAGAACGACAAATTGAAATTAAGGGGCCAGATGCCTACGAGTTCGTCAGACGCCTAACACCGCGCAATTTGGAGAAGTGTGAGCTGGGTCGTTGCATGTATATTTTGCTCACCGACCACAAGGGTGGCGTCGTTAATGATGCAGTACTTCTGCGCCTAGCTGACGACCAATTTTGGATCTCACCAGGTGATAGCGATGTACTGCTTTGGATTCAGGGTGTAGCGGTGAATTCACCACTCGATGTTGAGGTATTTGAACCCGATGCATCCCCTCTCCAAATTGGCGGCCCTAAGGCCCCAATGTTGATTGATAAGCTGTTCAAGGGTGCTCACAACAACCTTCGCTTTTATCGGGCCCAAGAAACATCATTAAATGGCATACCAATGATCATTGCTCGTACTGGTTGGAGTGGTGAAATTAGCTATGAGCTTTACCTCCGTGATCATAAGCGCGGCAACGAGCTTTGGGAACTGGTCAGAGACGCAGGACAAGAATTCAACATAGCCCCAGCTGCACCAAACACCACGCGCAGTATTGAAGGTGGTCTGCTATCCTACGCCTCAGACATTACTCGAGACGACTCCCCTTACACCATTGATCTGGGTCGTCTAGTGGACGTTGACCAAGAGATGAATTTTGTTGGCAAGGCCGCGCTAAAGAAAATCAAAGAGGCCGGGGCTGCACGTAAGTTGGTCGGTATCTTTATTGATGGGGAAGCGATTAAAGCTCCGCCAGAGCAACGGTGGTGTATTACTAATGATGGGAAAAAGACCGGCTATGTATCACGCTGCATATACTCGCCGCGAGTAAAGAGCAATATCGGCTTTGCAAACGTCCCCGCTGAACTTTCAGCAATAGGAACATCGTTGACCGTTAAAGCGCCCTGGGGCGACTTAACTGCCACTGTATGTGATTTCCCCTGGATACCCGCTGAACGAATCAAACGCTAGTTAATTTGCACTAGAGGCTCATTAGCTAGCCTCTGGTGCAAACTGTAGTTTCGCTAGTCGTGCGTAGAGACTGCTCTTTTCTAGTAGTGTCTGATGACTACCCGTCGCTACATTACGCCCCTCCTCCATCACCACTATCTCATCCGCATGCAAGATGGTCGATAGACGGTGCGCAATAATAATAGTTGTTCGGCCCTTCATTAGCTTATCTAAGGCAAGCTGCACTTTTCTTTCGCTCTCAGCGTCCAGAGCACTGGTTGCTTCATCTAACAGCAGAATTCTTGGGTCCTTTAGCAATGCTCGAGCAATCGCAATACGTTGGCGCTGACCACCAGACAAGCGCACCCCTTGCTCACCAAGATCACTGGCATAGCCATCTGGTAGCCTGCCAATAAAATCATCCGCGTGAGCCGCCGTCGCCGCAGCGAAAACCTCCTCATCGGTCGCATCTGATTTACCATATCGTATGTTGTACATGACATCCCCAGTAAACAGCGTGGGATGTTGTTCAACCACGGCTATCTGCTTTCGCAGATCGGTCAGATCTAGCTGATTAAGTGCAGTACCGCCGAAGTCTACTGATCCCTCCTGAGGGTCATAGAAACGCTGTATTAAAGCAAATAAAGTTGACTTTCCAGCACCCGAAGGCCCTACCAAGGCAACCACTTTTCCCTCAGGGATTATCAGTGAAAAGTCATTTAATGCCGCCTGCTTCGGTCTTGATGGGTAATGAAACGTAAGATGAGAAAACGTTAATGTCGGAGCCAACCGAGTGACATCTATTTTTACCTTTAATGGACTAATAATTTTACTGGGAGCCTGCAACAACTCCATCAGTCGCTCAGCCGCACCCACCGCTCTCTGCAGCTCACCA
>DCBC01000121.1:0-1547 GCA_002313335.1 Porticoccaceae bacterium UBA1117
GAACCAGGGGAACCAGGGGAACTAGATGACTGAGAGGGCGATGGCATTTGGCACCCACTGAGTACCACTACAAATGACATACTAATCAGCAGACTAAAAAGCCTTTTTGGTCTTTTATTGACTAATTTTCTGACGACCGTATTTGATTGCAACGTTAGGCTCCTATGCTAGGTAAATCATAGCGCTTGTTGACGCGCATTATCTGTGTTTCACCGTTGGAGAAAAAAGGTCTGAAGCGCATCTTACGGAAGTATTTCTGTAATGCTTTCATATCACTTTTGGTTAACGTCGTATTCTCATCGACAACCTTAAAGTCGGATGCAAAGCCGGATTGTGAAATTTCCATTGAGATCTCTATCGTACCGACTAGCTCTGCTGCAGGCGCTGTTTTCAGCATAAAGCGCTGATCTATCCCGTCGGAGAAATCTATTAGCTGTGCCGATTCAAACGTCAGACGATGAAGCTCATCAGGACGCTCTGTTGTGGCCATCGTTTCCTCGGCTATTTGATAGGTTTTTTTCGCTGATGTCATTTGGCCAAAGATTAGATACCAGTCTCCTAAATTGGCAATGGCATCTGCTTGATCGTAAATGTTGAGAGGTTGCTGCTGCATTAACGAGGCTACCACTTTTTGCAGTGCGGCTCTCCCTCGTCTGAAGTGTTTGTATGATGTTCTAGGTTCGGTTCGAGTCGAAGAGGAGCTTTCGGTAGCCACAGAGAACTTCGTCTTTTGGCGCTCACCATAATGTTTAATATGGTTAGCGATCAAGAATTGCGCTTTGCCAATACGTTTATATCGTTCAGGAGTCGTAGAGTCCGCAAGGCTTTTGTTTTCCTCTAGAACGCTAAACATTTCATTAGCTAGGCCCTCTAAAGAGATCAGCGTACTGAAGCCTTCCTTTGGTTTTCTAAGCGGGTAAACCTCTTCATGCCAGTCCATTAGAGATTCTATGACTGGCAGCATTCTGGCATCAGAACGACCATAATTTTTAGCGCTCAAACTATAAATTTGGTCGAGCGCTTTTTGTGCTTGCTCTAAATCACCTAAATATTTTTCTGTTTCGGCTATCGATAGTAGGTAGGCTGTTTGAGAAAGGCTATAGAGACCAAAGTTAATTCGCTGGATTTGCATGCCACGCTGAAACACTAAATTAGCATCGTTGTATTCTTCTTTACTGACATAGGCATTTCCCAAGCCCATAAATAAATCGGAAAGTTCTGCAGAGTAGGCTCCTTGATCGGCTTCAACAGCATCAATAGCACTCAAATAGTCAGATATCGTTTGTTCAGTTTTGTCATCGGGTAACTGCGAATAGCTATTGGCCGAAAATATTACCAAGAAGGCCCATAAAACTTTCCTTAAGATGCGTTTATTGAGTCCTTTGATCAAGTCGCTACGGCCTAAACTTACATACATGGAATAGTCTCTTTTTGATTAACTCCAGATGGTTCAAAAACCTTTGTTTCTCTCTATAAACATACTACGAAATGCTCACTAGTGGCTCACTTTTTATGGTATTAAAAAATATGAGATAAAAAGTTAGAGA
>DCBC01000121.1:1949-8122 GCA_002313335.1 Porticoccaceae bacterium UBA1117
CATGGCAGCTTTTAGCTTTGATCCGCGACCTCAGCGGCAGCATTAATTTTCTTGGCATCACCTGCTTTGATAATTGACATAGCATCTAGTGAAAGATGACGCTTAACCGCCGCATTCACGTCCTCTATTAATAGCCCCATCAAAGCGGCTTCATAGTTTTTATCCCACTGCATTGTGCGATCTAAATAAATGTTGCCAGATAGTGTACTAACCAATCGTCGATCTTTAGCGCGGTCTATGCGACTATTTTGCAAGACACCCATTCGAGCATCATCCAGTTCTTGTTGCGTAAACCCTTCATTAATGACTTTGGCTAGCTCTTCTTTAAAACCAGTTTCTACCCGAGCTAAATTTTCAGGAGCACAAATGGCATAGGCACCGAACGTCGCATTTTCATCATAGGAGCTGGCATTAAACCAAGACCCTGCGCCATAGCTCAAACCATCTTGTTGGCGTAATCTATTGGCCAGTCGACTACTGATAAAGCCACCACCAAACATTTGATTGGCCATCTCCAGTGCGGGATAATCAGGATGATCGTCGCGTAGTTTAAACTTAATCATTGCACCAAATGCGGCACCTGACTTGTCAGGCGTATCAATAAAACGATTAATGCTATCAACGTCTGCAACCTGAGACTTAATTCGTTGATACTTGGCTTCACTGCGCCAGCCGGTCATTATGGTATTTAATTGAGTATTGATCTCTTCAATATCAAAATCTCCCACTACCGAGGCCCGAGCATCCTGCCCGCCAATAAAGCGAGCATGAAATACCTGTAAATCTTCAGAGGTTATAGATCTAATCTGCGCGATCGCATCATCAATACTAATTTGATAAAAAGGATGTCCGGGACTATAAGGGTTTAGATGATTTCCCAATTCGCGGAATACTCGAGAAGTAGGTTGTTGCTTCTCTTGCTCAAGCCCTACAATCATTTGTTCTTTCAACACTTCGAGTTCTTCACTATCAAAAATCGGCCGCTTGAAGATTTCTTCAGTTAACTCTAAAACCGCAACAAGGTTTTCTCTGGTGGTGAGTATGCCGGCCCCCGCGCCGGTGGCTCCACCGCTAATAGAAACACTGGCTTTTAATTGATCAAAGGCCGCCTGTAATTCCTCACGCGAGTAGTTCTGAGTTCCGCGATCGAGCATGCTTACGGTCATGTTTCCAATAACCGATTGCCCAAAAAGATCACCCTCATTGCCAAAGTCTAAACTGATGCTTGCGACCACAGACTCACCACGAGTTTTCTTAGGTAGATACACCACTGTAGAGCCATTATCAAGTTGCTTGGTAGTCGTGCGCTGATCAATGTTGTCATGGGACGGATCAAAATCTTCACCTTGAGCAACAGGTTTTCGACCTTGATAGCCGGCCACCAGTTTTTCCACATCAGATTGCTGAAGACGAACGATACTATCAGCCCGGTCAGGGTTCTGTTCGGGCAGAAACAGCCCCAATGTCCTATTGTCGTTAACCAGATATTCCGCAGCAGCAACACGAACCTTATCGGCCGTGACCTGCTCCATACGATCACGATCTAAAAACATCAATCGCCAATCACCCATGCCGATCCATTCAGAGAGTTCCAGTGCGATGCTTTGCGATGAGTTAAAGCGCAATTCAAATTGTTTGATTAGTTTGGCTTTGGCGCGAGCAACTTCTTCATCAGTGATGGGCTCATCCGTCAAATTCTCTAGAGTCTCCAGCATTGCAGTTTTAGCCGGCTCTATATCTTTGTCCACGCCTAATTGCGCCATAAAAATGGCTACGCCGGGTTCACCCCATTGAAAACTAAATCCGTAAGAGGTTGCCGCAAGATTATTTTTCACCAACGTTTTATGTAATCGTCCTGATGTAGGGTCAGCCAGAATATTGGTCAACACCGCTACCGCAGGATACATTTCATCGAATCCTGCGGGAATGTGATACATGCTAGCAACAACTTTTACATCGCCTGAGCGTCGGATGGTGACTTGTCGCTCACCGTCCTGAATGGGCTCTTCAGTGTAGAGTTCTTGAAGCTGACGCTTGGGACGTTTGATTTTTGAAAAATATTTATTTACCAATTTAATGGTTTTCTCTAAATCGATTTTGCCAGACACAATTAACGAGGCATTATCAGGTTGGTAGTACTTTTTATAAAACGCCTTTAGGTTTTCAATTTTGACATTTTCTAAATCAGTACGTGCTCCAATAGTACTTTTACCATAATTGTGCCAGTCAAAGCTCGTCGCTAGCATGCGATCAATCAAAACGCTGACAGGGCTATTTTCACCGTTTTCAAGCTCGTTTCTAACCACTGTCATTTCGCTATCAAGGTCTTTTTTGGCGATAAATGAGTTGACCATTCGATCAGATTCTAAATCTAGCGCCCATTTAAGATTTTCGTCAGTGGCTGAAAAAGTCTCAAAATAATTAGTTCGATCAGTCCAAGTTGTGCCATTGGGTTCGGCACCATGGTCAGTAAGTTCTTTAGGAATATTCTTGTGTCTTGGGGTGCCCTTAAAAACAAGATGCTCGAGCAGATGCGCCATACCCGTTTCACCATAATTTTCATGCTTTGATCCCACGCGATAGGTCATATTGACGGTAATAGTCTCCTGACTTGGATCTGGGAAAAGTAATACTTGAAGTCCATTTTTAAGGCGGTATTCGGTAATACCTTCAATGCTATTAAGTTCTTCGACGCCTCTGGGTAGTTTAGTCCCTGCGGTCGCAGACGAAGTGACAAATACTGCCAAGATGAATACTGAGAGTAACTGTTTAAACATTCTTTAATTCCTTTTAGTTTGGCTTAAATTGTTATGACAAGAGTACTATGTATAAATTCAATGTAGTTTTTTAGATTTTCTCAATCTGCGTAGTAATGACGATAGTCAACACCACTAACGATGTCGAGAATATCTTGGTCTAAAGAGCGTCTGGCCTGTTCAACGTAGCGGCCAATTTCGCGGCCATCACGATAAAATACAAAAGTAGGTGTGCGGCTAATGTTTGATGGGCCCTCTATTTTTGAAGGTGTATCTTTATCAAGCGATAGCGCAATAATACGTATATTCTCTGAGTTAAAAGCAGCGGCATCAAGAATTTTCAATAATGCAGGCACTTCACGCTGACTGTCATGGCACCAGGTACCTAAAAACACATTAATCGACACGTCTGATAGGAAGGACTGGCTTTGTTTTACTAAGCCCATGTTGGGCGAATAGTTCAGATAGTTTTCACTCATCCACGTTTTAGTACTACCATTTTGCTGGAGATTAGCTCTGGTAATTTCTCCTACCATGGGGGCATCGGCTTGCACATAAGTCGGCCAGCTAACCGACGCTATTAGGCTAAATAAAAGTGGGGTAATTAGCCCGCGATAGAATATTTTGAACATAAGTGACGCCGTGTTTTAAGAACTGCTTAGCATGATAGAATAAAAGCACATCAAGACCACAATAACCAACATATTTATCGATAACACTATAAAGGCAAACTGCAAATGAGCAAGCCATTGCAAGGGTTGAGGGTAATAGAATTGGGACAGCTACTAGCAGGTCCTTTTGCCGGATGCATGCTGGGCTATTTCGGTGCGGAGATCATCAAGATTGAACCGCCCGGCGGTGATCCTATTCGTAATTGGCGAGAGGTCAAAGATGGAACGTCCTTGTGGTGGCGGAGTCTAGGACGCAACAAAAAATGTATCTCACTAGATTTAAAGACCGCCGAGGGCAGAGACATTGTTAGGCAGTTGATGAAAACCGCCGATATTGTGGTTGAAAACTTTCGTCCTGGGGTTCTGGAGGCTTGGAATTTAGATCCGGTCAGCCTCCAGGAGGATAACCCTAATCTTATCTATGCTCGCATTTCCGGTTATGGTCAGACGGGCCCCTATTCGGAAAAACCTGGTTTCGCCTCTGCCTGTGAGGCAATAAGCGGCTTTCGATTTGTAAATGGTTATCCAGGTGAAGCCCCGGTGCGACCTAATTTAAGCATTGGCGACACGGTTTCAGGTTTGCATGCGGTGATAGGTATATTGATGGCATTACGCGCTAAAGACCACGCAGTAGAGCAGGGCGTTAGTGGTGGTCAGGTGGTGGACGTTGCCCTCTATGAGTCAATGTTTAACCTCCTTGAGGCGGTGATCCCTGAGTATGACGGTGCTGGTATCGTTCGCCAACCCTCGGGGACTACGGTAACCGGAATAGTACCCACAAATACTTACAAATGTGCCGATGGCAAGTTCTTGGTAATCGGCGGCAATGGTGATTCTATTTTTGTCCGTCTAATGCAAGCGGTGGGAAGAGCTGATATGGCAGAGAATGTTGAATATAGCACCAATGCTGGTCGCGTGACCCATGAGCAAGAGATAGACCAAGTGCTTGCCTTATGGTGTGCTAGCCTCCCTCTCAAGGACGCTATGAGTATTCTTGAGTCATCGCGCATTCCCTGTGGGCCGGTTTATAGCGCCGTGGAAATGATGGCAGATGAGCATTTTAATTATCGAGGATTATTCGAGCAAGTAGAGATTAATGGGGAGCCACTAAAGCTACCCGCTATGATGCCAAAATTGGCCGGCACGCCCGGTGGTACAGATTGGCCTGGCCCTGAAATAGCCTCGCACACTAATGAAATTCTTGAGGAGTTAGGGCTAGACAGCGCCACAATTAGTCATTTAAAATCTCGCGGTATAGTGGCAGATGCTGACTAAACACTACGTTCAAATTAAGACTAAATTCTATTAAATCTAGGAAATACTATGACTATATGCTCTTTTCATCCGCCTCTTCGCACCCTAATGGGCCCTGGTCCATCCGATGTCAGTGAGCGTGTTCTTCAAGCTATGGCACGGCCCACGGTAGGCCATCTAGACCCAAGTTTTATTGGCATGATGGATGAGACTAAGCAGTTGTTACAGTATGTTTTTCAAACCAAAAATGAGCTGACCTTTGCAGTGTCAGCACCGGGTTCTGCAGGAATGGAGTGCTGCTTTGCAAATTTGGTAGAGCCTGGTGACAAAGTTATTGTTTGCCAAAATGGTGTATTTGGCGGGCGTATGAAAGAAAATGTAGAACGCTGTGGTGGCATTGCAGTGATGGTTCAAGATGATTGGGGTCACGCGGTAGATCCCAGTAAAGTTGAAGATGCACTGAAAGCTAATCCAGATGCCTGTTTAGTGGCCTTTGTTCATGCAGAAACATCCACTGGCGCTCAGTCAGATGCCAAGACACTGGTGGAACTAGCGCATAACCATGGTTGCCTCACTATCGTAGATTCAGTGACTAGCTTGGCTGGAACGCCCCTTAAAGTTGATGAGTGGGGAATTGATGCCATTTACTCCGGATCACAAAAGTGTCTTTCGGCATCTCCGGGTTTGTCGCCAGTGAGTTTTAATCAACATGCTGCGGATAAAATTAAACGTCGCACTACTAAAGTACAGAGCTGGTTTCTTGATCTCAATTTGGTGATGGGATACTGGGGGGGTGAGGGCAAGCGAGCCTATCACCATACAGCACCGGTCAACTGTCTTTATGGTCTTCACGAGTCGTTAGTTATTGTTCAGGAAGAGGGTTTAGAAAACTCTTGGGATAGACACCAGCGCAACCATGTTGCACTGCGTGATGGATTGGAGCAGATGGGCATCAACTTTATCGTTGCCAAACAAGATCGTCTGCCGCAGTTAAATGCAGTGACCATTCCTGAGGGTGTTGATGATGCGGCGGTGCGCAGTCGACTGTTAAATGACTTCGACTTGGAAATTGGCGCAGGTCTGGGCTCTCTGGCTGGCAAGGTTTGGCGTATTGGTTTAATGGGCCATGCCAGCTCGCAGAAAAATGTAGATTTCTGTTTAAATTCTCTGCGAGCTGTATTGTAAATCTTACTCAGACGGCATCAGTTCTAGAAGTGCCAAAACGGTAGCTTCTATCCCTGCAGTAACCGCTGGCTGGGGTTCAATTTTAAATATTGGGCTGTGGTGTGAGGGTACTGCAGGCCCAGTGCCATTTCTGGCTGCGGTAATATAATCCGCATCTGTCCCGCCCACTGAAAAGTAGACGCTGGTAATTTCAGGGTCAGTGGTAAAAAACGGAAAGTCTTCCGCACCCATACCTTCTGCTTCGAAAGCAGAGACTCTGTGCTCACCCATGCCACTTTGCCATACCTGTTTTAAGCGTCGAACCATT
>DCBC01000167.1:0-9899 GCA_002313335.1 Porticoccaceae bacterium UBA1117
TCTGTTCATCGATTTTTCCTCGGTAAAAATCTGCTGAGGCCCATATTTTATTGGGACCCGTTTTTCCTAACAGAGCAAGCCTGAGATCTATATCGCCGCAAATTAGCCGCGTTTCCATTAGATTAGTGGCAATGGTAATGTCGCGCTTTGCTTCGCTGACGCACTGAGCAAGCGACCTCACACTATGGCCAATTTTTAACTGAATATCCCAAAGAAAGGTTAAAAATTGCTCAATACTTTTTTTATGCCGCGAAGAATGATCTACCCGCATCAAAATTAAAAGATCAATATCCGAGTGTGGATGCAATTCACCGCGACCATAACCACCAACCGCTATTAAGCATATGTCTTTATCCCAACTAAATTGTAGCCAGGCTAAGGAGATTAAAAGATCAGCAAAGCGAGCCGCTTCATTTACAAGGGTATGTATATCTTCGCCTTCATAAAAGCGGTTGTTAAAATGTGCCTTTGAGGCATCCAGCGCATTACGAAATACTTTGATCGGTTCCTGAGTTTCTAAATCATGAAGGAAACGCTTTTGATCGAAAAACAGTGGCGCATTAAGCATGGTGTTTTGAGGTGGCACCAAAGATTTGGTAGGCATTAGCGACAAGGTGTAATCTCCAGATTAGAACGATTCTTCTTGGCGGCCAGTAAAAATTTCACAACCGTTCGCTGTCACTGCCATCGTATGCTCCCATTGAGACGAGAGTCGTCCATCTTTAGTTTCGACGGTCCAGCCATCAGACTTTAACTTTGTAGTAAACTTTCCTGCGTTTACCATGGGTTCAATGGTGAAGGTCATGCCTTCTCTAAGTTCAATTCCAGTTCCCGGGTGTCCGTAATGCGTGATTTGTGGTTCTTCATGAAATGCAGTGCCAATTCCGTGGCCACAATAATCGCGAACCACGGAATAGTAATTTTTTTCTGCATGATCTTGGATAATGTGTCCAATATCGCCAAGTCTGCTGCCTGGGCCCACTAGATCAATCGCTTTGTAGAGACATTCTTGACTAACTTTTAAAAGCCGTTCTGCATGCGGGGCCACTTGACCCACACAAAACATCTTGCTTGTGTCTCCATACCAACCATCCTTTATCACGGTAACATCTATATTGATGACATCGCCGCTTTTAAGAATTTTTTTGTCCGATGGAATGCCGTGGCAAATCACTTGATTTACTGATGTGCAGATCGATTTTGGAAACCCGTTATACCCTAGGCAAGCTGGAATTGCTTTTTGAATATTGACAATATGGTTGTAACAAATTTGGTCGAGCTTCTCGGTGCTTACACCAGGAATTACATGCTCTTCTATGAGCTCCAGAACCTCTGCAGCCATGCGGCCTGCAATGCGCATCTTGACAAAATCATCCTTGCTACGTAGCTTTATTGTCATGAGATCTCCACTGTGTATTTATCTAAGCTGGTATTGTACGCATCTTCTGCCTGTTGAGGGAATGTTCAGTGCTTTTTTATCAGCTCACCAAATGGTGGTGGCAGCTTTCATGATCATGAGGTGTTGTCACGAACTAAAACTAGCGTGATGATTACTTTTTTTCTTTAATTAGAGCCCGCCATATGTTATAAAGCGCGCCGTTGTGGGAATGAACTCGCAACGAATTTAAAGTTACATAAACGACACACACATTCCGACACGAAGGTCTGGGTGCTTGCATTGCGAAGTTACTGCTTTGTAGGTTGATCTTTGGGGGATGTGGAGGCTTAACCCCAAGAGGAAAAATTATGTCTATTGTCAGTATGCGCGATATGTTGCAGGCTGGTGTGCACTTTGGCCACCAAACCCGCTTCTGGAACCCCAAAATGAGTCAGTTTATTTTCGGCTCACGTAACAAAGTACACGTCATTAATTTAGAACACACTGTTCCCGCTTTTAACGAAGCCCTAGAGATCATGCGTGTGGAAGCAGCAAAAGGTAACCAGATATTATTTGTTGGAACCAAGAGAGCTGCTCAAAAAATTATTAAAGAGCAAGCTGAACGCTGTGATATGCCTTATGTTAGCCATCGCTGGTTGGGTGGTATGCTAACTAATTATAAAACTATCAGAGCATCAATCCGGCGTTTCCGAGATTTAGAAGCTCAGGAAAGTAACGGTACGTTTGATAAGTTGAACAAAAAAGAAGTTCTCACGCGGACACGTATGAAGGACAAGCTAGAGAATTCTATCGGTGGTATTAAGGATATGAATGGCTTGCCTGATATTCTGTTTGTTGTTGACGTTGATCACGAGCGTATTGCGATCAATGAAGCTAACAAGTTAGGCATCCCAGTGGTTGGTATTGTTGATTCTAATAGTAATCCGGATGGAGTGGATTACATCATTCCAGGCAATGATGATTCTATTCGAGCAATCAAACTCTATGCCGCGTCGATCGCAGACGCTGTGCTAGAAGGAAAGGCGCAGTCGGCTACTATTACTAGTAAAGATGAGTTTGTAGAAGAAGCGGCAGTTGAACCAGAGGTGAAGTCTGAAGTAAATGTAGTTGAAGCGCCTACTGAGGTTGCTGTTGAAGCGCCTGCTGAGGTTGCTGTTGAAGCGCCAAAGGTTGACGAAGCTAAGTAACTTAGATTGAAAATGTAGTTATCTAAAGGGGGTTTTGCCCCCTTTATTTTAAATGAAAAAATCATTATGAGAGGGATATGATGTCACAGGTAACATCAGCATTAGTTAAAGATCTGCGTGAACGCACTGGTCTAGGCATGATGGAATGCAAGAGAGCTCTGGTTGAGGCCGGTGCTGATATAGACAAAGCAATTGAAGAATTGCGCAAGTCCAGTGGAATGAAGGCGGCTAAAAAAGCTGGTCGTACAGCGGCTGACGGGCTCGTTTCTGTAAAGGTTGACGGCGGATTTGGTGTCGTTGTTGAGATTAACAGTGAGACTGATTTTGTCGCTCGAGATGAGGGTTTTCAAGGTTTCGTGCAGACCGTAGTTGATGCCGCGTTTGATTCAAAGCAAACAGATATGGCAGCATTGATGGCTGGCGAGCTGGAATCACTTCGAGAGGCTCTCGTACAAAAAATTGGTGAGAATATTTCACCACGCAGGGTATCCACTATTGAAGCGGCTGTGGTTGGCGGATATGTTCACAGCAATAATAGAATCGCTGTTATAGTGGGGCTTAGTGGCGGTGATGAAGCGCTAGCCAAAGATGTGGCTATGCATGTCGCTGCGGTCAATCCTGCAGTGGTGAGTTCAGACCAGATGTCCGCTGAGGTTGTTGCTGCGGAGAAAGAGATTTATGCTGCTCAAGCAAGAGAGAGCGGTAAGCCAGAAGAAATCATTGAGAAGATGATTGCTGGTAGAGTAAATAAGTTTCTGAAAGAAAGCAGCTTAGTGGATCAACCGTTTGTAAAAGATCCTGATACAACTGTCGGTAAATTGGTCAAAGCAGCAGGGGCAGAGGTATTATCTTTTGTTCGCTACGAAGTTGGCGAAGGTATCGAGGTTGAAGAGGTTGATTTTGCAGCAGAGGTTGCCGCTCAAGTTAAGGGTGCTAGCTAACCAATATTAGGAATCGTTATGTCAGTTTCTGGTAATCAAAAGCAGTACAAGAGGATTCTTCTCAAGCTTAGTGGGGAAGAGTTGATGGGCAGCGAGGGCTTTGGTATCGATCCTAAAGTCCTTGATCGTATGGCACTAGAAATTGGTCAGCTAGTGGGTATAGGTGTTCAGGTAGGGCTGGTGATAGGCGGTGGTAATTTGTTCCGCGGTGCTGCACTAAATGAGGCCGGAATGGACCGTGTTACTGGCGATCACATGGGTATGCTGGCAACAGTGATGAACGCTTTGGCAATGCGAGATGCCCTAGAGCGAACCAATATTTCCTCTCAAGTTATGTCATCCATCCCAATGAGTGGGGTTGTAGAACACTACGATCGTCGTCGTGCTATTCGATATTTGAAAGACGGTGATGTGGTTATTTTTGCAGCGGGGACGGGAAATCCCTTTTTTACTACAGATTCCGCAGCCTGTCTGCGGGGTATTGAAATTAACGCAGAGGTTGTTCTGAAGGCGACTAAAGTAGATGGGGTCTATAGTGCTGACCCAATGCTTGACCCTAATGCAGAGCTGTATTCAAGCCTTACGTATGATGAAATTCTTGATAAAAAACTCGGTGTAATGGATTTGACGGCTATTTGTTTGTGTCGTGAACATAAAATGCCATTAAGAGTTTTTCGAATGTCTAAGCAAGGCGCTTTACTAAATCTTGTTGTTGGCGGCGATGAAGGTACGTTGATAGAAGAAGAATGAGAGATTAAACAATGATTGAAGAACTGAAGAGTGATGCAGAAGCGCGGATGACCAAGTCTTTGGACGCTCTGGGTAATGCTTTTAATAAAATTCGTACTGGTCGAGCGCATTCGAGCTTGCTCAATGGGATCTCGGTAGACTATTACGGTATAGACACACCGTTATCCCAGGCGGCATCTATTGTCGTTGAAGACTCGCGGACTTTGTCAGTAACGCCTTGGGAACGGTCGCTAGTTCCAGATATCGAAAAAGCTATAATGAAGTCGGACTTAGGGTTGAATCCATCGACAGCTGGAACGGTAATACGTATCCCTCTGCCTGCTCTTACTGAAGAGACGCGCAAGACCTACGGTAAGCAGGCGAAGGCAGAAGCTGAGAATGCGAGAGTCTCAATCCGTAATATTCGTCGGGATATTCTTTCAGTTGTGAAAGATTTTTTGAAAGAAAAAGCTATTAGTGAAGATGAAGAACGTAAGGCTAATGATGATATTCAAAAAATAACCGATCGTTTCGTTGGTCGAATAGACGATTCCTTGGTTGCTAAAGAAAAGGATTTGATGGAGATTTAATCTCTTCATTAGATCTGACAAGGTGGGCTAAGACATGCATGCGATAGGGCGCTTCTCTGGTTGCTACAGCATTGACGGTCTTGCTGGTCTGCCGCTGGCTAGTTTTAAACATTACAGTGCTTATAGGTTAGGTATTTAGATGCTTAAACTGAGAATAATAACCGCAGTTTGCATGGCATCATTATTTGTGGCGATGTTATTTCTGTTGCCCTCTCTTTGGTTTGCTATAGCCGTTCTTCCTCTTGTAATGATGGGGGGTTGGGAATGGTCCAAGCTTATTAAAATCCGCTCCACAGCCGCCAGAGTTATGTATCTCTCTGCCTTGATGTTTATTATCTTTGGCATAAGTGTGTGGTTGGGGCTGCCCGATAACTTCCTAGCTCAGCAGGCTCAAAACATTTTGATTGGGACCGTGGCGTTGTGGGCGATTATCTTCTTATGGATCCAAGGGTATCCATCTAGCTCAATTCTATGGTCTCCTCGGCCTATCTTAGCGCTGTTAGGTCTCATACTTTTGAGTGTAACGTGGTTGTCAGTTGTGACTATTTTGATGGGTGACCATGCACAGTGGGGGTTACTGCTGGGTATTTTGATCATTGTTTTTGCTGATGTAGGTGGCTTTGTTGCCGGCAAACTGTTTGGTAAGCATAAACTGGCGCCGCTAGTAAGCCCGGGTAAAACCTGGGAGGGTTTCGTCGGGGCAATGGGGTTGCAGGTACTTTTGATTGTTTTTTTAGTCGAATATCTGCCGATGGAAGTCTCACTGTTAAAGGCGGCGTTTCTGATTTTCTCTGTGGCTCTTTATTCGATAATTGGGGATCTGTTTGAAAGTATGGTTAAGCGTCATAGTGGTGTGAAAGATAGCGGTTCTTTGCTTCCCGGTCATGGAGGTGTCTTGGATCGTATTGATGGCGTCATGGCTGCGCTTCCTCTATATGCTCTTCTTCTGGGAGCCTGGGTCTCTTGAGCGCGCAGTGGATAACAATATTAGGTGCAACCGGGTCTATTGGTTTGAGTACCCTCGATGTTGTAGCGCGTCATCCTCAAAAATACAATGTTTTTGCTCTCACAGGTAAGACCAAAGTTCACGTACTCGCGCAGCAGTGTCAAATACATCGGCCAAAGTATGCGGTGGTAATGGATGTTGATGCGGCGCAGCAATTAGAGGTGCTCTTAGTTTCTTTTAAGGTTTCTACTGAAATACTGGTTGGGATAGATGCACTGTGTGCGGTGTCAAGCGATAGTAATGTAGATATCGTGATGGCAGCTATTGTTGGCGCTGCTGGACTTGTGCCCACATTAGCCGCCGTAAATGCTAACAAGAAGGTGTTGTTGGCCAATAAAGAATCACTAGTAATGGCAGGGCATCTTTTTATGGAGGCCCTCAAGCATTCAAGCGGTGTCTTACTACCAATTGATAGTGAGCACAATGCGATCTTTCAGTGTTTGCCTCAAGGGAAGAATGATTTATCGGCGGCGGGAGTGAGCAAACTTTTACTATCAGCCTCTGGTGGTCCGTTTCGAGGTTGGACTGCGCAACAGATGGAGCATGTGACGCCCGAGCAAGCATGTGCCCATCCAAATTGGAGTATGGGCAACAAGATATCTGTTGATTCGGCAACTCTAATGAATAAAGGGTTAGAGTTGATTGAAGCCTGCTGGCTATTTGATATGAAAGAAAACCAGATTGAGATTGTAGTTCATCCACAGAGCATTATTCACTCACTTGTTCAGTATGTCGATGGATCAGTTATTGCTCAGTTAGGTAATCCAGATATGCGTACACCTATTGCTCACGCGCTAGCATGGCCTGATAGAATTGATTCAGGGGTGAAAAACTTAGATCTGTTCGATATTTCTCGTCTTGACTTTGAAAAGCCTAATTTTAATGATTTTCCATGCTTAGAGCTTGCATTTGAAGCGGCACGGATTGGCCTTGACGCACCAGCAACGCTCAATGCAGCTAATGAGGTAGCCGTTCAGGCTTTTTTGGATAAGCGCATTGGGTTTACTCAAATTGCTGATGTTGTAAAGGAGTCGATGTCTGTTGCTATATTTAATGAACCTGAGTCCCTTGTTGTAGTCCAAGAGACAGATCTTAAAGCCCGCAGTCTTGCTACTGCCTATATTTCGAGGATAACGTCTTAAATGTTGGATATTGCTTTAACTATTTTTTATACGTTTATAGCGCTGGGAACACTAGTTACCGTTCATGAGTTCGGGCATTTTTGGGTGGCTCGGCGTTGCGGTGTGCGTGTAGAGCAGTTTTCTATTGGATTTGGTAAGTCCCTTTTTACGTGGCATGACAAGCATGGAACCGAATTTATCTTCGCAATTTTACCTCTTGGCGGCTATGTAAGAATGCTTGATGAGCGGGTCGGTGATGTCTCGCCGGAGGACCTACCTTTCGCCTTTAATAGAAAAACTCCTCTACAACGGCTGGCCATCATTAGTGCTGGCCCGATCGCTAACTTCTTATTAGCTGGGGTGATTTTCTGGTTTATATTTTTAGGCGGGGAGCGTGGTTTGTCCCCCGTGATTGGCGATGTTTTACCTACATCAATTGCCGAACAGTCTGGTTTTGAAACAGGCATGGAAATCGTTGATATTGGCGGCAACCAGGTCGACTCTTGGGCAGCAGTGTCTCGAGAGTTATTTGATTTTATTGGCACAAGTGGTGAGATTCCTTTTTTAGTCACTTATCCAGATAGCGCTATTCGATATGAGCTACTGGTCAGCGTCGATGATTGGTTAGCTGATGAAGAAGCACCTATGCCACGTATAACACTGGGTCTTTCGCCACCGTTTGTTCTCGAGTCATTGTTAGTGTCGGCGGTTGTTGAGTCTGCGGCTGCCGATCGAGCGGGGCTGCGCGCAGGGGACCAGATTTTAGCCGTTAACGATCTGCCGGTAGTATCTATCAGCGCGTTTATTCAACAGATTTCTGAGAGCTCGGGTCAAAGGCTCAAACTTGGCGTGCAGAGAGTTGATGATGACGGTGCTTCTGCCAATGTGGATATTTATGCCACTCCGGAAAGTGCTGTGAGAGAGGGCAAAACCGTAGGGCAGTTGGGTGTCCAGTTATCATCAAGTGTTACCTACCCAGATTCCTTGATTACAGAGATTGAGTACGGACTGCTCAGTGCAATTCCACGCGCGTTCGAAGAGGTTGTTGTTAACTGTATTATGGTCGTGAAGTCAGTAGGTAAGCTAGTGACTGGTAATCTTAGTCCTAAGAACTTAAGTGGCCCCATCACTATAGCGAAAGTTGCTGGTGACACAGCCCGTTCGGGCTGGGATAATTTTATTCGCTTCGTAGCTATTCTGAGTATAATGCTTGGCGTGATGAACCTGATGCCAATCCCCGTGCTTGATGGAGGACACATAGTGTTTATTCTAATTGAGGTAGTAAAAGGCTCGCCCGTTTCTGAACAGATTCAGCTCGTCGGTTATAAAGCAGGGTTTGCAATGTTAATAAGTTTAATGGTATTCGCCACATTTAATGATCTCATGCGTCCATTTTGAGTTCTCTTACGCCAATTAATTACTAAGGTTATAGATTTTAATGAAGCAATTATTAACTGGCTTGATTCTATTCATCACAATCACTTCTGCGGGCGTTCATGCTGATGAATTTCAGGTTCTAGATATTCGCATTGAGGGACTTCAGCGTGTTTCTGCGGGAACTGTCTTTGCGGCGCTGCCGATAAGTGTCGGGGACACTGCCGATGATATGGCAGTCCGAGAAGCCACAAGATCACTTTTTCGCACTGGATATTTCGCAGATGTCATTATGGCGAGAGAGAATGGCATTCTAGTGGTTGGTCTCATTGAACGTCCGGCAGTGACCGAGATAAACATTGATGGCAATAAGGCGATTGAGACTGACCAGTTAATGGATGCGCTCCGTGAAAATGGGTTAGCCGAAGGTCAAATATTCCGCCAAGTCATCTTAGAGGGAATGAGTCAAGAGTTACAAAGGCAATATGTTTCCCAGGGTCGTTACGGGGCACTAGTGCAAACCGAAGTTAAGCAACTTCCGCGCAATAGAGTTGCCGTCAACATAGATATTGATGAGGGTGATGTTGCTAAGATTCGTCACATCAATATTGTTGGTAATAGCAATTTTGCTGAGCCGGTTTTACTTGAACAGTTTGAACAGAACAAAACGGGTTGGTTGTCATGGATTACTAGCGATGACAAATACTCTAGGGAAAAGCTATCTGGAGATTTAGAAACTCTTGAAAGTTGGTATTTGGATAGAGGGTACTTGAAGTTTCAAGTTCTCAGCACTCAGGTCTCGGTAAGCCCCAATAAAGAGTCTGTATTCATTACCATCAATGTCAGTGAGGGAGATGTGTATACCATTAGCGAGATTGAGCTGGCTGGTGATCTTATTATCCCTGAGGCACAGGCTAGGATGCTTGTTTTGTTGCGGGAAGGAGTCATTTTCTCCCAAGCTTTAATGACCGCGTCCAGTGACTATTTGACGAGGCGTTTGGGCAATGAAGGCTACACATTTGCTGAGGTGGAAGGGTATCCTCAAGTTGATGAGGATGCGAAAACCGCTACCGTCACTTTTTTGATTAAGCCTGGCATGCGCGCTTATGTAAGACGAATTGATTTTCGTGGCAACACCGTGACCGCAGACTCCGTTTTGAGGCGCGAGATGCGTCAAATGGAGGGTGGCTCCGCCAACAATGCGTTGATTGAAATGTCTAAGGTACGCTTGGAGCGTGTAGGTTTCTTTAAAGAGGTGTCGGTGGAGAATATTCCGGTTGCAGGCACTAACGACCAGATTGATGTCGTTTATACCGTCGAAGAGCAACCGTCTGGTTCGGTTGGAGCTAACGTTGGTTACTCGCAGGGTTACGGCCTAATGTTGGGCGCCAACCTTAGTGACAATAATTTTTTCGGTACAGGCAAGCAGGTGGGTGTAGGAATCAATAAGAGTGCTTACCAGAGTTCGCTTAATTTCAGCTACTCTGAGCCTTATTTCACCATTGACGGTGTTAGCGCGGGTTACAGTATTTATGCGCGTGAGACGGATTAC
>DCBC01000167.1:10274-10823 GCA_002313335.1 Porticoccaceae bacterium UBA1117
TTGGAGCTATCCCGTCTCGGAAATACAGCGCATCGGGTTTGGTTTCACTTACGAGCACTTAGAGCTGAATTTGGGTGACTATCAAACCTCCCCGGTGATTGAAGAGTTCGTTGCCGCCAATGGTGATTGGTTCCGTTCAGTCAATTTCAACGTTAATTGGGTTAAATCTACTTTAAATAGAGGAATCTTTGCGACTCGCGGTACTTCTCAGCGGCTTAGTGCTGATGTGTCCATGCCAGGGTCGGGGTTAGAATATTTTAAGCTTACTTATAAGGCGAGTCATTTACGGGGTCTGACGAAAGATTTTACGCTCAAGGTCAAAGCTGACCTTGGCTACGGGGAAAGTTTTGGCGATACCAGCCAGATGCCATTTTTTAAGAATTTTTATGCAGGCGGTTTGGGATCTGTCAGGGGTTATGAGAAGTACTCACTTGGCCCTCAAAATAGTCAGTTTCAGAGCAATTCAAACTCCAGAGCGCGGCCGGTTGGTGGAAACGTGCAGGTGGTGTTAGGTGCGGAGGTAATATTCCCGCTACCGTTCATTAAAGA
>DCBC01000167.1:11240-12094 GCA_002313335.1 Porticoccaceae bacterium UBA1117
AAGAGGGGGAGCTGCGTTATTCGGTCGGTCTGGGCGCAACTTGGTTAAGTGGTTTTGGTCCCATCACGTTTAGTGTGGCCAAACCTCTCAACTCAGATGAAACCGATCAAACAGAAGTTTTCCAGTTTTCGCTGGGAAATCAATTTTAATTAAATCTTAGGTTTGGAGAAGTGTTGTGAGGAATTTGAAAGCGTTTGTTTTACTGTTAGTTGGTGTAGTTAGTTTTTCATCGGTTGCAGTAGCTGCAGAAGATAAGATTGCTATTTTGGATGTTCAGCAGGCTATGTTTGCCTCTGATTATGCACAGTCTAGAGTTAAGCAGTCTCTGGAAAGCGCCGATTTTGTGGCGTTAAAAGCGAAAGCCGAGGGTTCTGCGGCCGATCTACAAGCTATGTCCAAAGAAGTGGAAGCAAAACGCTTAACGTGGTCTGCAGAGCAGGCAGAGAGTCATCAGAAAAGAATGTCCTATGCAAAAGCAGACTATGATCTTGCGGTGCAAAAAATTCAAGGTGAGCAAAAGCAATTGCAGCAAAAAATATTGCAAGATTTATCGCCGACTTTTCAGCAGGCACTTACTGAGGTGATACAAGAAGAAGGGATTACCTTATTACTGAGAGCTGAATCAGTCTTGTCCGCTAGCGCTGAAAATAATCTTACGGCAAAAGTGGTTGACCGACTAAACCAGAAGACAAACGCAGTTAACGAAGACAAGTAATGGCCCTTTATGAGTGTCGATTTTTCGCTGGGTGAAATAGCCGCTTACCTCGATGCCGAGGTTCGAGGGGACTCTAAATTAAGAATAGCTGGTCTAAGCACTTTGCACGATGCGGGTGATGGCCAGTTAGCTTTTTTAG
>DCBC01000167.1:12513-15196 GCA_002313335.1 Porticoccaceae bacterium UBA1117
CTCAGCCCTACCTAGCGTACGCGCGTATCTCAAGTTGGTTCGATCTTTCGCCTGTAAAGCTTGGATCTATTCACCCCAGCGCGGTGATAGATTCAACCGCTGTGCTGGGTGATAATGTTTATATAGGGCCCAACGTCGTTGTTGAAATGAACGCATATATTGGTGCGGGCTGCCATATCGCGGCTAATAGTTTTATCGGAGCAAGATCCTCTATTGGTGCGAACGGCTATATTGCGGCTAATGTTTCAATTTATCATGATGTTAGAATTGGATGCAAAGTACGTATACATAGTAGTGCTGTCATTGGTGCTGACGGTTTTGGTATAGCACCGCGGCAAGATGGCAGTTGGGAAAAAATCCATCAAATTGGTGGTGTGGTTATAGGAGATGATGTTGAGATTGGAGCCTGTACAACCATTGATAGAGCAGCACTTGCTGATACTATCCTTGGTGATGGCGTCAAACTGGACAATCATGTTCAGATCGCCCACAACGCGGTGGTTGGAGATCATACGGCTATTGCGTCATATTCTGGTTTGGCAGGTAGTGCAAAGATAGGTCGTAATTGCATTATGGCTGGCGATGTTTGTATCGTTGGACACGTCACTGTGTGTGATAATGTACAGCTAACTGCTCGCACACTAGTTACCAAGTCAATATCCGAGCCGGGATCCTATTCCTCGGGCGCTATGCCGTTAATGACCACAACTGAGTGGCGTAAAAATTCTGTACGAATTGGACAGTTAGATAGGCTAGCAAGGCGGGTTAAAAAGCTCGAACAGTAACTCGTTGTATATTTGACGACCTGGGCAGATCATACAGTTGGTCGTCTACAGTAAAATTCACTTGGAAACGTCTATGAATGTAAATGAAATAATGGGCTTGCTGCCACACCGATATCCTATGTTGTTAGTGGATCGGGTCGTTGATTACGTTGCCAATGAGCGGATTTTAGCTTATAAAAATATTACCGTTAATGAAGAGGTTTTTAACGGCCACTTCCCCGGTGCTCCTATCTTTCCCGGGGTCATGACTATCGAGGCCCTCGCGCAGGCATCTGGTATTCTTGGGTTTTTATCGACTGACAGCTCTGCAGATGACGGTAAGCTCTATTTATTTGCGGGCGTTGATAAAGTAAGGTTTAAGCGGCCAGTTGTTCCGGGTGATAAGCTAATGTTGTCTTCCGAAGTTGAGGCGGTAAAGCGGAATATTTGGCGCTTTAAAACGGTTGCGACAGTAGATGGTGAAATTGCCTGCGCAGCTACTCTTCTGTGTGCTTATAGAGATAGAGAAAAATTCCAGTGATTCATCAAACCGCTATTATTGATCCTACCGCGATAATAGGCAAAGACGTTACCGTTGGGCCGTGGACTACGATCGGGGCCGGTGTTGAGATAGGTGATGGCTGTACAATAGCGTCACATGTCGTTGTTAAGGGTCCAACAGTGATAGGCCGCAGTAATACGATTTATCAGTTTTCCAGTGTCGGTGAAGATACGCCAGATCTAAAATATAAAGGTGAGCTTACTCGACTTGTTATCGGGGATAACAATACGATTAGGGAGGGTGTTACGATCCACCGAGGTACCATTCAAGACAATGGAGAAACTCGGATAGGTAGCAATAACCTGTTTATGGCATACGTCCATGTCGGGCATGACTGTATTATTGGTGACCATGTGGTTATGACAAACAACGCAGCGGTGGCAGGGCATGTAAACGTGGGTGACTGGTCAATTTTATCCGGTTTTGCAATGATACATCAGTATGTAAGTTTAGGCGCCCACTGCTTTATTGGCCCAGCGGCTTTTGTTTATCATGATGTACCAGCGTGTGTAACAGTGTCAGGTAGCCCAGCGGAACCGCGAACGATTAATCGCGAAGGGTTAAAACGGCGTAATTTCTCGGCCGAACAAATTGCTTTGGCGAATAAAGCGTATAAGATTTTATATCGGCGCGGTCTGCGTTTAGAGGAAGCTATTAGCGCGATCGCAGAACTTGGCGATGATCCAATGATAACAATGTTTGTTGATTCTGTTGAGCGCTCGACTCGCGGCATCATTCGCTAGCGCATGAGTTCCAATAGACCAGTTTTTGCCATGATTGCCGGAGAGACATCTGGAGATTTGCTAGGTGCCGACTTAATCTGCGGTTTAAAAAAAATCTTCCCAGATGCGGTTTTTGAAGGTATCGGCGGTCCAAAAATGCAGGCAGAGGGTCTTCATTCTCTATTTGACATGGAGCGGTTGTCTGTTATGGGCCTAATCGAACCCTTAAAGCGACTTCCAGAGCTACTGCGGATTCGGAGAGCAATCGTAGGGCGTTATAGGTCTGCACCACCTAGAGTATTTATCGGTATTGATTCACCTGACTTTAATACCAATATAGAGTTGAAATTGCGCCGCTCAGGCGTCAAAACGGTACATTACGTAAGTCCTTCTGTCTGGGCCTGGCGTCAGGGACGTATTAAAACGATTAAAAAAGCGGTTGATTTGATGTTGACACTGTTGCCTTTTGAGGCAGAGTTTTATAAACAGCATGAAGTCCCCGTGTGCTTTGTGGGACATCCACTGGCGAGCCAAATCCCTCCGCACCCAGATGCTCTTTTAGCAAAGAGAACGTTAGGGCTTGATGCACATCAACCTATTTTATGCGTTATGCCTGGCAGTAGAGCAGGCGAAGT
>DCBC01000020.1:0-6647 GCA_002313335.1 Porticoccaceae bacterium UBA1117
GTTTATAGGCTCTATGCCTCGTACGCTAAAGATTATGTTAAAACGCTTTCCTAAAGAATCTTTAAGCCCTGGTGATGTGATGATATCCAATGATGGCTATCACGGCACAGGCCATCTCAATGATATTACAATGATTCGCCCTGTTTTCCGTGATGGAAAGCTGATCGCTTTTTTAGGGAGTGTATTTCATAGCGTTGATATTGGTGGAGCTCCATCCGTTACAGCCAGGGATTCTTTTGAAGAAGGGTTAACTATACCTGTCTCAAAAATATTAGTTAAAGGTGTCAGAAACGAGGACGTGATTGCCTTTATGACTAATAATCTTAGGGCTCCTGAGGAAACTTTTGGTGATATTGGCGCGCAATTCTCTGCCTATGAGTTGGGAATCAAAAGACTAATAAAAATCTTAGACGATGAACAAATTAATGATTTAGATATGTTAGTAGAAGAAATACTCGGTCGGTCTGAGATTGCCATGCGCAATGCTATATCTGCTGTTCCTGATGGAATTTACAGCGATGAAATTATGTTGGATGGATTTGAAGAACCCTTAAAGATTTGCTGTGAGGTATGTATCTCTGGAAGCGAGCTCAGCGTGGATTTCTCTGGTACATCTGAGCAGATTAATCGGCCAGTGAATTCAGTTCTCAATTATACCGTTGCTTACTCGGCCTACGCCATTAAATGTGCTTTCGACCCCTATACACCTAATAACGAAGGGTCCTTCCGACCAATTACAATTACTGCACCGGAAGGTTCTATATTAAATCCATTGAGACCCGCACCTGTATGGGCTAGACATTTGACTGGACATTATTTACCACCTGTTATTTTTAGTGCCCTCGCTAAATTGATACCTGATCGCATTATTGCGGATTGTGGTTCTCCAGTATGGAACGTCTATTTTGCTGGTAAATTGGATGATGGTCAGCGGTTTATAAAAATGTTTTTTATGAATGGTGGCCATGGTGCTCGGCCTCATGAAGATGGCCCACCCTGTCTGAGTTTTCCGAGTAATATTGCGACAGTTCCAGTGGAACAATTTGAGAATAGCGTCCCTATTTTAATTACTGAAAAAAGTTTAATTCCAGATTCTGGAGGCGCGGGTAAATTTCGAGGTGGTCAAGCTCAACGTCTTTCCTTCAAAATTGTCTCTAAAGATCCAGTAACAATGACCATCCGCCATGAGCGAGTTAAATATCCTCCACGAGGCTTATTGGGCGGTAAGGCTGGTTCTCCTGGTTGCGATTATGTCAATGGGGAGCGTATTCCTGCCAAGAGTCGTATGGACTTAAAAAACAATGACATGGTCACCTTCGACACAGCAGGCGGCGGCGGCATAGGTTCTCCATCAGAACGCTCTGAAGAGAAAATTATTCAAGATTTAGAGTCTGGCGCAGTGACAAAAGAAGCAGCGGAGCGTGATTATGCTTTTAAAATGAAGGGGTCCCTTAAATGACTGATGGGTATCGATTGGGAGTTGACATAGGCGGTACGTTTACTGACTTAGTTATGGTTGATTTGAATAATGAGCAGCTTTTTGATGAGAAAGTATTGACCACTCCAGATGATCCCTCTTTGGGTGTCATTGAAGGAGTAAAAAAAATCCTTGAGACCAACAATATTCACGCTTCAAAGTTGAAACATATTATTCATGGCACCACGTTGGTTGCTAATGCTATTATTGAGCGCCGCGGCTCTAAGGTAGCCTTAATAACGTCTCAGGGATTTCGTGACATACAAGAGATAGGCACGGAGTCGCGTTACGATACCTATGATTTATTTATGGAAATACCAGCACCATTAGTGACTCGACGCTGGCGCTTCGAGGTTCCTGAGCGGATTGGCCCTGATGGACAGGTTATAACATTATTAGATGAATCTAGGGTCGTTGATGTGGCACGTGCTATTGCCTCCAGTGATGTCGATGCTGTTGCTGTTTCTTTACTTCATAGTTATAAAAATCCAGATCATGAAAGACGTATTCGCGAGATTTTGCAACGTGAGTCACCAGATATTATTGTCTGTATCTCTAGTGATGTTATGCCAGAAATTGGTGAGTACGAACGCACATCCACCACCATCTGTAATGCTTATGTGTTACCAACTTTTACACGATACTTAGCAAGATTAACCAACCGTTTTCACGAAATGGGTGTCAATAAAGACTTATATTTAATGCTGTCTGATGGTGGAACAGTACACAAATCAACCGCAGCAATTTATCCGATTAGGTTGGTTCAGTCAGGCCCGGCAGGAGGTGTCCAAGCCGCAGCCGCGATTAACAAAATTATTGTTAATGAGGATAATCAGGGCAATATTCTGTGTTTCGATATGGGTGGCACGACAGCAAAAGCTTGCCTAGTGGAAGATGGAAAGCCTATGCATGCAAATGAATTTGAAGTTGCACGGATTTTTAGGGGAAAAAAGGGGAGTGGCATACCTCTAAAAATTCCTGTGATAGAGATGATAGAAATTGGTGCGGGCGGAGGCTCCATTGCACATTTAGATAATTTAGGTCTCATTCAGGTAGGTCCAGAAAGTGCTGGTGCTGATCCTGGTCCTGCTTGTTACAAATTAGGTGGGCTGAGCGCTACAGTTACCGATGCTGATCTTATTCTTGGTTATCTTGCTGCGGATAACTTTTTGGGCGGTGATATGCAGCTTGACATTGAAGCATCAAAAACAGCGGTTAAAAACACTATTGCAGATCCCCTAGGTCTATCGGTAGTTGATGCAGCTTGGGCTATACATGAAACAGTGAATGAGAGTATGGCTCAGGCTGCAGCCATTCATGCACTTGAAAAAGCCAAACGTATTAGCGACTACACAATGATTCCTATTGGTGGTGCAGGACCTGTGCATGCTTGCAATATTGCACTCAAACTGAATTTATCACAGCTTGTTTGCCCACCAGGCGCTGGCGTTGCGTCTGCTTTAGGCTTTCTTGTATCTCCCACTTCCTTTACAAATCTGCAAGGTGGTGTGGTTCCTCTGAGTCGGCTGAATTTTAAAACTGTAAATAGACAAATTTTGGACATGGAGGAACAAGGACGGAAGTTAATTACAGAGGCAATGGAAAGGAAGGACGATGTCAATGTCGAGATTCTGGCCTCCATGCGCTATATTGGTCAGGGTTATAACGTAGAAGTTGGAATTTCTAAAAAAGTATTAATGTCAAAAAATATTACTGCAATACAACAACTCTTTGAAGCCGTTTATCTCACTCAATTTGGACGAATAGAGCCCCATATGGATATTGAAATCGTGTCATGGCGTGTGGTGACTGCTGGACCTACACCGGAGATTGATTTAGTTGTAGCAAGGGCTGGAGTAAAATCTGATGATTTTAGCAAGGGGCAAAGACAGATCTATTTTGGCCCCAAAAATGATTTTGTTTCTGCACCGGTTTATGAGCGATCTAAGATCGAGGTGGGGCGTAAATTTGAAGGATCTGCTATCTTTGAAGAACGTGAATCTACGATTGTGGTGCCGCCTGGGTCGCATTCTTACGTTGATAAAGCCTTAAATCTTGTTATTAATCTGCCTGTCAAAGGTGAGGTTGAATTGAGTTGATGATTGAGCAGTCTGCTATTGAACCCAAAACCGTTGCTGAAATGCTAGCACAGGCATTTTTTGATAATAATGTCACTCACATCTATGGCGTTCCTGGAGGTGGAAGTAGTTTACCCTTGATAGAAGCCGCTGCTCAACTGGGCATCAAGTTTGTACTCACTAGAACGGAATGTGGGGCGATGATAATGGCCTCAGCAACGGCAGAGCTGACCGGTTCCATAGGTGTGGCTTTAACCACCAAAGGTCCAGGGGTTGCTAGCGCCGCTAATGGCGCCGCTTATGCATTGCTTGATCGTGCTCCCGTTGTTTTAGTGACTGACGGCTTTACTGAACAACAGTCAGGTTTTATTACTCATCAGTTTATTGACCAAAAAGCTTTGTTAGCACCGGTTACTAAAGGCCACAGCAGACTGGAAGACAATCGGGTGATGAGCGAGATAAATAGACTTATTAGCTTGGCTATGACTGCCCCCTGTGGACCTGTGCATATTGAATTAACTGGAGCGACAGCAAAGAAAGAGGTGGTAGAGCTTCCGACTCAGGTGGTAATACCAGATGATCATTCGGCCATAGATAATTCAGACGCTTTTAGCAATGCCCAAGAGCTTATTATGAAGGCTTCTCAGCCGGTGATTGTGGTTGGTTTAGAGGCGCGCACCAGTGAGAACAAAGAGATGACACGTCAGTTAATTGATCGGAGTGGCTATCCAGTCTTAACTACTTATAAAGCGAAAGGCGTTATCTCCGACCATCATCCGCAGTATGTAGGCATATTTACCGGTGGCACGGCGGAGTCAGCTTGCGTATCTCAGTCAGACCTAATCATTTTGATTGGTGTCGACCCTGTGGAATTTGTATTACAAAAGTGGCGTTATCAGGTTCCGATTATTGATATTTCGGTGGTTGAATACCCTGTCCATTATATTAAGCCAGATGTAGGTCTTTATGGCCCTATCAGTATTAATTTAAGTGATTTGATGGGCAATATCGAAGGATGGCGTTCGAATTGGAAATTACCTGCTATAGAAATGTTACGCGATGACATGCATCATGCCTTAGAGTGCCAGGCAGACCAAGGCATAGGCCCACAAGACATAGTTCAGGTTGCGCTGGAGTCTGCCTTGATGATGCAAGCTTTACACCAACAAACAAGACTGCCACTGATTACCGTCGATGCTGGCGCCCATATGTTCTCGGTGATGGCTTTCTGGCCCTGTGATCAACCTCTTGATGTACTTATATCAAATGGCCTAGCCACGATGGCGTATGCATTACCTGCGGCTATCGCTGCTGCTGTGAAAACACCCGATCGAATGGTTATAGCCTTTACCGGTGACGGGGGCTTACTAATGTGTCTTGGTGAATTAAGCACCGCAGTTGAACAGGCCGTGCCCATTATTGTTATTGTATTTAACGACCAGTCACTATCGTTAATAGATATCAAGCAACAAGACTCAGGCTTACCAAGCCGAGGAATGCGCTGGGAAACACCAAATTTCAGTCAGGTCATGGAGGGTTTGGGTGGCCAGGGTTACAAAGTAAACAACCTAAAGCAGTATCGACAAGCACTAGATGAGGCATTAGAGGCTGGCAAGCCTGCACTCATTGACGTATTGTTTAACCCAGAAGGGTATGGCCCACAATTAAAAGCATTGCGAGGCTGATTGAGAAATACTGATAATTGAATAACTATGATTTTTAGGAGATAGAAATAATGAGTATCGATACTGACTCTGCAAGTAGTTTTCAACTGCCACCAGAGGTGTTAGAAATTTGTGAGCTTGCTGAAAACATAGTCAGCAAAGAACTTATGCCTCTGGAGGCTGAGTTTCTAACTTCACCAGATCATGCTTTTGGCGTTAAAGAAACGCTTAATCTGCAGGCAGTATTTGGTCAGGATACTCTTGATCATTTAATGAAAATAGCCAGGGACACTGGGTTATGGACTTTAATGATTCCTGAGAAATTCGGCGGTGCTGGGCTCTCTATGCTGACTAAGGTGGCTATTTTAGAACGGTTTTATTACACGGCTGTACCTTTTCCTTTTGCTAACGTGCCCAATATTCTCTATGACTGTAAAGGCGAGCAAATTGAAAAATATTTAAATCCAGTTATGAGTGGAGAAAAAACCACCTGTTTTGCACAAACTGAACCAAATGCAGGTTCTGATCCCGGCGGGATGATGCAAACTAAGGCGGTTAAAGATGGACATGACTGGATTATAAATGGTACCAAAATGTGGATTTCTATGGCGGCTGAGAGCGATGTAATGATGGTTCAGGTGGTTACAGACTCTGAAAAACGCCAGCGAGGCGGTATCACCATGTTCCTTGTCGAGCGTAACAATCCAGGTGTTAAAGTAGAAGAACCTGGAATCAAGACCTGGCTTGGACCGCGAGCGTCTCAGTACATTGTTCACTTTGATGATTGCCGAGTTTCTAAAGACGCCATCTTAGGAGATCTGGGCAATGGGTTTCGATTAGGGCAAAAGTGGCTGACCATCCATGATCGTTTACTTAGAGGACCATTTGCCTTGGGGAAGATGCAACGTGCACTTGATATGTGTATCGCTTGGTCTAAGCAGCGACATACCTTTGGTAAGCCTCTTGCTGACCGACAAGCCATTCAGTGGAAGTTAGTTGATATGTATATTGATATTCAGGCTTTACGTGCATTGACCTATCAGATGGCAGCGCGCTATGACGGCGGTGAAGATATTAGAGTGGAAGCTGGTTTGATTAAGTTAACATCGATGGATTGGGGAGCTCGTTGTTTAGATCATGGGATCCAAATCCATGGTGCAATGGGTGAGTCTCTTGAATTGCCTTTGACATTATTTTATCGCTATCTTCGCCATGGACAGATTGGTGGTGGGACCAGCGAAATTCAACGGATACAGATCGCTCGAAAATTACTAAAAGATTGACTAGCTTACAAATTATAAAAAAAAGATGAATAAGCTAATAAACACAGACAGCAACATTAAGAGGAAGCATTATGAGTGATTTTACACCAGCCACCGCAGCACCTGAGGAAGAGTATGGTTCACCCACCTATGCTTGGTACGTGGT
>DCBC01000020.1:6976-12476 GCA_002313335.1 Porticoccaceae bacterium UBA1117
ACAATCTTATTATTCGCTTATGTTACCTCATTTCTTGACCGGACTATTTTAACTCTGTTAGTTGAGCCTATCCGGGCAAGTCTCAACATTAGCGATCTGCAATTAAGCCTTCTTCATGGGTTTGCTTTCGCGGTATTTTATGTTGCCCTCGGCGTACCTATTGCACGTTATGCCGATTCCAACAACCGAGTGAGATTAATTTCCGCGGGCGTATTGGTCTGGAGCCTTATGACTGCATTCTGTGGATTGGCGAGAAACTTTACTCATATGTTCTTGGCGCGAGTTGGTGTAGGTATAGGAGAAGCAACCCTCTCTCCAGCGGCTTACTCGATAATTAGTGATTACTTTCCAGTGGAAAAACGCCCAAGGGCATTTAGTGTTTATCAAACTGGCATATATGTGGGCATGGGGTTGGCCATGATTATCGGTGGTTATGTTATTGCTGTGGTGCCCTCTGTGGATATGCCTTTTTATGGTCCTATGGAACCCTGGCAAGTGGTGTTTCTTTTGGTTGGGTTACCAGGCCTTTTAGTGTTTTTGTTATTACGCACAATTCGAGAACCTCAACGAAAAGGCATGATGGTCAGTGCTGAGGGCAATACAGCTGTTTCATTTAAAGAAGTATTAGCATTTATAGGTGCGCGACGAGGAGCTTACGGTTGTGTGATAGGAGGTGTAGCGGCTAAGAGCTTAGCGTTCTATGGTGTAGCGGCTTGGTTACCAACATACTTTATGCGTACTTTTGGTTGGGACGCTCAAACTATTGGTCTTTATTATGGCCTAGCCAGCATTATCTTTGGCGTGATCGGTATCAATACCGGTTCTAGTGTAAGTGTTTGGCTGCGAAATCGTGGTTATAGTGATGCTAATTTACGGATTTGCTTGGGTGCTGAAGCTTGTTTAATTCCCATAGGTATATTGGCATCTTTAATGCCTACACCAGAATTATCGATGCTGTTTTATTGTGGGTTTATTTTCTTTGCCAGTTTCTCAGTAGGGTGCCAAGCAGCTGCCCTTCAAGAGATTACACCAAATCAACTGCGTGCTCAGGTGTCTGCGATTTATCTCTTTGTCACAAATATGGTTGGCATAGGCTTTGGACCCACATTCATTGCTTTTTTCACAGATGTGGTGTTTAAAAATGATGCGTTAGTAGGTTATTCTATGTCAATTTCTGTGGCTTTTGCCTGCCCTATAGGCGTGTATTTATTTTGGCGGGGCTTGAAGCCTTATCGGGCTTGTTTGGCTTTAGCTAAGCAAAATTACGCTGCCCCAAGTTAATGTTGAGTTAATATAAGTCTTTACAGGAACAAAAAATGCATACCTATCAAATATATATTAATGGACAGTGGTGTGATTCAGCGTCGGGTAAATGGTTTGATAGTTTGGATCCCTATACAGGTGAATCTTGGGCATCAATACCTCAGTGTAATTCTACTGATGTTGAAGCGGCAGTAGATGCAGCTCACAAAGCATTTGAGAGCGAAGCGTGGCGAGATCTAACCGCTACTGCTCGTGGAAAAATGGTTAAAAAATTCGGACAAGTTTTATTAGATAACGCAGAAAAACTAGCTGCCATTGAGGTGCGTGACAACGGAAAATTGTATAGCGAAGTGGTAAATCAGTGTCGCTATATGACCGAATGGTTTGAATATTATGGTGGTCTTGCTGACAAAGTTGAAGGAACTGTTCCTCCGATTGATAAACCCAAGGTGCTTAACTATACTCGGTATGAACCTCTAGGGGTCTGTGCCTGCATAACGCCTTGGAATTCTCCACTTTTATTATTGGTTTGGAAGTTAGCACCGGCCTTAGCAGCAGGTAACACTGTCGTTATTAAACCGTCTGAGTTCACTTCTGCATCAACCTTAGAGCTTGCAAAGTTGTCAGAGTTGGCTGGGTTCCCCCCAGGAGTGATCAATGTGGTGACCGGATATTCCTCAGAGGTTGGGCAGCCTTTAGTTGCTCATAAGAAGATCAGGAAAATTGCTTTCACTGGTAGCGAGGAAGGTGGGCGACATGTCAATATTTCTGCGGCTGCGGATTTCAAAAAAGTCACCTTAGAATTGGGCGGGAAATCAGCTAATATTGTTTTTGACGATGCAGATTTAGATCAGGCAGTTAATGGTGTTGTTTCTGGTATTTTTGCTGCCAGCGGGCAGACTTGTATTGCTGGATCAAGGCTATTGCTGCAAGACAGTATTCATGATGCATTTCTTGAACGTTTGGTTGATATCGCTAAAACTGCGAAACTTGGTAATCCAATGTCTGAGGATACTCAAATTGCTCCTATTGCCAACGAACTTCAATACCGTAAAATTATAGAGTACATAGATATAGCTAAAGCCGAAGGGGCAAGATGTGTTTTGGGCGGTGAAGCTGGGACTGTAAAAGGTAAGCATCAAGGATTATTTGTGATGCCGACTATTTTTGCCGACGTCCATAACAGTATGCGTATTGCCCAAGAAGAGGTATTTGGTCCAGTTCTATCAGTGATTCGGTTTAAGGATGAAGCTGAGGCAATTTCTATCGCCAATGATGTTGATTATGGATTGGCGGCGGGTGTTTGGACTAAAAGCCTTAATCGAGCTGTTAATGTATCTGAGCGCCTGCAGGCAGGAACAATCTGGGTGAATACCTATAGGTCTACCAGCTACACAACACCCTTTGGTGGATATAAGTCGAGTGGCTTGGGCCGAGAAAATGGACAACAAGCCATTAAAGAATACCTTCAAGTGAAGAGTGTGTGGCTGCACACAGGTGAGGTTACTAAGAACCCTTACTCGCGACGTTAAGCGAGATTAAGGAACGAATACTCTTAAATACTCTAATTCATTACTCAGGTTTTCTAAATTTGTATATAAAACGGTCTGATTTACCTCTCACTAAAGGCATCATAACCATTGTATTAAGCGTGTCTTCTGGATTATTTAGAGCATTACTTTCAGTAATAAATTCAAAGCCAGCAGATTCAATTTCTTGTTTAACGAGAATTGAGTCTATACGATGAAGTCTGTCCACATCTCTTAAATTTGATCCTTCTTCAGCTGAATGATCAACAACTAAATATGTACCACCTGGCTTAATAGCATTAAATAGAGCTTTATTCATAGCGTCTGTGTCAATATTCAATTGTGATAAGTGTGTATCATGATAGATCAATATAATAATAGCCATATCAATAGGTTCAGGAAAGATTGGATCATTAAATGTACCCATAATACTAGTAACATTTTCACGTTCCGCAGCTATTGGATCGGTTGGGTTTCCATTTTTAAAAATACGTGAAAACTCAATGCCATTAAAGCCATAAATATGACCCTTTGACCCAACTATATCACTTAAAATTCTCGTATAGTATCCACCCGCTGAACCTATATCAGCAACCACATCTCCAGATTTTATACTGGAAAAAATCATAACATCACCAGGTTTTCTATCAACATCTCTTTGAGTATCCTTTGTAGGTCTTGTGGGATTTGCAATCGCTTCTTTTATAATGGATTCAATATCCTTATTGGTGTTTTCTGTTCGTGCTGAAGTATTAAAAGAAAGAGTTATCAGTAATGAACAAATAGTTGTTATTAATAGTTTCATGGGTAAATTTTAACTCCATTGATTAATTTAAAAAGTTAGTCTATAAATAGCCTATTGAGTTAAAATACATTATAACTTCTTGAAGATAATTGCAAACGTGTGCAATACTTAATGAGGCAAAAATTACTAGAGAAAATTATGTCGATCACTCAAGCTATATATATACATGGGAAAACGACTGGCAATTTTCCATCACTCAGATTACTTCGAGATGAAATTTATATAGATTTTAATTACACAGTTGTAACAAAATTTTAATTCGTGACCGAAAAATTAGTCTTCCGATTAAGCTCGCCCATGGAACAGGACAAGTTGCAGAAGCAATCAAGTCAAACTCTTTAGAATTTTTCTTATTATTCTATTATGTTCAGGTTTTACACCTAGACCCTATTTTAGCAGGCACTGCTCTTCTCTTAGCATTGGTATTTGACGGCATTAGTGATCCTATTGTTGGTGCGTTTTCAGATAATTTTCATTCTAAATTAGGCAGACGCCACCCATTTATGTATGCATCTGCAATACCATTTGGATTAGCTTTCTATTTGCTTTTCAGTCCACCAGAAAGTTTTTCTGGAGTAAACCTTTTTTTATGGCTAACATTTTTTGCAATTAGTCTACGTTTAATGATGACTTTTTTTCTTCTCCCTTATCTCGCTTTAGGTGCTGAGTTAACTGAAAACTATAATGATCGAACAGCACTTGTAGCTTATAGAAATATGTTTTCTTTTGTTGCAGCCATGATTTTATCTATAGTTGCTTTTACGGTGTACTTTAAGTCCACTGATGCTTATCCACAAGGTCAGCTTAACCCAGCAGCTTATCCTGCTTTTGCATTAACGTTTGCTATCGTGGCTGTTATTGCAATACTTGTTTCAACTCTGGGTACTCAATCACAGATTCCTTTTATGCATAAAAATAACAGCGATAAGGAATTGTTTGCTGATAGCTTTAGTAGTTTTTATCAATATTTTTATAAGGGACTTCGTGAGACTTTAAAAAATCGTTCATTTCTTTCGATCTTTCTTGTCTCTATTACTTTCTTTATTTTGAGTGGTTTACAGCGAGCACTTGTATTGCATATGAATACTTATTTTTGGGCCCTAGAGACATCACAAATACAGTATATGTTTTATGCTTTCTTTTCCTCAACTGTATTAGTTATACCATTTGTAAAATACATCATGAATTGGCTAGATAAAAAAAGAACAATGTATTTAGGGTTGATAATAATTTTAAGTTCCTTTGTCTTACCTACAATTCTTCGCCTCATTGGGTTATTTCCAGTTAATGACAGCTCATGGTTATTGCCTGTTTTAATTTTTAGTCAAATAACAACAGGCTTTGGTATGGCAATTATGGTTGTAGGGATGGGATCAATCATGGCCGATATTGCTGATGATCAGGAGCTACAAACTGGTAAGCGTCAAGAGGGTTTAATTTTCTCTTTTATTGGCTTTGCTAGTAAAGCTACATCAGGAGTAGGGCATTTTTTGGCAGGATTAGCACTTTCATTGATATCGTTTCCTACCACAGAAAATATCAGACCCCAAGATATACCAAGCGATGTCATTTTTAATCTTGGGCTGGTATACGGACCCAGTGTTTTAGTTTTTGGCTTGGCATGTTTTTATTTTTTCTCCTTCTATAATATCACGCGTAAAAGCCATGAAGAGACTCTAGAAATTCTTAGCATTAGACGCTCAGCCGCTAAAAAAGAATCACAATAAGGATAAAATAGATAGTATACAAGTTAGTATGGTTGGTAAAAAAAACCAATGAATAAGATGATGAAATCCTTATAATCATCACCAATACATTGATTTGCGCCCGTAGCTCAACTGGATAGAGCACCAGCCTTCTAAGCTGGGGGTTATAGGTTCGAGTCCTATCGGGCGCGCCAGAA
>DCBC01000168.1:0-495 GCA_002313335.1 Porticoccaceae bacterium UBA1117
CCTAAAAAAGATTAGTTATACTACAAAAAACCCACTAATTTACATAATTCGAGAGTAATTGGAGCTCACTAGCTTCGTAAATATGATCCAATTATTACCAACAAGTCACCATCAGTTTTAGTAATCAAGGCGATTTACTGTCGTCTTTGGCTTCCACCATTCCTGATTAATCTCCAGCAGGCCAACGCGCCCTAGCGCCTCTCTTAAATCCTCCAGATCCTTTTCATTGAGAAAACTACCAATCCTCTGAATGTCAGCATCATCAGCCAGAGAATAGCCCGGCAAGTGGCTTGCGGATTTACGCTTGTGGATTACCAAATAGCATGGCCGCTGGAAGCGTTTAATACTGCCTAAATGGTGTATTCCTGATCGGAAACACACAGCCTTTGACTCAATGACGATAACTTGTCTTCGGTATGTTTCTTCACAAACGCGATAGAAAAAGTATGAAAATACCAAAATATCCAAACAGACAAACGGCATAATCATCCACAC
>DCBC01000168.1:884-7110 GCA_002313335.1 Porticoccaceae bacterium UBA1117
CGCGTCTCACCCCAACTCGCAGAGCGATTTGGAGTGAGCTGAATAGTCGTTTCTTGAGGTTTTTCTATAACATGAATCATGGAGTTACATTAATGCTGAGCATTTGAGTTGTCTAGCATGTTAGTACGTCAGTCGTTATGAAACGGCTTAAAAAAGTACCCTAGCCTACCCTATTTTCTAAATCATCTGCAGAACTATCAGGCCAGGCATTGAACACCGCTTTAACGAGCGTTGCTAAGGGGATAGCAAAGAACACACCCCAAAATCCCCAGACACCACCGAACAAAAGAACCGCAACAATAATTGCTATAGGATGTAAATTAACCACCTCTGAAAAGAGAAGAGGAACAAGAACATTACCGTCAAAAATCTGAATAGCACCATAAACCATAAACAGCCAAAAAAACTCAGAAGAGGAACCCCACTGCATATAACCAACTACCAGTACGGGAAAAGTCACTACCGTAGCGCCTATGTAGGGGATTAAAACTGACAGACCTACTAGCAAAGCGAGTAAAGCGGCATAATTAAGTCCCATGAACAGGAAGGCTGCATAAGAAAGTAACCCGACAATGAGAATTTCTATAGCCTTGCCTCGGACATAATTGGCGAACTGGATATTCATTTCGGACCATATAGAGGTCATAACAGGTCTTTTCTTGGGCAGGAGATTGGTCACAAATGTGACCAGCGTTTCTCGGTCATGCAACATGAAAAACACTAAAACGGGCACTAAAAGAAGATAAAGCGCGATGGCAAATAAACTAGGAAAACTACTAAATGAAAATGACAAGACTTGTTCTGCTAAGTTAGCTACCTCTTCGGAAACCCTTAGCCCAATCATTTCAAATTGCTCAGCGGTCACGTAATCTTCATATCGCTCAGGAAGGCCAGCGAGAAATACCTGTAACCGGCCTAATATATCGGGTGCCTCTCTTAAAAGCAGAGTCAATTGTCTACCAACAATGGGAACCAGCCCTACTAAAATAGTCACCAAACCAATCAAAAATAGCAAAAAAGTAGCAACTACAGACATTCTTTGTGACGCACCAACACGAACAAAAGCATTGACTACGCCCTGTAGTAAAAATGCGATGATCAGCGCAGCAAAAGCAGGACCCAAGTACTCCCCAACTGTAGCGGTCAAGATCATAAAGAAGGCTAACATTACAGCCAAAAGAACAGCCTCTTCATTACTGAAATATCGACCTAACCATTTATCTAAGATTTTCTTCATTACGCTCCTGACCGGTATTACAACTAGATTTAGTGACCTAGCCATCTTTTTGGAATCTAATAGAGGTGTATGAAACCAGTTTACGTTTGAATTGTCGAATTGTTATTCATTTTCCGCTAAGGTAGAGGTCAGTCATTTGCGTGCGTGCATTCCTATTTTGATCAACAAAACATTACTCCGTATTATCAACGGTCTGCGAAGTCCTCTTAGAGATTTTTTCGCGATTTCTTGGTTTCTGCTACTTTTTTTGTCCGCGCCATTAACTAGCGCAGTGGACAACGACATAAAGCTTCCTATCTTAGGGGACAGTAGCTCTGGGATAATATCCAAACAGCAGGAGTATCAACTAGGACGCACCTGGCTAAAAGTATTTCGGAGTAGAGTTCAAGAATTTGACGACCCTCTCATGCAGAATTACTTTGAAAATCTTATCTACAATTTAGCTACCTACAGCGAACTTGAAGATCCCAGCATTGAGTTAGTGATTGTCAACAATCCAAGCATGAACGCCTTTGCTGTTCCTGGCGGCGTGGTGGGAATCCACACAGGCATCTTTGCCTTCGCTGAGAACGAAGATCAAATGGTGTCAGTGCTCGCGCACGAGCTAGCGCATCTTAGTCAAAGGCACTTCGCGAGAGGCGTTGAAGCGCAGCGTAATTCCTCGACCCTAAGTTTAGCAGGATTACTCGCGGGACTAGTCCTCGCCGCAACCGTTGGTGGAGATGCCGGGATGGCGGCGATGGCGGCGACCCAAGCGATGACAATAGATAATCAATTGCGGTACAGTCGCTCAAATGAAAGAGAGGCTGATAGGTTCGGGCTTCGAACTATGGAGAAATCTGGGCGAGACCCAGGCGCAGTGGGAGATATGTTTGAGACTATGCTGAAGAGACTTCGATATGTGGGTGATCGAGCTCCAGAGTTTCTGCTAACTCACCCAGTAACAGAAAAGCGCGTGGCAGATGCGAGAGGCAGAACAATGGGCGGTTCCATGCGCCACTATCCAGACCATACTGATTATTATTTGCTACAAGCCCGCGGGCTAGTCGCTATGGCGAAGAACCCAAAGGATAGTATCAAACGCTTTAATGCAAAATTACTGGCAAATACCCAACAAAAGGATGCGGCACTGTATGGCCTTGTGCTGAGCCATTTGGAAATGGGTGACCCCGAAGCCGCGCGATTGGTGATGGCACCTCTCTTAAGGAACGACCCCGACCACCAAGTTTACAACTATACGGACATTGAAATAGACATAGCCGATAAAAGATACGCTGAGGCACTGAGTAAGCTGGCATTCCTTATTGCCCGAAACCCCAGTAATTATCCTCTCCTGTCCTTACAAGCCGAAGCTCTGTGGCTTGACCATCAATACGAGCAAGCAGGGTTAGCACTCACCCAACTAGCCAGATCACGCAAACAAGACCCCATGGTTTGGTACCGCCTGGCTGAGGTTCGAGGACTGGCTGGGAATATATCAGGTGTGCATCAGGCTCGAGCAGAATATTTCATACTAGTTGGCGCATTTGGACTGGCTAGAGAGCAATTGGGTCTTGCAGAGAGATTAGTAAGCGCTGATTTCAAACGATCATCGATCGTAAAACAACGTTTGAGAGATGTTGTTGGAATGGAAGAAAAAGCCAAAAGACTCTAATTAACCAAAAGGCTCTAGCTAAGGTGTTCGGCCTTGAAACTCATCATTCTATCAAGAGACTGAACCGCTAGCTTTGCAATGCCGGGATCAACAAAAACTTCATTAGAGCCCTGCTCGATACATGAAAGGAGGTTTTGTAAGCTGTTCATTCCCATCCAAGGGCAACTTGCGCAGCTTCGGCACGTAGCGCCACTGCCACCCGTTGGGGCTACCAGGAGTTGTTTGTCCGGCACTGCTTGCTGCATCTTATAAAAGATACCTTGATCCGTGGCCACTATCATTTGCTGGTTCGGCAGCTCTTTTGCGGCACTAATTAGTTGCGAGGTCGACCCAGCAACATCGGCAAGGCTAACGACCGAATCTGGTGATTCCGGATGAACTAAAACTGCAGCATCCGGATAAACCTGTTTAAGATCAAGAATTCCCTTAGCCTTGAACTCCTCGTGCACAATGCAGCTACCGTCCCACAGGATCATATCAGCGCCTGTTTTTTTCTGTACGTAGTCACCCAGATATTTATCAGGAGCCCATAGTATCTTCTCCCCACGGCTATCCAAAAAGTCAACTACATCAAGTGCAATGCTTGATGTGACAACCCAGTCTGCACGGGCCTTTACTGCAGCAGAAGTATTTGCATAAACGACTACCGTACGGTCTGGATGAAGGTCACAAAAAGCTGCAAACTCATCAGCAGGACAGCCGATATCAAGAGAACAGGTAGCCTCTAAAGTGGGCATTAGTACACGTTTGTGGGGGGTTAAAATTTTTGCTGTTTCTCCCATAAATTTGACACCGGCAACCACCAGTGTCTGCGCATCATGAGTATTACCAAAACGAGCCATTTCAAGAGAATCTGATACTGTGCCACCGGTTTCCTCGGCAAGCTCCTGAATCATAGGATCGGTGTAGTAATGAGCGATCAGCACTGCATCATTGGCTTTGAGTTGTGCTTTTATTTTGTTGCGCAGGACGTCAGTTTTTCCTGACGCAGAAGGCTTCATCAACGGTGATCGTTTCAGGTATTCTTCAACAATCTGACGTTGCTCTTCAACTAATAATTCTGGTGTATTATCCTGTGCACTCATGAGTCATCAACCTCTAAAGTCTCACTTAAAATCTAGACAACCAATACACTACTGCCGCTAGCACTATAGCCAAAATTGCTACTATCGCTAACGCGTCAGCTTTAGAATCATCATTATCCTGGCGAGGACTTTCATCGTTCATCGGGCACTACCTAAGAGTTCATGGGACGATATTCTAACAATCTAAATGTTCTCTGTCTCTGCTTGTTTGAGAGAAAAAGGGATATAAAAGCACATCAATGCACGAAGACTGATGAAATTGGTGAAAACCTTGAAGCGGGTCAGTATAGTGGGTGTGAGATCTAACGAAACGATATCACGGAGCACAACTTACAGGGACCAGCCATGGATATAGCAAGGACAGGAATCATCTTAAACACACAAAACTATACTAAATGCGTTTCTTTTTATCGGGAAACTTTTGATCTTAACGTTATTTATGAAAAGCATGAAGCCAACTTTAAGCTTACATGCTTGGACTTTGGCGACGCCTATTTAATGATTGAAACTGGAGGAATTGCCTATCCCCAAGGAAAATCAATGGAGCAGGGATCCTTGAAATTACGTATTAATGTTGCCGATTTAGATCTAGCATTAAAAACCATCCGCAAGGTTTGTCCTGATGCAGAAATTATAGAATTCTCGTGGGGATCAACCATTAACATAGTCGACCCTGATGGCAACAGAGTCGGGGTTCGAGACGAAGCGACTTTTACCAAGCAACTTGATGACTTTGCTTGAGTATAAGCATGGAAACGAGCGGATTATTAAACAAGTATTTGAGTATACTCATTGCGCTAAAACTGAAAACGTAAAACCCAAGCGCATGCATAGCGTATGGTCTAGGTTAATCACTTCACACTGCGAATCTTTTAACACGAGGTAAATGCCATGCATGGCGAGCTGTTACAGCTGTTCTTTTTCATTTTTAGCGGCGGCGCAATTATTGCGTCAATAGCATTGTTTGGACGACAGCCTCTGCTGGTAGCCTATATTTTACTCGGCGCTATCTTAGGGCCCTTTGGGCTAGGGCTGGTCTCTGATATAGCGCTTATCAGTGAAATTGGTAGTATCGGCATTATCTTTTTGCTTTTCTTACTCGGCCTAGACATGCAACCACAGGCACTATGGCGTGTATTGAGAGAAGTCACTCACGTTACATTAATAAGCTCCGCAGCTTTTGCCGGTATCGGTTACGTTGTTGCCAACCTATTTGGCTACAGTACTATTGAAAGTATTATTATTGGCACAGGTATGATGTTTTCGAGCACCATCATAGGCATTAAGCTGCTCCCCACAACAGCGTTGCACCACAAGCACTCCGGAGAACTAATGGTGGGCATGCTTTTGATGCAAGATTTTCTCGCCATCTTTGTCCTTTTACTTATAATTTCAGGCGATTTTAACAGTCAAAACCTTATACCGCTGGGTAAAACTCTTTTAGCTTTACCTGCCCTGGCCACCGCTAGCTTTCTTACCGTTAAATTTATCCTATTACCGCTGATTACTCGGTTTGATAGAATCGGAGAATATGTTTTTTTACTCGCCACTGGTTGGTGTCTAGGGATCGCTGAAGCCGCGCATTATTTAGGATTATCTAGAGAAATCGGTGCTTTCCTAGCAGGCATTGCCTTGGCAACAAGCCCTATCGCTCAATTTATTGCTTTAAATCTCAAACCACTAAGAGATTTCTTTTTGATTTTATTCTTCTTCTCTTTGGGAGCAGGATTTAACCTTTCCCTTCTATCAGCCATCATTATTCCTGCGGCGCTTCTTGCCAGCTTAATGTTAGTGATTAAGCCCTTCGTCTATCATCGACTTTTGAGGTCACACAGCGAGACTGAAAGCCTCGCATGGGATATTGGCTTTAGACTCGGTCAGAACAGCGAGTTTTCATTAATGATCGCCTACCTAGCCTTTAGTACTGGACTTATCGGAACTTATTCTTCACACCTGATTCAAGCTACCGCTATTATGACCTTTTTAGTGTCGAGCTATATTGTGGTATTTAACTTCCCAACCCCAATTGCTACAAACGATAAGCTACGCCGTGACTGATCACAGCATTGACTAGAGATGCTTATTAGAGCTCTGCGTTAAGCGGGCCCACCACTTGAGTAACAACCTATCGGCACTCTCTTCAGCCGCTATGCCTAAACGCTGGTGCAGTTTCTTTTTAAATACATAAGCAACTTCAAAGACGTCAGCATTCTCTATTCGTGAAACTAAATATTCGTCACTGGTCTGAAT
>DCBC01000153.1:0-233 GCA_002313335.1 Porticoccaceae bacterium UBA1117
CACTTGCAACTGCTAAAACTGACTCGACCGCAGCTGATACAGCTGAGACTGCTGCTAAAGCTGCAGTAACTGTAGCAGACGCTGCTGTAGTAGCTGCGCAAGCTGGGGTTGATGCTCTTACTGCAACTGCAACTGCAACTGAAACTACCTCAGCTAATGCGACACTTACAGCAGCTAAAACTACCGCAGCCGCGGCCGTTCTAGCGGAAGCAGCAGCAGTTTCAAAAGCAGGC
>DCBC01000153.1:655-842 GCA_002313335.1 Porticoccaceae bacterium UBA1117
CTACAGCCAATAAAAAGCTGGCTGAAGCGAATAAAGAAGCTGCCGTTCATGCAAGCTATATAGGTAGCACTAGCAACCCAGCAGCCGCTTTGATGACTGATATTGCTAATAATAGCAACAATGCGCAAGCCATTGTGACCGCGGTTTCAGCGACTTACGGTGCAACGGTTACCAATGCGACTGGTAT
>DCBC01000153.1:1218-1384 GCA_002313335.1 Porticoccaceae bacterium UBA1117
TAGCTGTCCATGAAGGGCTTGTTACGAAAAACATTACTGATATTGCAATTAACGCGACTGGCATTGCAACTAACGTGATTGATATTGCTACTAACGCTACCGGCATTGCAGCTAACGTAAGTACTTTAGCTGTGCATGAAGGGCTTGTTATGCAAAACATTGCTGA
>DCBC01000153.1:1777-12851 GCA_002313335.1 Porticoccaceae bacterium UBA1117
CGCTGATATTGGCATGAACACGTCTTCGATAACTAATTTATCAGCTAATGTTGATGTTTTGAGATCTGGCGTAGCTGCCAGCTTAGCGCACGCTGGGATGCCAGTAGCTCCGGGCGCTGGTTGGGGTTTTGCTGTTGGTACAGGTCATTTTGATGGCGAGTCAGCTGTTGCTGCTGGTTTAACTTTCCGATCAGAATCTTCAAGCTATAAATTGTCCATCGGAAACAGCGGTGGAGAGACTACTGCATCTGCGGGTGCTGCTTGGAATTTCTAAGCTAGTTTGATAATCTGTGTGATCAAAAAGCCCTGGACAGTATCTTGTTCAGGGCTTTTTTTTGTCAGTGTAACTGAAGTTTTACAAACGTTAGACAAGCATGTGCGTAGGTTTATTACGATCTAGTAGCCTGGAGGTACGCTTGTGGCCAAAGTGAGCTGCAATATATACTGCGCTCTTATGTTATCTTCCACTCACGCCATATTAATTAAACAAATAAATTTTAAATGATGAAACTTAAAGCTCTATTTCTTAGCATTTTGATTCTTTCTATGATTCTTTCTACGAATCTTTTTTCATCGGAAAAACAAAGTGACACATTAAGAATACTTGTTTACAACACTCATGGGCTTCCTGAAATCTTTATCAGTGATAATCCAAAGAAGCGCTTTCCTGTTATAGGTAAAAAGACTCAAGACTTTAGCATCTCCTTACTACAAGAAGACTATTCACATCATGAAGAATTGTCATCTGGCTTGGCTAAAGAAAGCCTCGCTATTCGTGGTGGATTGGGTGGCCGTTTAATATGCCCCTTCTGCACCGGCTCAGGGTTAACGTCTGTATTTAACCTACCTAAAAATTGGTCCGTAGAGGTCGAAAATGAAAGTTACGACACTTGTTCGGGCTGGTTAAGAGGAGCCAATGATTGCTTTGCGTATAAAGGCTTTCAAATAATAAAAATAACCCTGCCAAACAGTAAAAGATTTTTTATAGTGAATACTCACATGGACGCAGGTAGAAGAGATTCTGATAGGGCAGCAAGAAAGAGGCAATTAGAGCAAATTATTTCAACTATAAAGCAAAGAACAACTACTGAAGCTTTGATTGTTGCTGGAGATCTTAATCTGAATTCTAAAAACCCTAAAGACGTGAAACTCCTAGAAAACTTCAAGGAAAAGCTCAGGCTAACAGATTCTTTTACAGGACATAAAATAAGTAAAAAATGGACTATATTGGATTACATTTTATACAAGCAAGGTGAAGAGTTAGAGTTTAAGATTATTTCTGTAGGAGAAGACCAATCATTTGTTACAGAAGAAGGTCCTTTAAGTGACCATCCTGCTCTGGTACTAGAGTTGGCAATTTAATTAGTGGAGATTTTGGTTAAGGATTAAAACTACCTGCAACCTAAGTCTATCTTCGTAAATAAGTATGTAGGAAAAGGAAAAACTACGTCATGCCAAGAAATAAGTTGATGCCCATTTATGTAATTTTTTTTAGTGTTGTACTGTTCTTTTTACAACATGCAAGTACTCTATCTCCGCAAGTTAAAGGTATTGAATCAGATCCTGATCAGTTTTCAGCTGAACGAGCTTACGAAACCTTAAAAGTTTTATTAAAGGAGAATCAACCTCATCCTGTTGGTTCAGAATTGAATAAAATTATTAAAGAGAGACTCATCAGTCAATTGAATCAGTTGGGCATAGAGTATCAAGTACAAAAAACATGGGCCTGCTCTTCTAGATTTGCTGCTTGTGCTGAAGTTGAAAACTTAATCGGGATCATTCCGGGAAAAACTGATCTCCCTTACCTAGCACTTATGGCTCACTATGACTCTGTGCCTACGGCATCAGGCGCTGGAGATGACGGAGCTGGAGTGGTTGCAATACTTGAAGCAGCTAGAGTTTTGAAGCTAGAAGCACCCTACGACCATCCTATAATGCTTCTTTTAACTGATGCAGAAGAAGCTGGTTTGTTGGGAGCGGAAGCGTTCTTTAATCAACATCCCTTGGCTAAAAAAGTGGGTGTCGTGCTAAACATAGAAGGAAGCGGAACATCTGGAGGGAGTATGGTTATCAGAACTTCAGATAAAAATGAACTGCTTATTAAAAGCTTATCCCATGAGTATGATCATGCATATGGCTTTTCCGTAGCCAATGAAATCTTTAAAAGAATGCCGAATGACACAGATTTCAGTGTAGCCAAAAGGGCAAATATTCCGGGGATGGACTTTGCTTTTGCGGGTGAAAGAAATCACTACCATACCCCTAATGATAATGTTGAGAATCTAGATGTACGAACTATTCAACATCATGGTGAAAATATTTTAAGTGCCTCAAGAGATTTACTTTCTGCTGACTGGAATAGTATGGGTGGTAAATATGTCTACTTAGGTTCGACGTACGGGTTTTGGACGGAATGGAAATCAAGTAATAGCTTAATTGCTTTAATACTCTCAGTCTTAGTTTTAATTGTAGCCATGATCCGTTCCAAGGTTGGCTTTAAAGCAACGGCTCTGGGGTTCGTATTTACTCCAATTACTCTTTTTACAACTGTTTTTTCAGGCGTTTTAGGCTTCTATCTTCTGTCTTTATTTTCTGGAAATATTATAAGTTGGCCTGGTATAGATTGGCCGTATCGCCTTCTATTAATTGGGTCAACATTTATGGGCCTATTAATAGGAAGTTCTTTAAGTAGAAAATTTGTTCAAGAATATGAAATGATTTATGGAGCATGGTTCTTTTGGTCAATTCTAACGCTACTTGTAACCCTATTTTTACCCGATGCAGCCAATATTTTTATTCTACCTCTTGTGTTTGGAAGTGCTGTTATTCTCATTTCTACGTTCATAAAAGAACAATATAAATTATCCTTCTTAATGCTTACTTTGGTCGTGGCCTTACCAAGTACCTTAGGATTAATATTTGCCTTAGAACAAAGCCAGGGTTACAAGCTGGTGTGGGCAGTACTCCCATTTGCTGGGCTTTATGCGATGATAATTTCACCATTCTTATTTTCTTTAAGAATGAAATCTGCTATTTCCTATATAGGTTTAGTAAATTTAATTGCTCTTACTGCGGGAAGTACACTTAACCTTTACACTGAAATGAGACCACAACTTGTCAATATTCATTTTTATGAAAACCTAGATGCTGGGGATTCTTTTGTTCATCTTTCAGGAAATGTTACCACTTCTGATCCTGTGCCTTTAATTGAACCTCTGTCTTCTTATGTTGATGAGTCAAGCACAAAAGCATTGGCTTCTTTTGCCCCTGAAAGTAAATTCAGATACTGGGCAGATAGTGTATCAAGTGAATGGAAAGGGCCGTCTATTGGACTTAAAGAAAAAGTAAAGGATGGAAACTCTATAAAAATAAATCTAAAGAGTCATCGGTCTGCAAGTCGAGTCGTTCTTTTATTGCCTGAAGATTCAAACCTTAAATCTTTTAATATTGGTACTCAGGAAATAAAGACTTCAGCAGCAACAAGAGGCCCCTTTAAGGGATATTACGGTATTTATTTAACTGGAATGTACGATAAAGAGATAGACTTAGTATTAAATTTTGATGCGTATCAAAAAGATATTAATGGGTACCTTTTAGATATTAGTACACAGCTTCCCAAGCATCTTAATAATTTATATGAAGCGCGTTCAGGTATCTTTTCTCCAGTTCATCAAGGGGATCAAGCCATACTCATAAAAAATATTCAAATTTGAGGGTGGAGCTTCTGGTTAAGAATTGTAAACTCTATGAACCGTAGGATTACTGAGATTTAAATTTAACCTTCTCTTATTCTTGTCACAACATAGATGTCATGCGCTGAATAATTGCACCAGAGCAAAGACCCAAAATATCAAAAATTAACTATAAACCGAAGTAGGAAAGAAAAATGATCGAATCGCTGTTCTCTATGCAAGATAAAATTTGTGTTGTCACCGGCGGTAGCCGTGGGCTGGGCTCATTCATGGCGCAAGGTTTTCTTGAAGCCGGGGCCAAACGCGTCTATATCACTGCTCGCAAAGCCGAAGCCTGTCTCAGTGCCGCAAAAGAACTAAGTCAGTACGGTGAATGTATTGCCATTCCGGGCGATATCGCCACCTCTGATGGTCTGCACAATCTTGTCACCGAATTAATGTCCAGAGAGCAGCATATTGATGTATTAGTCAATAATGCCGGTGCAGGTTGGGGCGCACCTTTCGGTGAGTTCCCAGAGAAAGGGTGGGACAAGACCATGAATATCAATGTCAAAAGTCCCTTCTTCCTAATCCAAGCTCTGACCCCATTACTAAAAAAGAACGCCACTGCAGACAACACCGCCAGTATTATCAATATTGGTTCCATTGCCGGAATAGTAGGCAACGCTCTGGATAACTTTAGTTATGCAGTATCCAAAACGGCTATCCACCAGGTCACCCGTATACTCTCAACTGAATTGGCCAAAGATAATATTCGTGTCAATGCCATTGCCCCTGGACGTTTTTATTCAAAAATGACCGAGTTTTTGAGTAATGATCAGGAAGCCTTTCAAGAAGAACTAAAAACAATCCCTATGCGCCGCTGGGGAGAAGCGACGGATATTGCTGGCGTTGCTATCATGCTAGCATCAAAGGCTGGTGGCTTTATGACAGGCCAGATTATTCCAATCGATGGAGGGACTTCAGTCGTCAATTAAATAGTGATGGGGGTAACTATGAGCAACTCAATTTTTACAAAAGACGGTACAGCCCAGGGAGTCGCCAAACAGCGTTTGATAGAAACTCTAGCCAAATCTAGCGCACGTATCATTAACGATCCCTACGCAGATAGGTTTGTGACAGGCGCGAGCTTTATCAAACTAATGGGCCATAAGCTGAACGTCTGGTTAACTCAAAAGGTTGCACCTGGTTTTCACGAACATCTCATTTCGCGCACGCGCTTCATTGATGATCTAATTCAAAAAATGGCTGCCAGTGGGGTAGAGCAATATGTCATTTTGGGCGCAGGATATGACATGCGAGCTCATCGGCTTAAACTTCCCTCTTCACTTAAAGTTTTTGAAGTGGATCAGCCTGAGGTTCAGATTAGAAAGCGCTCTAAACTGCCTAAAGAATTACCCAATTCAGAAAATGTTACCTATGTGGCCGTTGATTTTGCTCATCAGTCACTGAGTAAGGAACTTATGGCTTCAGGTTTCGATCAAAACAAACCTACTATTTTTACGCTCGAGGGTGTCTCACAGTACATCACTAAAGAGGCTGTTAGTTCATCGATCAAAGAAATGGCTATGCTTACTCAAAAAGCGGGTTCAGTTTTTTTTATATCGTATGTCAACGAACTTCTCAATGAAAACCCTGAGGTTTGCTTTGGTAAGGGTTATCCGAAAGCTGCAGCACGCGTTAAATTAATAAAAACATTAGCCGCGAAAGCCGGCGAGCCTTGGATATCGTTTTATCGTAATGATGAAATAGAAACCGTACTTTTGCAAAATGGTTATGCAATAAAGGAAAACCTGACTTTGGAGGATCTTAACTCTCAGTACTTTACCCCTGTTGGACGAACCCTTCCTGAAAATTATTTATTTAACCTTGAACATTTTGTGATCGCGAAATCTCTGAGCTAATTTTACTCGTGTTCAATAGTTGCACGATTTGAAACCCCTTAAAATAAGGGGATACAGCGGTGCAAATGGAAAAATATTTTCTCAATATGTCGGTGGCGCCATTTGACCCTCCAATATTGAGCGGATATCAGAGGTAAATTAGACTATTCTGATGTCGCTTTAATAACAATCGACTAAGTACAAAAGGAATACCTCATCATGGATCAGCTAAAAGCACTTAGATATTTCAGTAAAGTGGTCGAAACTGGAAGTTTCACTCGAGCAGCTGAAGCGTTTTCTGTGCCACCCTCCTCCCTATCTAGGCGCATCGCGGATCTAGAAAAAAACTTAGGGGCAACCCTATTAAAGCGTAGCACCCGAGTGGTTAAGGTAACCGAAATTGGGCAGGTGTACTTCAAGCAGATCCAAGATATTTTGACTCAGCTCGAGCTCAGTGACGAAACGGTACGTAGCCATCAGGCTACTCCCACAGGCTTTCTGCGCATTAGCAGTATGGTCAGTTTTGGCGAGCGACTGTTACTACCTCTGCTAACTGAGTTTAAAGCGCTGTATCCAGCAATTATTTTGGACATAAGCCTCAGTGATGAGTTATCGACGCTGTCCCGTGACGAAGTGGATATTGCTATACGCGGCGGCTATGCCCCCAATGAGCGGGTGCAGGCCGTGCGCCTAATGAACAATGAGTTTATTCCGGTAGCGGCATCAAGTTATTTGGCGGCAGCGGGGACACCTAAATACGCCACAGACCTTAAACAACATCAAGGCCTTTTTTTTCGCACACCAACGGGCCCACACACCTGGTTATGTCAGTCAAACGGACAATGGTTAGATGTATCCGCACTACCCCTAGCTATCTCTAACAATGGTAAATGGTTAGGCGAGCAGGCAATTGCAGGACAGGGAATTATGATGGCACCAAGATGGTTGGTGCAAGAGTATATCGATAGCAACGAATTACAGGAATTGCATATTGAGCCAACACTGCACATTAGCCAAAATCCGGGACTGGCTATTTATCTTCTCTATCAAAAGCAGCAGTATCTGGTACCGAAAGTTAAGGTCGCGGTGGATTTTCTGATGGCACGGTTTTCTGCGGACTCAATCTGAACGAGGGGGATACCCAGCCAGATTGCTGAATATCTCCGATGAAGCTCTTAGTCTTAATATTCTTGATGAAAGCTCTTACTTGCCCGCACTTGGCACAATAAGTACTTTGCCATTTCTACCACGTTCCGCAGCACGAGTAACAGCTTGCTTGATTTCGTCAACCGAGTAGCGAGAGTCAACATTGGCTTTTAGAGTGCCATTTACAATCAACGGAATAACCTGCCCAAAAGTAGCCTGCTTTGTTGCCATGTCAGCTGATTGGTACCACTTATAAAGCCAAAAACCACGCAGACGAGTGTCGTTAACAATAATATTACCAGTGTTCAAGATTGCGGGCTGGCCCGACAGTACACCATAAGTAACCAGAGTGCCGCTATAGCCAAGACTATCAGCCAATCGAGAATAAGTTTCACCACCAACAGGATCAAGAGCAAGTACAACCGGTGCATTGCCCGTTGCTTTGGCGATTTGAGCAGCAAGATCTGGTCCGTCGATCAAAACTACATCCGCACCCTTTGACTTCAATTCTTCTGCAAGACCTTCACGACGAACAATATTGACAGTCTTGATGCCACGCTGCTTTGCCAGCTGGATAACATAGCCGCCCACCGCCGAATTCGCAGCGCTTTGTGCAATCCACTGGCCTTTTTTAACATCCACAAAAGAGGTCAGCATAAGTAACGCCGTTAAAGGGTTAACCGCGGACATAGCAAGCTGTTCAATCACCTCATCACTAAGAGGGCCCATGTTAGGTAAGGGAAGAAACCCAGCTGCCGGAGCCACTATTTCGTCCCTCCAGGTTCCTCCGCTGGCAAGCAATACCAGCTGGCCAACCGTTAAATTTTTTACGTCTGCCGATGTTTCCACCACTCGGCCAACGCCTTCGCTACCCGGGTTAGACGGCAATACTGGATCCACACCGTAGTTACCCGAAATCTGTAATAAGTCTGATGGGTTGATGGGTGCTGCCAAAACTTTCACTCTGACTTGGCCACTCTTTAAAGGTCGAGGGCTGTATTCTTTAATCTTGATTACATCTGCCGGGTTGCCCATCTCACTAAACTCAAGATATTTTAGCTTTGCTTCCGTTTCTTGATGCTCACCTCCAGAATGATGATCTGCGATAGCAAAAGATGGAGAGCCTAAAAAAAGCGCTAAAATGGTAATGATAGAAATATTTTTCATGGTGTTGCTCCCTTACTTATTTTGTTGTTGTTTGTGATTGTTATACGGTACTGCTGTTCTCCGCAATATTGACTATAGCTTTTGGTGTTGCCTCGCCCGATGGCTCAGTGTCATCTTGCTCAAACCAGCGTCCGAGATAGATACCCACTATTGACCAAAGTGCTGCTATACCAGCCCCAACCATAGCAACAGCAGCCAAACCTAGGCCCAAGCCCTGTGTTAATCCAGTAAACAACCATGCCATCAGCATGTCTCCGCCACGATAGGCAACAATGTCGATGACCGGCTTTGCTTTAAAGCGCGTTTCCCGGTCAACCCGAGTGAATAGCATTTCCCGAGCAGGCCTAGTGACGGCGTAGTTGCCAGCCCTACGTATAATCTGCAAGCCAATCACCGCGCCTAAAAAGGGTGAAATTGCTAGCACCAGCAAACCAACGCAGATCAAAATGGGAACCAGCGCAATAGTCACCGGCATACCAAATTTTCCCACAATACGACTAGTGGCAAATAGTCCTGTGGCAATAGATAAAGTATTGACGGCCAGATCCATCTGCGCCCAAATCGCTGTGCGCTCTGCTCTGCTTAATTCGCTGAGTAGATTCTTTAGCTCGAAGTAAACAAACGAGCTAATGCCTGTATACAAGAATATAAATAGGCCTATGGCCAGTAAATAGGGATTGGAGAAAAACATTTTAAAACCCGCAAAGGGGTTGCCGCCAATTGGCTCGCTGGGAGGAGTCAACTCCAAATCTTCATTGTGTAGCTCTGTGGATTTTAGTGACTGCAAATAGAAGATGATTGGTATTGGAATCAGTAGCATCACACTGGCCAATAACATTAAATTATCTGTGCCCATGGACGCCGAGAAAAACGAGGGTATAGAAGGGCCAATCAGACCGCCGACACTTGCACCGGCCGCAATAATACTAAATAGCCTACCCGCCTGTTCTTTATTGAACAGGTCAGACATGAAACTCCAAAAGACTGAAATATGGAACAAGCTAAATACACTCACCCAGACGTAAAACGACTTATCAATGATTGTTCGATCAGCAGAGGTGTATGCCAGCACGTAAAAAATAACAAAGGTTAGGGCAAAGATACCATACATAGCCGGAACCAAATAACGAAAGCGGAACCTTGAGACTGCCATGCCATAAACCGCCACAACGGCAGTACTGATAAAAAAGTTGAGAGTCCATAACCAGCTGACTTCGGCATCTGTCCAGTCACTGGCCATGGCGTCACGTACCGGTCGAAGTATGTAGTAGGCAGACATCAATACAACCACCAACAGAAATGAGCTTGCGACAGCTTTCACTTCCTGGGCCTCTATCTTAGCGACCAACTTTAAAAATCTAGCCATCGGATTGTTGCCTGTAAGCATACTTTCTCCTAGGCTAAGCCTAGCTAATTATCTTGATTAATCTAAATTTGGATACTACTTTTGAGCGCTAATGTCGCTCAATATTGGCCATGGCTAGCCTACGCATAGATCTGCTCTAAAGGAGGATTATATTAGCCTAATATAGGCAAGGATAAATAGGATAATGTGGGTATGTTTATTGTCATAAAGGCAATAATATTGGCTAAATGTCTAATGCCAGTTTAATACCCCTCATCATCCACTGTACCAAAGGCTTTGACAAAACATGACAAGCCAAGGTGAGTTGCGCTTGCTGCATTAATAAAGCCATTAGCCGCGAAAGCCGGCGAGCCTTGAATATCGTTTTATCGTAATGATGAAATAGAAACTGTACTTTCGCAAAATGGTTGTGCAATGAAGGAAAACCTGACTTTGGAGGAACTTAACTGTCAGTACTTTACCCCTGTTGGACGAACCCTTCCTGAAAATTATTTATTTAACCTTGAACATTTTGTGATCGCCAAATCTCATTATTGATTTTATTCCCAATCAAGAGTCACATCTGAAATCCTGTTAATATCAGCATATTATAATTTCTTCAGTTGTATAGATTACAACTCTAATACCCTGCTGTAGCTGCGTGTTTCCATACTTTTTATGGCGTTAGCATTCTTTTTATAATTTAGGGCATTAGGAAGATTCTGTTGTAAGAAAGCGAGCATATTCCCACCCATCACCTTTCTAATCTGCATGTCACTTAAGCCTAACTCAAGTAATTCATGAGTTATAGCTACAAGCTCTGAGCTATCAAAACCTGCGGTAATAGCTCCATCAAAATCTGACCCTAGAGCTACATGATCAACGCCAATAAGCTCAACCCCATACGCGATAGCCTCAGCAACCGACTTGGGAGTATTGTCACAGACTGCTCCGTCCCAAAAACCAACGCCAATTAATCCACCCTTTTCAGCAATTAATTGCATTAAACCATCACTAATATTCCGAGGAGATTCGCAATATCCGTTAAACCCTGTATGGCTAACAACAATCGGTTTGTTGGTTATATCCAGAACATCTTTGACAACATTTTCAGAAGAATGAGAAACATCAATAATGATATTTAAGCGGAGCATTTCAAGTAGGGATTCCTTTCCAAATTTGGTTAGACCTTGTCCGGTTATGCCATGCAATGATCCCCCAAGTTTGTTATCAAAGAAATGATGCAGACTCATCATCCGAAAGCCTTTATTATAGAGCCGTTCTATATTTTTTAAGTCCCCATCTAAAGCGTGAGATCCTTCAGTACCAATAAGTCCACCGATGAGTGTTGGATTTAATTCTCTTTTGATCATAAATTGCTTCAGATCAGATTGAGACTCTATCAACATGAAATTTTTAGAATCGCGAAGTGATAAATCACGAATTTTTTCAGCCTGAAAAATTGCTCTTTCTGTAAGACTTGACCACGTTTTAATTGGCCAACCTTGGGCGATAGCTAAAGTGGTAATATTATCTCTAGCGGTCGTCTCATTGCTGTTATAGTTTTGACCAGCAGGTGATTTAGTGACCGTTGTAAACATCTGCAACGCTATATTTCCTGTTTGCATCCTTGGTATATCCTCATGACCATAATCATAAGTCTTACTTAAATCTCGGTTCCATAAAGTGCTGTCTGAGTGCCAATCGCCTACTATTAACGTTTTGTGCAACTCTCTAGCTTTATCTGAGACTATAAAAGGTAAGTGATCTAAGACTGGGTTACTTTCTTTATCAAGCATAGCTGGAAGAAAAATTCGTCCAGCTAAAGCTATAACAAAAAA
>DCBC01000011.1:0-623 GCA_002313335.1 Porticoccaceae bacterium UBA1117
TATAATGGCAGTTTTAGACCGAAACTTGCAATATTGAACCCTCGGTTGCGAACGATATGTGACTGTTCACTGTTCAAGTTAAGCAATGGGTTAGTATGGTTCATATGAATAAACCATACTTTAGAGCGCTGTTGATCAGACAACTGAGACAAAGCATCCATGGTTTCCATAACAAAAGGATGCGGAATTTTAGACATATCTCTTCCTGGCAGTTCATTCTGGTCATAAAAAGTAGCGTCAATTAATGCGTAATCTGAAGCCTTAATCTGATCCGCAATATTCTTTTCCCACTGAGACCACTTATTAATATCAGGAATAAAAAGTGCCGTTTTGTTGGGACCTTTTATAGAGAAACCTACTGTTTCTGAAAATTCGTCTCTATGCGGCACTAAAATAGGAGTAATCTCAAGACTCTTAAACACCATCGGTCGGCCGTTATGCAGAGGCTCTAAAACTACATTCTTTAGCTTAACTAGCTGACTCCAAGGGCCGTTATTGCGGAGATATTTTTCCATCTTTGGCATCACATAGACGGGTATCTGATTAGCGCCCATAGCCTCTCTTCCCAAATACATGAGACCGGTATAGTGGCCCATGTGCGCATGAGTAATAAAGATTCCGGC
>DCBC01000011.1:1044-3006 GCA_002313335.1 Porticoccaceae bacterium UBA1117
CACTATCAATTACCGCAAGGGATGTCGCGCTTAGCCTTTTTTCATGGCTCTTCCAACCCTCCATACAGCGAGGCTTGTAGCAGCCTGCTTGAGGGAAACCAGCATCTTGAGCAACGCCCAAAATATAGATATAAGGTGTTTTTGTCTGTGCATGCGCTGGCGTTGTCATTATCAAAAATAATACAATCAACAGCTTCACAAGAATAGTCATGCTGCCTCTTTATTTTTACAGATGAAAATAACCCTCATAACTCTGAGGTAAGTCATAAATTTTTGCTCTCTTTTGGTAGCCAATCCGGCGGCCCAACTATGTAGCCAATAACTTCATCAAACGACTGGGCGCTTTTGACATCTGTAATAATCGCAGACCACGTATAAAAAGTGATTTTGATGGGGTTGTTTGTCTCTACATTGTTGACTAAACCAAAAACCACTTGGGCCTCTTCCTTCACATAAGTACCAAATAGACGGTCCCAGACAATTAACAGATTGCCATAATTGCTATCAATGTATTCAGGATTGGTGCCGTGATGCACTCTATGAGTAGAGGGCGTATTAAAAATACCATCAAGCCAACCCAGCTTGCCAATCCACTGAGTATGACCCACAACACCCCAGAGCCTAGAACAGAGCGCTGCCACTACCGTGATGCTGGGATCAAATCCGATGAGAGGCATCACCATAAAAAAGGGTGTTTTAGAAATAGGTCCAAACCAGGCTTGCCGGAATGCCACAAAGAAATTCATCTCAGTGCTGGAGTGGTGATTCATATGAATTGCCCATAAAAATCTTACTCTATGAGATGCTCTGTGATACCAATAAAAAATGAAATCGATAGATAAAAAAGTAATCAACCAAATTATCCAGGGTGCAAATAGTTCGTTTATTGTCACTAGTCTGAATTGGTAAAGGTAAAAGTAAAGGCCGAGGGTTAAACCTTGAGTAATCAGTGACACAAAGACATTGCCTGCTAATAACCCCAGCGTTCCACCGGTATCGCCAAGCTTATAAAACTCATATTTTTTAAAGGCCGAGACTACGACCTCAAGAAAGATAAGCCCTACTATTATTGGCGCGCCAACGGCATAGACATCAGTTGTGGTGATCATTAACAAAGGTCTCCCCCAAGACAAAAGATATACGTCCAGAGTTTTTCCAACTCGGACCGCTGCGCAAATATTTGTTACGACTACTTCATTATAAAATACCGAGCAAAAGTTAAGTGCCTGAGGATAATCCAGATCTTTGAAAGACTCAACAGTAGTCCGGCTCAATACGCAAGGCGCTCTTCCGGCATGAATATCAAATATAGTGACTGCTCGTAACTCAAAAGCGCAAAACGATACCTACTTTACCAGCTCAAATTCAGTAGTGTCATCTTTCTCACTTAAAAGACTTACCGCCAGAGTGTCACGGCCCGCTGTTTTTGCCACATAAAGTAGTTTATCAACCGCTAACAAGAAGTCTTCATAGTTATCATTTTGGCTAGGATAGACTGTTTTGAGGCCGATACTTAGGGTAATAAAAGGCTTAGTTGATGCATTTTCATTAGGAATGTTTAAATTTCTGACGTTTTTTATAAGCTTATCAATCACTTTTACAGCTCCGACTCTATCTGTAGCGCCAAGCAAAACAGCAAACTCCTCGCCACCGTAGCGAGCACAGATATCATCTGGACGATTGGTCGACCTGGAAAAAATGGATGATAAAACCGTTAAATACTTGTCACCTATACTATGGCCATAGGTGTCATTAACTTGTTTAAAGTGATCTATATCAATCATAGCCAGGGAAATAGGTGTCTTCATCCTGATACTTCGCTTCCATTGCTGACTTAGCGTCTCTTCAAACTTTCGGCGGTTAGGTATTCCTGTCAAGTCATCGATTCTCGCCTGGTTAGCGGCAGCTTCTTCTGCGATCTTTCTTTGTGTAATATCTTGATTAGACACGACAAGATACTGT
>DCBC01000011.1:3400-3529 GCA_002313335.1 Porticoccaceae bacterium UBA1117
GTATTCAAGATAGTAAGTGTCCTGTTCAACTCTAGATACTTTTCGTATCCCTTCAGCAACACTCCTAGCATCAGCATCGCCATTTTCTGCTGCGGCATCACATGCTTTAAAATAATTGGTTACGTCCGA
>DCBC01000011.1:3929-7295 GCA_002313335.1 Porticoccaceae bacterium UBA1117
TCACCGCTAGTGTCAAGCACCATAATACTGTCGGTACTCGCATCCAATACTGATTTTATAAAATCATAGCTCTCTAACACTCTAGTCTCCCTGACTATTAAAACGTCTTCCGCGGCGAAAATGCTTGGGCTAATAAATTTTGGGGTCTAACTCACCGCTTTGGTAGCGCTCTGTCATTGCGTCTAAGCTCAACGCTGTTAACTTTGAAGCGTTACCTGCAGTTCCAAACGATTCATATCGAGCTGCAGCGATATCTTTCATCGCTACAATAGTCTCGCTTAGAAAGGCCCGTGGATCAAAAGCACTAGGGTTTTCTGCCAAGAACCTCCGTACTGCACCTGTTGATGCCAGCCGTAAATCCGTATCAATATTAACTTTACGTACCCCATACTTGATTCCCTCACAAATCTGCTCAACCGGCACACCATAGGTCTCGGGAATCTCTCCACCATATTTATTAATGACCGCTAGCCACTCCTGAGGGACTGATGATGAACCATGCATCACTAAATGAGTACCCGGGATTCGCGCGTGTATCGCTTTAATTCTATCAATTGCAAGGATATCTCCAGTCGGTGGACGGCTGAATTTATAGGCACCATGAGACGTGCCACAAGCAATAGCCAACGTATCTACCTGGGTTTTTTCGACAAAATCTGCTGCCTCTTCAGGATCTGTTAACATCTGCTCAAGAGAAAGCACTCCTTCAGCGCCAATACCATCCTCTTCTCCCGCTTGACCTGTCTCTAATGACCCTAAACAACCAAGCTCACCCTCCACTGAGACCCCGCACGCATGTGCCATCTCTACTGTGCGTCGAGTAACATCAACGTTATATTCATAGCTTGAGGGGGTTTTCCCGTCTTCTTCCAAGGATCCGTCCATCATTACAGATGTAAACCCTAGCTGAATAGAACGCTGGCAAACTGCCGGACTAGTACCGTGGTCTTGATGCATGCAAACCGGAATATGAGGCCATTCTTCAACAGCTGCCTGAATCAAATACCTTAAAAAAGGAGCCCCTGCATACTTTCTTGCCCCCGCCGAAGCTTGCACAATTACTGGGCTATCAGTGTCGTCTGCAGCCATCATAATAGCGCGCATTTGTTCTAAATTATTAACATTAAAGGCGGGTACGCCATAATTATATTCCGCCGCATGGTCAAGCATTTGTCGAAGTGAAATAAGTGCCATCGGTAATATCCTTTTTAATTATCCAATATTTTCTAAGTTATAGTGCTAAATCCTTAACTTTAAATCTGCTCTGCAGCTCTTTCCTCAAGTATAGCAACTGCCGGCAACTGTTTACCCTCAACATACTCTAAGAATGCCCCTCCGCCGGTTGAAATATATGAGACTTGATCTGAGATATTATATTTATCAACGGCTGCCAGAGTATCTCCACCACCTGCAATCGAGAAAGCATCGCTTTTAGCGATAGCTCTTGCTAAAACTTCGGTACCATTACCAAATTGCGCAAACTCAAAAACTCCAACCGGCCCATTCCAAATAATGGTTCCCATTGTTTTCATCATTGCGGCTAAGTGATCTGCTGATTCAGGGCCAATGTCAAAAATCATATCATCCTCAGCTACATCATCGACTGACTTAACCACAGCATTAGCTGAACTAGAGAACTCTTTGCCAACTACAACATCTGTGGGTAACGGAATATTGGCTTTCAACATTAATGCTTTAGCTGCAGGGATTAAGTCGGTCTCATAGAGGGATTTGCCCACGGGCTTTCCAGCTGCGGCCAAAAATGTGTTGGCAATACCACCCCCAACAATTAATTGATCTACTTTATCTGACAAACTCTCTAACACCATAAGCTTTGTTGATACCTTAGATCCACCAACAATGGCGACGATGGGTCCAGCAGGGTCAGCCAGAGCTTGCTCTAACGCGTTTAACTCTTTGTGTAAAAGGGGTCCTGCACAAACAATGGGTGCGTATTTAGCCACACCATGAGTTGAGGCTTGAGCGCGATGAGCAGTACCGAAAGCATCCATAACAAAAATATCACAGAGCTTTGCATAGCCCTTAGCTAAACTATCCTCATTACTTTTTTCACCAACATTGAATCGAACGTTTTCAAGCATCACCAATGGATGTGTACTAGGGATCAGCTCAGTCTCCCAGTCTTTAATTAGCACGACCTTTTCACCCAGCAGCTTTTCTAAGTAATCAGCCACCGGCGCCAAACTAAATTCTTCACTAACCTCACCTTCCTTAGGTCTGCCTAAATGAGACATAAGAATTACTTGCGCACCCTGGTTTAAAGCATGGCGCACGGAAGGCACGGCAGCCTTGAGCCTGGCCGCACTGGTAATTTTGCCATTCACAATAGGAACGTTAAGATCTTCACGCATCAATACGCGTTTATCCTTGAGATCTAAATCCGTCATTAAGGTTAACGTCATATTTCCTTTTCCTATTTCCGTATAAAAACGTCTATTCTAAAAAATAACGCTAGTCACCTGCAGGGAAAAGCGTTGACCAATAGCTAAGAGTGTCTAGCATGCGGTTAGCATAACCCCATTCGTTATCGAACCAAATCAACACTTTCACAAGCTTTCCTTGACTGATTCTTGTCTGACTGGCGTCAACAATACCGCTTCGTGGGTCGTGGTTAAAGTCACAGGATGCCAGCGGTTCTTCGGTGTAACCAAGCACGCCTTGTAATACTCCATCAGCCGCCTCAGCTAATGCAAGATTGACGGCATTTACATCTACTGACTCGCTCAGCAGGATAGACAAGTCTATAGCTGATACATTAACCGTTGGCACGCGCATGGCTTGGGCTTGAAATCGTCCAGCGAGCTCTGGCAGCAAACGGTCAATACCGAGAGCTAATCCAGTGTCCACTGGAATAATAGACTGCATTGCAGCTCGAGTTTTACGCAGATCAGTATGATGATAAGCATCAATTACAGGTTGATCATTCATTGCCGAGTGGATAGTTGTAATAACACCCCCCTCGACACCAAAGCATTTATCAAGCACGCTGATGACTGGAACAACGCAATTTGTTGAGCATGAGGCAGCAGAGATTATCTGCTCGCTGCCAGTAAGCTTACTATGATTGACGCCATAAACTATTGTTGCATCTACCGTTGGTTCAGCAGGCTGGGAAAAAAGTACTCGCTTGGCGCCTGCACTAAGATGCTGCTCAGCAACAGCTCGATCAGTAAAGCTGCCGCTGCACTCCAAAACCACATCAATGTTATGTTCTTTCCAAGGTAATTTTTGCAGATGCTCGTGATGACAAATTTGTATTACATCGCCATTCACAATGAGCGTATTTTCAGCTAATTCGACTGTCCCAGGAAACCGCCCATGGGTCGAATCGTAGCGCGTTAAATG
>DCBC01000011.1:7675-11157 GCA_002313335.1 Porticoccaceae bacterium UBA1117
CTGGCATCAGACTCATAAAGAGCTCGCAGAACTGAGCGCCCTATGCGCCCATATCCATTGATAGCGATGCGCAGCACTAGCCCATCGCCTCGATGACATTAGCTACAACATTCTCGACGGTAAAGCCAAATGCTTCCATAAGTTCGCCACCCGGAGCAGATTCTCCAAACGTACGCATACCCACGACACGGCCATCTAGACCAACAAACTTATGCCAGTAATCAGCGTGTAACGCCTCAACTGCAACCCTCGCCCTTATATTGCTGGGAAGCACTGATTCCCGATATACGGAGTCTTGAGCGGAGAAAATTTCAGCGCAAGGCATAGAGACGACACGAGCATGAATGCCCTGCTCGGCAAGAACATTTGCCGCGTTAACCGCTAATTCAACTTCTGAACCTGTGGCAATGATAATCGCCTGTGGGTTGACGCAGTCTTGTAGTACATAACCGCCCTTTGCAATTGCAGCAACCTGCGCAACACTACGCGGCATCGGTGCTAGCCCTTGTCTACTAAACACCAAAGCGCTTGGTCCATCCTTATTTTCAATGGCACTTTTCCAACATACCGCGGACTCGACAGTATCGCAGGGCCTCCAAGTATTTAGGTTTGGTGTTGAGCGCAGGGCACTGAGTTGCTCTACGGGTTGATGCGTTGGGCCATCTTCACCGAGGCCAATGGAGTCATGGGTATACACAAAAATACTTTGCTGCTTCATTATTGCGGCCATCCGCACAGCGTTGCGCGCATATTCCATGAACATCAGAAAGGTAGCGCCATAATTTATAAAGCCACCATGCAAGGCGATTCCATTCATCATTGCGCTCATACCAAACTCACGAACGCCATAATAAATATAATTGCCATCGGCATTGTCAGCGCTGATGTCTTTAGACCCTGACCAGATCGTGAGGTTAGAACCCGCTAAATCTGCAGAACCACCAAGTAGTTCAGGTAATAGTGGACCAAAGGCATTTAAACAATTTTGAGAGGCCTTACGAGAAGCAATTTTTTCCATCTTCGCTTGGCACTCTGCGATATAACTATCGGCTTTGTCACTAAAGTCAGCTGGAAGCTGACCACTGGTCCGTCGCTGAAACTCAAGCGCCAAATCGGGAAAATCAATGCAGTAGGCCTCTAACTGCTGATTCCACTCTGATTGAGCCGCGGCACCATTATCACGAGCATTCCAACCCTGATAGAGCTCATTAGGAATCTCAAAGGGAGCATGGGTCCATCCCAACTGTTCACGCGCCAAAACGACTTCGTCGGCGCCTAGAGGTGCACCATGACAATCTTCTTTGCCCTGTTTGTTAGGCGAACCAAAACCAATAATTGTTTTACAGCAAATCAGAGTCGGTTTACTCGGCTCACTGCGGGCAGATTCTATAGCAGCCTTAATGGCATTACTGTCATGGCCATCCACATTGGCGATGACTTGCCATCCATAGGCTTCAAAACGAGCGGGCGTGTCGTCGCTAAACCAGCCTTGGACATTACCGTCAATGGAAATACCATTATCGTCATAAAACGCCGTTAACTTACCCAGACCTAAGGTACCTGCCAAAGAGCAAACTTCGTGGGAAATTCCCTCCATTAAGCAGCCATCCCCAAGAAACGTATAAGTCTGATGGTCGACCAAGTTATGCCCAGGACGATTAAACTGTGCTGCCAAGACCTTTTCCGCTAACGCCATTCCTACTGCGTTACTAAGTCCCTGGCCAAGCGGTCCTGTTGTTGTTTCAACACCAGGTGCATAACCATACTCTGGATGCCCCGGGGTCTTAGAGTGTAATTGACGGAAATTCTTTAATTCCTCAATAGGAAGTTCATAACCAGAGAGGTGTAGTAAAGAGTACAAAAGCATAGAACCGTGACCATTGGACAACACAAATCGATCGCGGTTGGCCCATTCAGGATCAGCAGGGTTATGCTTTAAATAATCATTCCAAAGGACTTCGGCGATATCTGCCATGCCCATAGGGGCGCCTGGATGACCACTGTTAGCTTGTTGGACAGCATCCATACTGAGAGCGCGAATGGCGTTAGCAAGGTCTCTACGTGAGGCCATGGATTTTTACTCCTAAAAGGAAAATTTTTGAGGTCCGTATTGTCTCTCACACAGCGTTTTCAGTAAACCGCTAATCAGTATCTTTCGCAGGATAATCAGCACTTAAAAGACGCTATTGGTTATTTTTTATATATAAAAATATTTTGATGTATAGGCTCTGCATGTTAATATCCCAAAATGCAATCGCAAGTCGAATACAAACAAGAAGCGCAGTATGCGCAAGATATGAGCCCCATGACCGCCCTGTGTAAAGCGGCAGGCGATCCTCTGCGCATGCAAATTCTTAAAGTCTTGCAACAAAATGCCTATGGTGTTTTAGAACTCTGTGCGGTGTTTGGTATTCAACAGTCCGCCATGAGTCATCATCTCAAGGTTCTTTCAAGCGCATCTTTGGTCGCCACGCGCAGAGAAGGCACATCAATTTTTTATCGCCGTAATGAGCTGCACCCTAATTCTAATTTACAGGCTCTTTTAGACAGTCTCTTTCAAACTCTCGATTTAGCGGTACTAGACTTAGCCTATACGCATCGATTGGCATCCATCAATACCGAGCGCTCCGCAGCTTCAGTTGCCTTCTTTAATCAAAATGCTAGCCGTTTTGAGCAGAACCAAGATCTTATCGCTAGCTGGTCTGACTATGGAGAAAGCATCGAAGAATTTCTACCAAAGCACGTGTCTGGGAGAGAGTCTGTTCTGGAAATTGGCCCAGGCTATGGGCATTTTTTAAAGGCTCTGTCAGCTTTATTCGTTCAGGTAACCGCACTGGATAGCTCAGAAGAGATGCTAGAACGTTGTAAATCGCGAGCAATCGAGCAGCAACTTAATAACGTTGAATTTCTTCTCGGCGATACTCAAAAGGCTACTGCCCTAAAACCCAAATATGATTGTGTGTGCCTCAATATGGTACTCCACCATAACCCAACACCTGCAGAGATTATTGCTGACTGTGCTCAGCTACTTAAAATAAATGGCGTTTTGATCATTACAGATTTGTGTGCTCATGATCAGGAGTGGGCGAAACAATCCTGTGGTGATATTTGGCTAGGCTTCGAACCTGAAGCTCTCACACGATGGACTAAAGCCGAAGGGCTAACTGAGGGTAACAGTCTTTACCTAACCCAGCGCAACGGGTTTCGTAGTCAGTTGCGGCAATTTAAATTAAAAAGCATTTAAACTAAGGAAAAGATATGTCTACTTACAATTTATTTACCTCTGAGTCAGTGTCCGAGGGTCATCCAGATAAAATGGCCGATCAGATATCTGATGCGGTACTCGATGCGATTATTAAAGACGACCCGCATTCCAGAGTGGCCGTCGAAACTATGGTTAAAACCGGTATGACAATTATTGCCGGTGAAGTCCGAACCAATACCTATGTCGATCTTGAAGAGGTCGTCCGAAAAGTGATCGT
>DCBC01000143.1:0-1227 GCA_002313335.1 Porticoccaceae bacterium UBA1117
CCATCTATGCCCGCTACTTATCATGAACACTTAGTGAAAAGACGACTACCCAAGCGCAACTTTTACGTCAGCACTTTTGTAAGTTTAACGTTGCATGGACTGTTAATTTGGCTAGTTTGGATCCCGTCTAATATAGTAAGTCCCAAAATAGCGCCTACGCTTAAAGTTTTTTTGGTAAGACCTGTGGTGACAGAAAATACTGTAAATCAGAAAGATACTGTTGAATCAATTCCAAACACCACTACTGCCGATGATGTTTCTTTTGATGAAATTCAATCCAAACCCGCTATAAAAGCAAAACCTGAAGTTAGTCTTGCGATACCTAAAAAGGCATCAGGATACAGACCATTAAATAATATTGAGAAAAGTAGCTCGGGATTAAATACCATTCATGTGTTCTGCAACGAATTGCAAAAAGATATTCAAATTATCAACTGCGCTAATGATGTGTATGAGCCACTTGACACAAAAAAGTTGACTCGATTCGGCGCTAGGATAAAAACCTTACTAGCTCGCCCTACAAGTAAAACGGCCTTCTTTGCCAAAGAAACGATTAGAGATCGTCAGCTAAAGCACGTTGATCAATTAATCGTAATTAAAAATGCGACTGAATTAGCCTTGGCAACCAATAGAGAAAATAGCTATTTAGACAGTGAATTGAAGCATCTATTCAATGAGATTCAGTATACCGACCAACAACTCAACACCCCAATTAATTTACTGGATGTGATAGGTACAACGGTAGTTACAGTGATAGAGGTAGCCAAAGAACTACCTGCCAAATAGACTTGATCGATCATAATTACTGTATCATTCGAAGCGTTAAATTCACCAATGAACTAATACAGGTATCTATGGCTCTCAGTGCAACGATCTATAAAGCAGAACTCAATGTTGTTGATATGGACCGTCATTATTATGAGCAGCACAGCCTAACCCTTGCACAACACCCCTCTGAAACGGCCGAGCGGTTAATGCTGCGACTGTTAGTTTTTGCCCTGCATGCCAGCGAGACTATGGCATTTACTAAGGGCTTAAGCACTGATGATGAGCCAGACCTGTGGCAGAAAAGTCTTAGTGATGAAATTGAGCTGTGGGTTGAGCTTGGCCTGCCCAGTGAAAAACGTCTTAAAAAAGCCTGTGGTCGATCACAGCAAGTGGTTGTTTATGCCTATGGCGCTGGCTCTGCCAACCTTTGGTGGCAAAAGATTCAGCCACAGCTTTCGC
>DCBC01000143.1:1562-2382 GCA_002313335.1 Porticoccaceae bacterium UBA1117
CTTTAAAAACCTTACGGTTAAACGTATTGATGCAGCACCCTTGGAACAGTTAAAAGTGTTCTTAAAGCGCACTATTGAATTACAGATTAGCATTCAAGATGATGAAATCACCTGCTTGTCTGCTGATAATGAACTGGTGCTAAGGCCGGAAATTTTGTCGTTGCGTTTATAAGTTAGAACCACAGCTTTTGGTGTTACCGCTGGGTTTATAATAGAATTTTTATTAGAATAATCGGCGGTCTCTTTGGCTAGCTAATACGTATTTTTAATATCACAACATTAACAGTGGGCTCACTATGGCGCTATTTAACTTTTTAACCCTTCGTATTGTCGCAATAGTCTCTCTTATTGCACTGTCAGGCTGCGCTAATAAATTTGTCGTCGATGACTATTTAACCCTTGGTGACAAGTACCAGGTGATGATTGAGCGTGACCATCTTGGGGTACCCCATATTATTGGTGAACGCGATGTCGATGCGGCTTTTGGATTTGCCTATGCACAGGCCGAAGATAACTGGCAAATTATTCATGACACTATTCCGTTTTATCGCGGGACTAATGCCGCTATTAATGGAAAAGACGCGGCAACTGTTGATTTTTTAGTCCAGTGGTTAGGTATTTGGGAGACCATTGATCGTGACTATGAGACTCAGCTAAAACCTGAAACTCGCGCTTGGATTGGTGCTTTTGTTGATGGCATTAACTATTACGCGGCATTACATCCTGAGCAGACTAATCCATCAATTTTTCCAATCACTGAAAAAGATGTTGTAGCCGGTTATATGCTGCGGCATCTATTATTTTATGGTTTTGATGCATC
>DCBC01000143.1:2716-3429 GCA_002313335.1 Porticoccaceae bacterium UBA1117
ATTACTGAGCTTTTTGAGCCTCAACGACAGCGTCCCGTGAGCCGTGGCCCTGCTGATGCAGATAAACAAGCTAGGCCCATGGCTGAGGGAGTAACTATTGGGAACCTTCCGGTGGGGTCTAATGCCATTGCAGTGTCAGCACCTTTTACTATTGACGGTGCAACACGCTTAGCTATTAATTCTCACCAGCCCACAACAGGACCGGTAGCCTGGTATGAAGCCCACATTCAGAGTAAAGAAGGCCTCAATGTTATGGGAGGTTTGTTTCCAAGTAGTGCCACTATGGGTGTAGGTTTTACCGAAAATTTGGCGTGGGGTGCAACGGTCAATAAACCTGATTTGGTTGATATCTATGTGTTGGACATGGATCCCAACGACCCCATGCGCTACAAACTAGATGGTGAATGGAAAACGCTAGAAGCGAAAGATATAGAGATTGAAGTAAAATTATTTGGCTTTCTGCCATGGACTGTCACAGAGGTGGGCTTGAAGTCTGAGCATGGTCCTGTCATTCAGAATGACCATGGTACCTATGCGGTGCGTTATGCCGGTATGGGTGAGGTGCGTCAGTTAGAGCAGTGGCTGGCGATGAGTAAAGCGCAAAATTTTGAACAATGGCGTGATGCGATGCGCATACAAGCCTTTGCAAGTTTCAACTTTGTCTATGCTGACCGCGAAGGCAATACGATGTTTGTACATAATTCTCTAACGCC
>DCBC01000075.1 GCA_002313335.1 Porticoccaceae bacterium UBA1117
CATATCTAAGACTTGATGTATATTCTTGCCTTTGAAGTGAATGTCCAGGGTTTCTCGGTTGTAGCGTTTTCCGACGCAGACATCACAGGGCACATAAATATCGGGAAGAAAATGCATCTCAACCTTGGTGACCCCGTCTCCCTGACAGGCCTCACAACGACCTCCTTTNNACCGCCAGCAGTTGCTCAATATCATGAAAATGCAAGCCTGTAGTGGGTTCGTCAAGAATATAGAGCGTTTTACCTGTATCCCGCTTAGAAAGCTCTTTGGACAATTTAACACGTTGAGCCTCACCGCCAGATAGGGTAGTAGCTGCTTGCCCTAGTTTAATATAGGAGAGCCCTACATCCATAAGTGTCTGCAATTTTCTTGCAATTGCGGGTATTGCATCGAAGAAATCACGGGCATCTTCAATAGTCATATCTAAGACTTGATGTATATTCTTGCCTTTGAAGTGAATGTCCAGCGTTTCTCGATTGTAGCGTTTTCCGACACAGACATCACAGGGCACATAAATATCGGGAAGAAAATGCATCTCAACCTTGGTGACCCCGTCTCCCTGACAGGCCTCACAACGACCTCCTTTTACATTGAAGCTAAAACGACCCGGTGCATAGCCCCGTGAACGCGCTTCCTGAGTACCTGCAAATATTTCTCTGACCGGAGTAAAGATTCCGGTATAGGTCGCTGGATTAGAACGTGGCGTGCGGCCAATGGGGCTTTGATTGATATCAATACATTTGTCTAAAAGATTGAGCCCAGTAATTTTTTTGTGAGCGGCGGGCTTCAAGGTGGTTGCTTTGTTCAATGCAACAGCGGCAGCTGGGTATAGCGTTTCATTAATCAGTGTGGATTTTCCAGAACCTGAAACACCAGTAATACAGGTAAATACGCCAATGGGGATATTTAGATTAACTGATTGTAGGTTATTGCCTGTAGCCGCTTCTACCGAAAGAGTTTTACCTTTCCCCACGTGTCTTTTCTTCGGAATTTCAATTGCTCTAACGCCGGACAAGAATTGACCTGTCACTGAATTTTTATTATTTCGGATATCATCAACTGAACCTTCTGCGACGATTTCGCCACCATGGATTCCGGCACCCGGGCCAATATCGACAACGTAGTCAGCCGCCGCAATGGCTTCTTCATCGTGCTCTACAACGATTACGGTGTTACCAAGATCACGTAGTCGAATCAGTGTCTTTAAAAGTCTTTCATTGTCCCGTTGATGAAGGCCGATAGACGGCTCATCAAGAATGTACATTACACCTACTAGGCCAGCACCAATTTGACTCGCAAGTCGGATACGCTGAGCCTCCCCACCTGACAGAGTATCAGCACTTCGGTTCAAAGAGAGGTAGTTGAGACCGACATCAACCAAAAAAGTAAATCGCTGCCGGATTTCTTTGACAATCTTTTCGGCAATTTCACCCTGACGACCGACGAGACTGAGTTGTTCAAAGTAGTCGGCACAATCGCCCACTGGCATGCTGACAATATCTTCAATTCGCTTGTTGTCTATAAAGACGTTACGTGCTGACTTTCGCAGACGAGTTCCCGAGCACTCTGGACAGTTTGATGTTGCCATAAATTTAGTCAGTTCTTCTCGAACAGATTGAGACTCGGTCTCACGATAGCGGCGTTCCATATTATGGATGACACCTTCAAACTTATGCTCGCGACGAAAAACGGTGCCACGATCATTCACATAATTAAAGGTAATTTCTTCGTCATCGCTACCAAAAAGAATTTTCTGCTGGTGTATGGGAGACAATTTATCCCAGGGCGTGTCAATATCAAAAGCATAGTGCTCTGCTAATGAGGTAAGCATGTTGTAGTAAAATAACGTCCGCCGATCCCAACCGCGAATAGCGCCTTCTGCGATCGATGCTTCAGGGTGTTGTATGACTCGATCAATATCAAAAAACTGATGAACACCCAACCCATCGCAGGTGGGGCAGGCCCCAGCTGGGTTATTGAACGAGAACAATCGCGGCTCAAGTTCGTTCAAGCTATAGTTACAAATTGGACATGCAAACTTAGCTGAGAACAGCTGATCGGGTTGCTCTTCCTCCATATAACTGATGACGACTAAGCCTTCAGCCAGTGTCAACGCAGTTTCAAACGACTCAGCTAGCCGAAGAGCGATGTCACCCTTAACCTTAAATCGGTCTACGACAACTTCTACCGTGTGCTTCTGCTTTTTATTGAGTGTTGGAGCCTCATCGAGATCACATACTATGCCGTCAATTCTTGCACGGATAAAACCCTGGCGACGCAACGTTTCGAAAAGGTGTAAGTGCTCTCCCTTGCGATCCTTGACCACCGGGGCCAAGAGCATAAGTTTTGTACCCTCAGCTACCTCCATGACTTGATCTACCATTTGGCTGACAGTTTGCGCTTTTAATGGATTGTTGTGATCTGGGCATCGAGGCTCTCCTGCCCGAGCAAACAACAAGCGTAAATAGTCATAAATCTCGGTAATGGTACCGACCGTTGATCGAGGATTATGAGAAGTCGATTTCTGCTCAATAGAAATAGCGGGTGAAAGCCCTTCGATATGGTCGACATCGGGCTTTTCCATCATTGATAAGAACTGGCGCGCATAGGTCGATAGTGACTCTACATAGCGCCTTTGACCTTCGGCGTATAGCGTGTCAAAGGCAAGTGAAGACTTACCTGACCCAGACAAACCCGTGATGACAATAAATTTATCGCGAGGGAGGTCTATATCAATATTTTTAAGATTATGGGTGCGAGCACCGCGAACCTGAATGGTATCCATTAAAGTGTCTTTTTTTTGTTAGTTCTAACCATCAATTATAGAGGTCGGAATGCCCGCTGGGCAAAGGAAATTAATATTAAGGTTAGTACGGCCATTGCCCTAAGCTAGACCTAAAAAATAGCGTGTTAAATTCACTTTATTCACCTTTAAGTAGAAAAAAATAAGGGATAAATATGTCCCCTTTTCTAATGCGCTGTTATTATGTTCATCGCACGATCCCTTAACTACAATCTGAAACTATCTTGACTGATAATGTTCAATTTTCGCCTACTGAAAGGCGAGCAACGCTATCTATTGCCAGCTTATTTGGTTTTAGAATGCTCGGCCTGTTTATGGTTTTGCCGGTCCTTGCTTTAGCCACCGGCGACTACCCAGATTTTACACCATTGATGTTAGGATTGACTCTTGGCGCTTACGGTCTAACGCAAGCGATACTGCAAATTCCTTTGGGTCTTCTTTCTGATCGAATAGGTCGTCAACCTGTCATTATTGGTGGGTTATTACTGTTTATTTCGGGAAGTGTCGTAGCTGCGTTAGCGGACACGATGACTGGTTTGATTCTCGGTCGTGCCTTGCAGGGCACAGGAGCTATAGCAAGCACTCTAATGGCGTTGGTTGCCGATCTAACATTAGAGCAGAATCGCTCTAAGGCAATGGCGGCAATTGGGGGAAGCATTGGCTTTTCTTTTATGCTGGCAATGATGTTGGGGCCATTATTGACTGCTAACTTTGGTCTTTCAGGTGTCTTTTGGGTAACTGCGCTACTTGGTGTGATAGGTATTTGTGTGGCTTTTTTTCTGGTGCCCAAAGGGGTATCCATGAGGCGTCATCGCGAAGCAATGGCAGATACTCAGCAAATTAGAGCTTTGTTGAGAGATTCAAATCTAATGCGTCTGAATTTTGGAATTTTCGCTCTGCACTTTGCACTAATGGCCGCCTTTGTTGCCATCCCCACTATTTTGTCTGGTGACCTCGGTCTGAATGGGGTTAATCTCTCATGGGTATACTTGGGCTTACTCGGAGGCGGGTTTTTTGTCATGCTGCCGGTGATGATTATGGGTGAAAAATTCGGATATCAAAAGTTAATCTTTATCGCTTCTGTTGCTCTAATGGCGCTGGTGACTGCCGTCCTAAGTGGCCAGCGGGGCCCATTATTGACGCCTTTAATGTTGCTGTTTTTCTTTGCGGGATTCAATCTTCTCGAAGCAACCCTTCCTTCTTGGCTGAGCAAAGTATGTCCGGTCGGGAATCGAGGGACTGCCATGGGAATTTATTCCACTAGTCAATTTTTTGGGGCTTTTGTAGGTGGCTTAGCCGGCGGATGGAGCTTGCATACATTTGGAGTGGATGGTTTGTTTGTGACCATTAGTTTGGTTTTATTAGTTTGGACTTTTGTTTCCATGGGCTTAGAAGCGCCTCGTCCGTTACAGACCCTTGTGTTGTCGGTGGGAAACCTTGATCAGCAAGATTTTCTAAAAATAGTTTCAAATGTGACCGGTGTTGAAGATATACTTCTGGTCAAAGGTGAGCATTTGGCCTATGTTCAAATAGATCGCTTGCAGGTGGATATGACGAGCCTGCAACCATACATAAATCGTTAACAAACTAGGGGAATAAAATGGCACGCGGAGTAAATAAAGTTATCATCGTGGGTAACTGCGGTCAGGATCCAGAAACTCGGTTCATGCCTTCAGGCGGTGCTGTCACTAACCTGAGTATTGCAACGTCAGAGTCTTGGAAAGATAAAACCAGCGGTGAACCTCAAGAGAGAACTGAGTGGCACAGGGTAGTATTTTTTAATCGTTTAGCTGAGATTGCCGGTGAGTATGTCAAGAAAGGGTCCAAGCTTTATGTAGAGGGCGCCCTGCGTACACGTAAATGGCAAAATAAAGAAGGTCAGGATCAATATACGACTGAAATTGTTGCCAGTGAGATGCAAATGCTTGATAGTCGCGGCGGTCAAGATGGTGGGCAAGGGGGCGGTTATCAGCCTCCTCAGCAGCAGCAGGGCGGATATCAGCAGCCAGCAGCTCAGAATAAACCTCAGGGTGGCCAGCAACAGGCACCTCAGCAGCAAGCTCCTCAGGGTATGGACAGCTTTGATGACGATATCCCATTTTAAATTCTAGCGGATCGTTTATTTAGAAAATAAAGTTGGCAATGGCGGTGGCATCAAAGCTACTAGTTTATTTAACAGTGTTTAGCAGAGGTAGTTATGACGATTAAGGTAGGCGATAAGATTCCAGCAGGAATGTTCACTATTATGGGAGCAGAAGGACCTACGGGGATTAGTACTTCAGAAATTTTTGAGGGTAAAAAAGTTGTTTTGTTTGCGGTTCCAGGCGCATTTACACCCACCTGTTCCGTTTCACATTTACCAGGGTTTGTTGTCCACGTTGATGATATCAAAGCCAAGGGTGTTGATACCGTCGCCTGTATGTCGGTGAATGATGTGTTTGTTGTTGATGCGTGGGGTAAGGCTTCTAATGCAGAACATTTGTTGATGTTAGCAGATGGTAATGCAGACTTTACAACAGCTATAGGTCTTACGCTTGATGGCAGTGGATTTGGTATGGGAACTCGTAGTCAGCGCTTTGCTATGGTCGTCGACGATGGTGTTGTGAGTCTGCTCAATGTTGATCAAGCAGCTTTGGAAGGATCAAGTGCAGAAGCAATTTTAGCGGCTTTATAAGTAAGATTGCATGTAGGGGTTTAATATTCCCAGTAAGTCAGATTTTAGACGCTTAGTAGAGGGTGTAGGTGACAGTGATCTCTTCACCCTCTAATATAGCCCGATTAGTGGTTAGCCCTCTGAAATTATTGTCTGATAATTCGATACTCGCGTTACTAGCCTCGCTATGATTAATAAACCCTCCCAACGGTGTTCTGAGCCAGTCTTCGGCAGCATCAATTTTGAAGTGAGTTTCTCCAAGATAAACTGCCCCTGGAATATCTTCAGTCGCAAATAGACCCAGCCCGTCAATGTTGCTGTCTCTAATGGTTAGACATTTGGGTAGAGGTCTATAACTATCTTTGGCGAAGGTTTTGTTGGCGACGGTCGTGCTCTCTAACATAAGGTTTTCTTCCATCTCAAAAGCGGCGATAGGCAGTCTACCTGAGAATATGGGTTTTAGAGTAGCTCGTGTTTATAATCATTCATTCTAAATTATAACTTAAGCTTTTCTAATACCAAACTGGCATTGGTACCGCCGAATCCAAAGCTGTTACACATTACTCGATTGAGTACTGTCTCTTTAGTTTTCAGCAAAATAGGCAGTCCTTTGGCATGCTCATCCAGAGTATCAATGTTTGCAGAACCAGCTACAAAATTATTCTCCATCATTAACATACAAAAAATTGTTTCATGAACCCCTGCGGCACCCAAACTGTGCCCTGACAGAGACTTGGTTGAGCTTATATCAGGACAGTTATCTCCAAAGGTGTTGCGAATAGCACCAAGTTCCGCAACGTCACCCACAGGCGTGCTGGTACCATGGGTATTAATATAATCTATCGGCCCTGAAGCAGTATCCATGGCCATCTTCATGCAACGCTCGGCGCCTTCTCCAGAGGGCGACACCATATCTGCGCCATCAGATGTTGCACCGTAGCCGGTAACTTCACAGATAATGTTAGCTCCTCGAGCGAGAGCATGCTCGAGTTCTTCAACGACAACACAGCCACCACCAAGAGAGGGCGCAAAGCCGTCTCTATTAGCGTCATACGCGCGAGAAGCGACTGCTGGAGTCTCGTTATATTTACTAGTCAGGGCTCCCATGGCATCAAACATTGCAGCCATCGACCAGTGCATTTCTTCTGCACCGCCAGCGAGGAGTACATCCTGTTTACCGAGCTGAATTAGTTCTACGGCATGGCCAATACAGTGAGCGCTGGTTGCACAAGCAGATGAAAGTGAATAATTGACGCCTTTAATCTTAAGGGGAGTGGCAACACAAGCAGAAACTGTGCTCGCCATAATTTGAGTCACGCGATAGGGACCTGCGCGCTTAATGCC
>DCBC01000125.1:0-149 GCA_002313335.1 Porticoccaceae bacterium UBA1117
GCAATCGGGTCATCGCTATTGGTATAGGGAACCTGAGAAGCCAATGCAGTATCGTTAAACAGAAACTGGCTTTTCGAGCAGAAGGGTATATCAAAATGCTCGCCTAACAACAACGCTTTGGAGCCACTGCAATCGACAAATAAATCACC
>DCBC01000125.1:538-2676 GCA_002313335.1 Porticoccaceae bacterium UBA1117
GCAATCACATTTGCTTTTAGGTGAGTGATACCTAGTTTCTCAACACAGTGTTTCCGGAGTAGCTCGGCAAACTTACCCGCATCAAGATGATATCCATAATTAGCATTAAAGGCATATTCGGGTGTGGATATTTGCTTTGGCGCTAAGCCCTGAAACATCAACGCATTTTGTGATGACACAGCATCAGCAAAGGAAACTTGATTGCGGAATTTATGCCATTGGGGCGCCAAATTGGTCGAAGCATAGGAATGAGGGGGAGTGAACGGGTGGGTGTAAGCATCATTGCCACCGGTTTTCCAACCATTAAAAAGCGTACCCTGTTTGAAACTAGCATCACATTCTCGAATTAAATCAGTTTCAGAGATACCCATTTTTTGTAGAGTGGATTTCATTGAAGGCCAGGTACCTTCACCTACTCCAATAGTTGGAATATCCGGAGATTCTACTAATGTGATTTGCACATCAACCAAATCATTGATCTCAGAGCCATTGGCACTATGCTCTGCTGCAATAATTCCCGCCGTTAACCAACCGGCAGTTCCACCGCCTACAATAACAATGCTCTTTATTTTTTGATCTGGCGTCATAAGATACATCTAGCTCATTTAAATTATTGCAATATTCGCTACATGACCGTCGACAAACGTAGCTAGGAAAGGTAATAGTAACTCATTATTCTTCAGAACATTTTTACTACTTTCATATACGTTAAAACCAAAGAAGCCGCCCAAAAAATTAGAGCGGCCTCATTGGTTCTATCTATCTACTAAGATCTAGAACAGTTTATAACGGATTGCCAAATCATATCTTGGACCACCCTGCACTGCTTGCAGCACTAAATCTTTAGACTTGCCATACACACGAACTGTTTCATCCGTGATATTTAGGCCTGATGCATAAATAGTTAGCCTATCATTGTATTCATAGGTAATACCAAGATCTAACTGGCCATAGGCTTCAACATTTGTTGGGTTAGTATTAGTACCCTGACCTTGACCAGCGCCGGCCAAGAAATCATCTCGCCAGTTGTAAGCTAAACGAACAGATAAACCGTCTTTATCGTAGACACCCACCAAGTTAGCGGAATCACTTAAGCCATTAAGAACAAACTGCCCCTCGTTAAATTTCATATTATCGTAACCAACATCAGCACTTGCAAAGGTCGCGTTAGCAATAAAGCCGTACCCTGATTCGCCGAAGAAATGCTGCAGATTGATCTCAACACCATCAACCCTTGCTTTCTTTTGATTCACAGGCTGCGTCACAGTCCATATCAAATCAGGATCACCTGGCGCACCAGAGATCTCATCTCCGTTAACATAGGGGCTGTCTTGGTAATTATCTAAAATATACTGAGCCACTACAGTGTATTGAGCAGGATCAAGGCCACTTTCAGCAACCGCTTGATTCCAAAGGGTACCGCCAATGATGTTAGGAATTGCTCCCAATGAACGCTCTTGTATGCCTGAACCAATAAATTTATCAACGTCCTTATCGAAATATCCAACCGATAGGTAACTTCCCTCGCCGTAATACCACTCAGCTGAAAAATCTATGTTTCGAGACAAAATTGGCTCTAAATCAGGATTACCCGCCGATGCAAAAGCATTCTGATTAGCGTAAAACTGAGTACTGTTAGCCGTTAGGCCACCTTTAATATCGCCATAACTTGGGCGCGTTATCGTTTTACTGAAGGATGCGCGCAAGACAACGTCCTCCACTACCTCAATGTCAAAATCAAGGCTAGGTAATACAAAATCGTAGTTACCCAAGAAAGAATCTGGCTCTCCGCCCCCAGCTTTGGCTGTCAAATAAGCTTCATTACCTGCTTTAGACCAAACTGTTCCGTCGTACTCTGAAGTGACTGCTTGAGAAGTGATATCAGTTTCCTCATAACGAAGACCCAGATGCAAATTGACAGGCATTCCTGACGCTTCGGTACTCAAGTTATAACGAATATAGGCTGCAATTGATTCCTCAAGAGTGAAGAGGTTACTGAAACCGTTGACGTCTTCTCCGTTGTACTTAGTAGAGGCACAGTACCCGGTACCACAGTCACCAATAGCTTCGTAGTCCGCGCCGCTTACCACATAGGAAGCCTCTCCTGCCGCAATCAAGTCTGCTAAAGACGCCGTCAT
>DCBC01000138.1 GCA_002313335.1 Porticoccaceae bacterium UBA1117
ATAGGGACCTGCGCGCTTAATGCCGCGTGCGCGCATGACATCGACCGCCTCTACAAACATCTCACCAGACAGACCGCCAGAGCCCATAATAAGGCCAGTTCTATGGTTTGAGACCATCTCACCAGAAAGGCCAGCATCGGCAATAGCACGATCTGCAGCGATGTAGCCATAAGCGGCAGAATCGCCCATAAATCTCAAAACTTTGCGATCAATATGATCTTTTGGATCCAGATCGATCAGTCCTCCGACGTTACAGCGGAGACCCATCTCGGCAAAATCTTCCCTACGGCGAATACCGGAGATACCGTTTCTTAAGGAGTTTGTAACAGTGGTTTTATCATTTCCCAAGCAGGAGACAATTCCCATACCCGTAATAACTGCGCGTCTCATCTGCATTCCTCGTTGAGTACTGCTCTGTTAAATTCCATATTAAAAACTATCAGTGTTCGCAAACAGACCTACTTTGAGATCTTTGGCAGTGTAGATTTCTCTTCCATCTACTTCCACTGAGCCATCGGCGATTCCCATTACTAGCTTTCGTTGAATCAATCGCGTTAGATCAAGCTTGTAGGTCACTTTTTTTGCAGTTGGCAGTATCTGGCCAAAAAATTTAACACCACCAGCACCAAGAGCCCGCCCTTTGCCATTATTTCCATTCCATACTAAAAAGAAGCCAACTAATTGCCATAGAGCATCCAGACCCAAACAGCCAGGCATTACCGGGTCACCTTCAAAATGGCAATCAAAGAACCAGAGATCTGGCCTGATATCGATTTCAGCAATTATCTGGCCGAGACCGCTTTTGCCTCCAGTATTATTGATTTCGACAATTCGATCAATCATCAGCATATTGGGGGCGGGTAATTTCGCATTATCCGGGCCAAACAACTCGCCGCGGGAGGCGCCCAAGATTTCTTCTTTAGAATAGAATGACTTCGGGGAGAAACTCATAGATCGCTGACCAGTATTTAAAAATGTATCCTAACCATTTCTTCTTTCAGCGGCAACTATAAAGGATGAGTCAAAACATCAGTATAATTTCCATTGGAGCATATTGACTCTGATTTTGTGCCTTATTAGTTGACACATGAGATGACTCTGGATAGTGTGCTGGTTCGTCAATAACACAGAATTTCTCCGGTCTCAATGCAACCTTTTCATAAAGTGGTGGAACACGAGTTTACTGCGGTCAATACGCTAATCGTTAGCCAGCTTCAGTCTGATGTAGGCTTGGTGGAGAATATTGGTCAGTATATCGTTGAGGCGGGTGGAAAGCGGCTGCGCCCAGTGGTTGTTTTGCTGAGCGCTTTGGCCAATGGGTATAAAGGACAAGAGCATCTGAAGATGGCCGCGGTGATTGAGTTTATTCATACAGCTACGCTTCTCCACGACGATGTAGTCGACGTTTCGAGTCTTAGGCGTGGTCGTCAGACTGCTAATGCTCAGTGGGGTAACGCACCCAGTGTACTTGTGGGAGATTTTCTTTACTCACGAGCCTTTCAAATGTTGGTTGAGATTGCGAACATGCCGATTATGGGTGTTATGGCGAATGCTACCAACGTCATTTCTGAGGGAGAAGTGCAACAGATGGCGAATGCTGGTAATCCAGACATCACTGAAGATATTTATCGTCAAGTAATCTATCGTAAGACCGCAAAGCTTTTTGAGGCTGCAGCTCAGGTTGGAGCTTGTTTAGCAGATACGGATCAAGACGCGATGGTTCTCTACGGCAAACATTTAGGGATGGCATTCCAGATCGCTGATGACGTTTTGGACTATCAAGGTGATATCGAAATCACCGGGAAAAATATTGGAAGTGATTTGTCCGAGGGCAAGATGACCTTGCCGCTTATTTTTGCCCGCGACAACGCTCCAGAAAAAGACGCGTTGTTAATACGCAGAGCAATAACTGAAAAAACTGCAGATAATTTTGGTTCGATTTTACAAATCGTTAAGAATCACGGCGGGCTATCTTACAGTTTTCAACAGGCGGTTAACGAAGTAGAGCTTGCAAAGCAGGCACTATTAGACATGCCTGCAAGCGATTATAAAAATGTACTACTTGAACTTGCTGACTTTTCAATCTCTCGGGCCAGCTGATTACTCTCGTAGTGTCTATTAAAACGCTTAGATGGACTAATACCATTAATATTGCTTTATCTGATGTTGGTTATTTGATTACCAAAGTTTATCGGTCATCTTAATTCTGCTAATCTCTGAACGTGCATGCATAATAGAGATCGTATTTAGCGATCCATTATAAAGATCACACCAAAATTCTAAAATAACACCTATCAAAGGAGAATTGAGTGCTCGTCGGGATTCCTTCAGAAATTAAAACAGGTGAACGTCGCGTCGCCTTGGCGCCAGCTAACGTGCAATCACTAACTGAGAAAGGTATACAAATACTTCTGCAGTCTGGCGCAGGCGTATCGGCAGGCTATCCTGATGCCGAGTATGTTAAAGCGGGGGCAACTCTGGTGGACAGGCGCGAACAAATATTTTCTGACGCTGAAATTGTCTTACAAGTGCAAAGTTTCGGTGCGAATAACGAAAATAGTGATTCAGATTTAAAACTGCTGCGTCAGGGACAACTGGTCATTGGCATGATGGACCCTCTTGCGTCGCCGCAGGCAGCACAAACTGTTGCGGCCACTGGAGCGACGGCAATAGCACTGGAGCTAGTCCCTCGTATCAGTCGGGCTCAAAGTATGGATGTCCTGTCATCAATGGCCACGTTGTCTGGTTACAAATCAGTATTAATGGGTGCATCAGCATCTCCTCGAATATTTCCAATGTTAATGACCGCGGCTGGAACATTACAGCCCGCTCGAGTATTGATTATGGGTGTTGGAGTTGCAGGGCTCCAAGCCTGTGCAACAGCTAAGAGACTCGGTGCAGTCGTTGAAGCCTATGATGTAAGACCCGCGGCGCGTGAACAGATTATTTCCGTTGGCGCCAAGCCCATTGAGTTAGATTTGGATACCGGTGAGTCAGAGGGAGAGGGGGGTTATGCTAAAGAGCAGGGTGATGATTTCTTGCGCAGACAGCGTGAACAGATGACAGCTGTGGTAGCCGAGCAAGACATTATTATCACTACGGCCGCTATCCCCGGAGCAAAATCACCAATATTAGTCACCGAGGATATGGTTAAAGCAATGAAGCCAGGTGCTGTGATCGTTGATTTAGCCGCTGAGCGTGGTGGCAACTGCGATTTGACCCAGCAGGGTAAAACAATCACTGCGCATGGCGTTACTATTATTGGACCGGAGAATGTTCCTTCTGAGCTGGCGTACCATGCGAGTCAGATGTATGGGAAAAACATGCAAACACTGTTAGAACTTATCCTGGATGACAGCGGTAATTTACAACTTAATTTTGATGATGAAATTGTAGCGGGAACAGTGGTTGCTCACCAGAATGACGTCCCACACGCTTACATGAGAAAACTACTGGGTTTACCAGAAATTACTGAAGTGACTACTCCAGAACAAGAAACGGCTGAAGAAACTACAGCTATTGACCAAAAATAAGAGAAATTATCCATGGAAATCTTAATTTTACTTTTAGCGCTATTTGTCCTCGCCTTGTTTCTTGGTGTTGAGCTGATCACCAAAGTCCCACCTACATTACACACTCCGTTAATGTCTGGAACCAATGCGGTATCTGGCATCACTCTAGTGGGCGCGTTATTGGCTGCAGGTACGGATAGCTCTCCAGCACTCGTCAATTGGCTCGGTTTTACGGCGGTCACACTTGCCACCATCAACGTTGTTGGCGGGTACTTAGTAACAAATCGTATGCTTGCTATGTTTAAAAGGAAGTAGATGATGAATCCAGATTTAATCAACTTTATATATTTATTATCGGCTATTTTATTCATTCTTGGCATCAAAGGGCTCACAAAACCGAAAACCGCGGTTCGCGGAAACATGCTCTCTGCGCTGGGGATGTTGGTTGCAGTGGTAGTTACTTTGACGACGATTAATGATGTCGACTTTACCTACGTGATTGCTGGTGTAATTGTTGGCGGTATTATTGGTGGAGTGATGGCACTGAAAGTGCAAATGACCTCAATGCCTCAAATGGTCGCGTTGCTCAATGGGTTTGGTGGTGGTGCCTCGCTCACGATAGCACTGGCGGAATATGCCACTCGGGTTGGCATGGCTCCGACGTCTTTGTCTGATTTTTTTGAACCAGTGGCGGTCTCTAGTAGCGTTTTTGGCGATGGGTTAGTCGGCACTATTGCAATTTTATCGATTGGCCTTACCGTACTTATTGGAGCAGTGACCTTAACCGGTAGCTTAGTTGCTTTTGGTAAGCTGCAAGAATTAATTAAGAAAAGTAGAGGTCTCCCTGGAGGTCCCATAGGCAACGGCCTTATGTTGGCCGGTGCGCTAGTTGCAGTCTACTTACTAGTCAATAATCCTGGTAATGTTGCAGCGATGGCGACTATTTTATCGCTTGCGCTACTACTGGGACTGTTCTTGGTGATGCCCATTGGCGGGGCAGATATGCCCGTGGTCATTGCATTATTAAATTCCTACTCAGGAATTGCAGCCGCCTTAGCGGGATTTATTTTGGGTAATACAGTCCTCATTGTTGCCGGCTCATTGGTGGGAACCTCGGGTCTTATTTTGACGCAAATAATGTGCGTTGCTATGAATAGGTCACTGGCCAATGTGCTGTTTGGAAAGATGGCTGCCGGTGGTGAAGAGATAGATGCCGATGAGATTTATGCCGGGAAAGTCACTAGTGCGCAGCCAGATGAAGTTGCAATGATGTTGGAAACGGCTCAACGGGTGGTTATTGTGCCTGGCTTTGGAATGGCAATGGCTCAGGCACAGCATGCTGTACGTGAACTGGCAGATGCTCTTGAGAAAAATGGGACCGAGGTTGAATACGGTATTCACCCAGTTGCAGGACGTATGCCTGGACACATGAATGTATTACTTGCTGAGGCTGAAGTACCATATGACAAGTTGGTTGAGATGGATCGAATTAACCCCACCTTTGAAGACACTGATGTAGTAATTGTTATTGGTGCCAATGATGTTACTAACCCAATGGCGAGAGACTCTGAAGGCAGTCCCATTTATGGGATGCCTATTTTAAATGTCGACAAGGCAAGAAATGTCGTGGTTATCAAGCGTTCGCTGAGTCCGGGCTTTGCTGGACTGCCCAACCCTCTCTTTGCGATGGACCACACAATCATGGTCTATGGCGACGGTAAGAAGGCAGTTGTGGAGATGACGACAGCTCTCAATCAAGCTTAAGCAAATATAGAAACTCAGAAAGTTCTGCGTTATGCAGAGCTTTCTGTCAGGCCAATTTCGTATATTTTTCTCTGCCCTACTGAGGTCTTCTACCGAAGCCACTTTCAAAGCTCTCAAAATAAAATATAAAGTGCCTAGTCGGGGACTTCTGACACAGAAGCTAAGGTGTCCCTTATGGCACAGTCAGGGCTATCTGTGTCTGCTCACAAGATATCGCGTCTGTTCGGAGTGGCGCTAACTTTATTGCTGAAGAACTGATAAAAAGCGTTTTCTGAGTAAACTATCAAATTACAGCGTGTCTGCTACTAGCCAACGTTTATAGATCGGTCACCTGTCATCGGATTTTAAGTGGCCAAACACTCGTTGCAGAGCATCGGGAGCACCCATACTACCATCGCCTGATGTCGGCCTATCGCCCCGATCAAAGTCTGCCAATGTCTCCAGTCCATCGCGAATATTCTCCGGGATCGGCGCCCCCATAATCCCTTCTTTTTCGGTGGCAAATAGCGGTGCCGATCGCGCCCAATTCAGCTGTGCGAAATAGCCTCCGCCAGCTTCAAATAGAGCGGCCTCGGCTTGGCAATTGCGGTGCGCAAGCCATACTGCCATGGCAGATACTTTGTCTGGTGACAAGCGCTTCATTATTGCCTCAGGGGCACGCGGGGCCGGCTTTTTACCAGCAGCTATGCGACTTTCATTAATTGAGTGGGCAAAGTCTTCGGTCATGCGAGTGCCTGCTTGGGGTATAAGCACATTACATTTAATGTCGAGCTTTAGCTTTTTAGCCTCAAATTGTAGCGAGTGAGACAGACCTATAACACCGGCTTTGCTGGCGGCATAGGCAGCAACGCCAGCGCCATACATGGCGGGGGAGGCCGTCATGACACACCGGCCGTACTGCTGTTGCACAAACACCGGCCAGGCAGCTTTCATCACTGAAAATACACCAGTCAAGTTGATATTTAGGGTTCGTTGCCAAGACTCAAGCGTTAGTTCAGACCACACTTCTGGCGTCAATATGCCTGCATTATTAATCACGATATCGAGACGGCCATAAATATTTATTGCATCGGCGACAATAAGTTCGCCTTGTTCGACGGAATCGTAATTGGCGAAAGCTTCTCCACCGCTGGCTTTAATAAGAGCAACCACTTCGTCAGCCACTTGGCCCTGAGCGGCGCCACTACCGTCATAAGCCGTACCTAAATCGTTGACGACTACCTTGGCGCCCCGCGCAGCCAGAAGCAGAGCATGTTCGCGACCCAAGCCGCGGCCAGCACCAGTTACAAGGGCTACCTGTCCGGTAAAATCTAATATCTCATTTGATTGCGCGTTACTCATAATGGGTCTCTTATGTTGTGTTAGTGTCGATCGAGCTTTATTTTATCAGTGCAGGCGATTGCTTGGCTAGAGTGGTTTGCTAGGCATAATACACATACCAAAATTAGCGTTAAAAGTAGCCATTTTTTTGGAAAAATGTAGGTTCAAAAAAATGTAGGCTTCTCTCCAGAACTAATGGGCTCAATGGCCTATAAACACTGAGTACCTGTAAGGCTAGATACAAAAAACGCATAAAATTTATCGCGCAAAAATAAAGCGAGTGCACGCTTGATGCATGCAGATTTGTCGAGCACATTATCACTGGGTTCAAGAAAATTAACATGTGAACAGCTTAAAACAGTAAAAGATTGGGAATCAATTTATGGGGATGAGCAATTGACGTGCGATGCTAAGATCTCTCTACGTGAAAAAGATACTGATACCGGGTTCATGTGATAGCTCAGTTATGAATTAAGTAACTAAAATAATGTCTGTTTGAGCATATAAGCATTCAGAAATTCATAAGGTCCATGTTTTGCCTTGGCTGAGTTTTCTGGATACATGGGGGGAGTTAATTAGCGATTCCATCAAACCAATATTGAACTATTTTTTCAGCAGGTTTACCTCTTATGGACTGAGAAATATTTGGAAAGCCCTCCCCAGCATTCACTTCACCATTACCAATCAAGGTGTCTGTGAGCCAATAACCTGTGTGAATATCAATCCCGGTGATCTGAAAGTAAGTTTGTTGATCAATAGCTTGAAGAATACCCTCATAGCCAACAGCTTGGACTGAAAAGTCGGTGATGTAGTAATCCTGTATACAGTTCACAACGACATCATTTTCTAATGTTCCCTCTGTACAAAAACCGTCTTCAACCCAACCGTCAATGAACATCTTATCTCTGCTCTGAATCTGTATGCCAACGGTGACCGGTTTTTTCTCAGTTATAGTGCACTCCGGTTCGTCCGAACAGTAGATTCTACGATATTCTTGCTCGAACCAGATGAGTGCTGCTTCACGAACCATATCCACGGTTAGCTTACTGTTCTGTTGCTCAGTCAGTTGTAAACCCTGCCAGTTGGGGTTTATGTATAGGCTGTCGATTTTAGAAAATACTGCGTCATCGGGATAGACACGGCCTATCTGTCCGTATTCAATTTTGCCGCTATAGGTATTTTTAAGTTGGTCCGCTAGGCTAGCTAAACGCTGAAGATAATAATCCAGTAGTTCCTCTTTAGTATCACCGCAGAAACAAATAAACATGGCATTCCAGTCAAGACTTATTCGTTTAACTCCGAGATCTTCTAAAAGAACAGCCTGATTAAGCATGTTAGTTTCATGAGCATTCATTAGCTTTCGTAGGACTGCCATAGTCGGAATGGAGCCTATTGCAAAAATTTGATTTTGATTTTTGTCGACCGTCATTAATTGCCAAGCATAAAAAATATCGATACCCATGCCAGCAGCTTCGTTTACCAACCATCCAACTAAATCATCACTTAAAGAATAGCCAGGAACATAGATCTCTAAATTTTCAGTATTGACATCGATCCATGGGGCATAGTTATAGATCCAAGCGCTATTGGCACCGGCCGCTTTCATACGCTCTAGAGTATATAAATATATTTTTTCGGTGAACTGCTGTTTGCTGCAGTTATTGAAGAAACCATCGCCGTCACTATCCTTCCAGTTTCCATATGCGCCGTTATAGTCTTTAAAAGAAATACTTCGTGTAACAATAGTTGAGGATAGAGAGCTGCTGGGCGTCGGGATCTGATGAATACCTAAATAGGCATCAGGATAATCAGGCAGATAGGGGAGAGAGCACTCGGCACTGGAACTGTTAGGTTGCAGGACTAGAGGTGGCTGAGAAGAAGTGCCTCCAGCACCACAGGCGCTGAGTGTAAAGGTGATGTAAGCTAATATTAAATACTTCACTGAGTCTCCAGGGGGTCAGTTGATATCATGCTCTTTCAGTTTCAGACTCGAGTCTATCGCAATACTAATAGATTGCTTAAAAGAAGTAACACATAGTCTAAGGCACCAAAGAGTTTTTAGTCATTTGTCGATCTATTACATTGAGTCTATGGTTAACAGGTCTGTCTTTGATGGGCTCATTTTTTAAATGACATTGAAATTTGGGCATATCATCCCCAACTCTTGCAATAGGTAACGGATTAAAATTAAAAAGGCAGAGTTATGCGTGCGGAAAAACTAACTAATCAACTCCAACAAGCTTTTGCGGATGCTCAATCTATTGCGATTGGTAATGATCATTCGGCTATTGAGATTGCCCATCTATTAGTTGCACTGCTAAACCAGCAGGGGGGAAGTGTCAGACCTATTCTTAATCGAGCTGGATTTGATGTTGGTGGTCTGCAGGAGCAATTAAATCAGCAGCTGGATACGTTAGCCAAGATCAAGTCACCCACTGGGGACGTCAATATTAGTCAAGAACTTGGACGCTTGATGAATTTAGCCGATCGGGCAGCGCAAAAAAATCACGACCAATATATGTCTAGTGAGACTCTGCTGCAAACACTGTTACAAGATTCTGGTCAAATAGGCAAAATGCTGGGGAAATTTGGAGATACTAAGAAAGCGCTTGCCGGTATCTCTAGCGTGCGTGGTGGAGATTCAGTGAACGATCCGGATGCCGAAGGAAAACGCGAGGCGCTAGAAAAATATACTATCGATCTGACGGAAAGCGCGGAAAACGGCAAGCTTGACCCGGTCATTGGTCGAGATGACGAAATTCGTAGAACCATTCAGGTTTTACAGCGGCGTACAAAAAATAACCCTGTACTAATTGGTGAACCGGGCGTCGGTAAAACGGCGATTGTTGAGGGTCTTGCTCAGCGTATTATCAATGGTGAAGTGCCGGAGGGTTTGAAGAACAAGCGAGTATTAACGTTAGATTTAGGCGCTCTTTTAGCCGGTGCTAAATTCCGAGGTGACTTTGAGGAGCGCTTAAAGGCGGTACTTAAAGATCTTTCTAAACAAGAGGGTCAAATCATCCTATTTATCGATGAGCTGCACACTATGGTGGGCGCGGGTAAAGCCGAAGGTTCTCTGGATGCTGGGAATATGCTCAAGCCAGCTCTAGCACGCGGTGAACTGCATTGTGTTGGTGCAACTACCTTGGACGAATACCGTAAGTTCATTGAGAAAGATGCTGCGCTAGAACGTCGATTTCAGAAGGTTCTTGTGGAGGAGCCCAGTGAGGAGGATACCGTTGCCATATTGAGGGGTTTAAAAGAACGCTATGAGGTGCATCATGGTGTTGATATCACCGATAGTGCAATTATAGCGGCGGCAAGATTGTCTGCACGCTACATTACAGACCGTCAGTTACCCGATAAGGCCATTGATTTAATAGATGAAGCTGGTAGCCGGATTCGTATGGAAATAGACTCCAAACCAGAGGTGATGGACAGGCTAGAGCGGCGTTTGATTCAGTTAAAAATTGAACGTGAAGCAATGAAGAAAGAGACCGATGCTGCAGCCAAGAAGCGACAAAAGAAGCTTCAAGAGGATATTGGCGGTTTAGAAAAAGAGTATGCCGATCTTGAGCAAATTTGGATCGCCGAAAAAGCGTCTATGCAGGGTGCTACCCATATCAAAAGTGAGTTAGAGCAGGCTAAGTCTGATTTAGAGGTGGCTCACCGCGTGGGTAATTTAGAGAAAATGGCCGAAATCCAATACAGTATTATTCCACAGCTAGAGAAGCAACTGGAGGAGGCCAGCCATCATGATATCGTAGAGAAACAGTTATTGCGTAATCGGGTGACCGAGGACGAGGTTGCTGAGGTAGTTGCTAAGTGGACGGGTATTCCGGTCACCAGAATGCTCGAAGGCGAGCGAGATAAGCTCATGCGCATGGAAGATGTTCTACATCACCGCGTAATGGGTCAAGGCGAAGCTGTAAAAGCAGTATCTAATGCGGTGCGTCGAGCTCGCGCTGGCTTGGCTGACCCCAATCGGCCTAACGGCTCGTTCTTATTTCTGGGACCTACTGGTGTGGGAAAGACAGAGCTTTGTAAGTCATTAGCTGAATTTTTGTTCGATAGTGAAGATGCAATGATTCGGATCGATATGTCAGAGTTTATGGAAAAGCATTCTGTAGCAAGACTAATAGGGGCACCTCCGGGCTATGTAGGTTATGAGCAGGGTGGATATCTAACGGAAGCGGTACGTCGTAGGCCCTACTCTGTTGTGCTTTTAGATGAGGTCGAAAAGGCTCATAGTGATATCTTTAATGTACTTTTGCAGGTACTTGACGATGGAAGGCTGACTGATGGGCAGGGTCGTACTGTTGACTTTAAAAATACAGTCATCGTTATGACGTCTAATCTTGGATCAGATGTTATTCAGCTACTTTCCGGCGAAGACAATTATGAGGTGATGAAGTCCGCAGTGATGGATGTAGTTGCCATGAATTTTAGACCCGAATTTATAAATAGAATCGATGAGTCCGTGGTTTTTCACCCCCTTGATAAGACTGAACTACTTGGTATCGCGAGCATTCAGCTGGAACTACTGCAAAGGCGTTTGGCACATCATGATTTAAACTTGAGTCTTGATGATGCGCTACTCAATCAAATCATGGAGGTCGGTTTTGATCCTGTCTACGGCGCTAGACCCTTAAAGCGAGCGCTTCAGCAACTGGTTGAAAATCCATTAGCGGAGGCTATTTTGTCTGGAGAATTTTCTCCTGGAAGTTCTATTAGTGGGCGATTACAGGACGGTGTTGCTGTATTTTTTGAGGATCAGAGATAACCTACCAGTGGATCTCCGCCGACATAATTATTTAGACTCGCCAGAGAATCAATAAACAGATAAAACAGCTCGGCCTGCGAGGACACATCTAGTTTGGCGTAGCTATTTTTACGATGCAATTTGACGGTTTCTGGTGAGATACCCAGACGCTCGGCAATCGATTTGGTTGAGTGGCCATGCAAAAATAACTGTACGACCTGAGTCTCACGATCGGTTAGATATGCGGTCCCGAAACATTTTAGCGCACTGTCTAATTGCCCTGGCAGCTGACTAATCTGACCAGAAGGCCTTTTTTCGTTACCAGACCATTGTAAATTACAAACACTCTCGATGATGGGAGTGATATCTTCAAGTAAGGAAAGTTGAGTGCGATTGAATCGTTGAACCAAACCTAGCCGGCCCAGAGATATATTTATAAACTGATCGTTATCCAGATGAACAATGTAACCAATTTCATCTTTAATTTTTGTAAACTTAAAGTAGCTGCGGTAATACTCTGTCTTTTTGAATCCCTCCGGCGCCAGATCACTGAGTCTATGAAGTCCACCAATACCTCTGTCGATGGCGGCACGATAGAACGGATCGAGCAAAAACGCGCCGTTTACAAAGCCGTCAATTTGGCTTTCTCGTTGCAATGGTGGTATGTCGTTGTAATGTATTTGAGGCCTCTTACCACCTTGATAATGCACAATCACTGCATTATCAAATGGCACAAGAGTTTTCAGCATACTGATCAGCAGTGACGGCATGCGTGCCCCGCCTATCTCTGGCAAGATAGCGGCAAAGCGAAAACTAAAATTTGCAAGGTGGGATGTCATGTGGGCATAGTAAAGTTCTAATAGACCGTTCGCAAATAATACTTAACAACGCGCACTCCTGTCACAGTATTTTTAGGTACAAACGGCTTTTAACGCCAATTCCACGCCTCTGGATAAGCTTTCAGCAGAATTTTTTCTGTGTGCTAGACTCAAAGAAGAGGTTAAAAATAATTATATATTGGCGACTAAGGTCTCAATTCACAGAGTGCTTCAAAAAGACTCTGAATATTTAGCGTGGACTAATAGCTCGTCTTTTTGGCAAAGTGCCAATATAAGGCACCTGCCCTTTGTAACAGGGGTCAAATCAATATGACTTTTGCAGTTATTTTGGTCGCTATTGTTATTCTCTCAGTGTTGTTTCATTTTCTCAGTCCATGGCAAGCAACGCCATTGGCATCGAATTGGGGATCGATTGATACAACCATCACTATTACCTTAGTTATTACGGGTATCTTCTTTGTTGCCATTGTTATTTTTATGGCTTACTGCGTTTATAAATATCAAGTGGATCCTGATCGTAGGTCTGAGTATAAACCCGAAAATAAAAAGCTTGAATGGTGGTTAATTGGTATCACCACGGTCGCTATTTGCGGGCTACTCGCCCCAGGACTCATAGTTTACAACGACTTCGTTCATGTCCCATCCAACGCCGTAGAATTTGAAGCTGTCGGTGAGCAGTGGCGATGGAGCTATAGGTTGCCAGGAACTGATGAAAAGTTTGGTCGTAGTAGTGTCAGTAGAATGGATGAAATCAATACGTTTGGTCTTGATCCTGATGATGCCGCCGGACAAGACGATATTTTAGTGGCAGGTAATCAAATGCACCTTTTGGTCAATCAACCGACCAAAGTTCTACTCCGCTCTAAAGATGTTCTGCATGACTTTTATGTCCCTCAATTTAGAGCCAAGATGGACCTTATTCCCGGTCAGATCACTTATTTTTGGTTTACACCCACAGTGCCAGGAACCTTTGAGATTCTTTGTGCTGAATACTGCGGTATTGGCCATTACAACATGCGCGGCCAAATTGTTGTTGATAAGGCCTCTGACTATCAGCAATGGCTATCAGAACAAATAACCTTTGCAGAGGTACTTACCGGAGGTACGGTTGAAGGGCTAGTAGAGCAGGGGCAGCTCTTAGCATCGAGCCGCGGTTGCCTTGCCTGCCATAGTATTGATGGAGGTCCTAGTCTTGGCCCAGGGTGGCTAGACTTATTTGGTAGTCAAGAGAGCCTCATTGATGGTAGTGAAGTATTTGTCGACGCCGATTATCTAATTGAATCTATTGTCGATCCGGCTGCAAAAATTGTCGCGGGTTATCCACCTGTAATGGTTGCCTACCAATTTAGCAATGAGCAACTGGATAGTCTAGTTGCTTACATTGAGTCGCTGTCTACAGAGAGCTCAGGCTCGCCCACTAAACCTGCAGTTGAGGAGTAACCCATGGCCTATGTAGATGATGCAGAGCACGAAGAACTTCACGAACCAACGAGCTTTTATGCCAAGTACGTATGGAGCCAAGATCATAAAGTGATCGCCATACAGTACTCGCTTACTGCTATTGCTGTGGGTCTCGTAGCTTTGGTTCTCTCCGGGATGATGCGCATGCAGATAGGATTTCCGGGCAGTATTGATATGGATTCTACCGGCTATTATCAGGCTATGACTATGCATGGCATGATCATGGTTATTTACTTGCTCACAGCACTATTTTTAGGTGGTTTTGGTAATTATCTAATTCCGCTAATGGTCGGTGCGCGGGATATGGTTTTCCCCTTCGTTAATATGCTTAGCTATTGGTTTTATCTAGTTTCGGTATTAGTCTTAATAGCTAGTTTCTTCGTGCCAGGTGGTCCCACAGGCGCAGGTTGGACCCTGTACCCACCGCAGGCGATAACGGCAGGTACCCCGGGTTCTGAATGGGGCATTATCTTGATGCTGGTATCACTGATTATTTTTATAATCGCCGCAACGATGGGCGGGCTTAATTATGTAACCACAGTTCTGCAAGCTCGTACTCACGGAATGACTATGTTTAGGCTACCGCTGACTGTTTGGGGCATCTTTGTCGCAACCATATTGGCTCTATTGGCATTTCCAGCATTATTTGTCAGCGGGATTATGATGCTTTTGGACAAAACTATAGGCACGAGTTTTTTCATGCCTGACATGATGCAATTTGGAACTCAGCTTGATCATACCGGTGGTAGCCCAATATTATTTCAGCACCTATTCTGGTTTTTCGGTCATCCAGAGGTCTATATTGTTGCTTTGCCGGCGTTTGGCTTGGTGTCAGATCTAATAAGTGTCCATGCGAGACGAAGTATATTCGGTTATAGAATGATGGTTTGGGCAATAGTAGCCATCGGTGTGCTTAGTTTTGTGGTTTGGGCTCACCACATGTATGTCAGTGGTATGAATCCTTACTTTGGCTTTTTCTTTGCAACCACGACACTTGTGATTGCGGTACCTACGGCCCTTAAAGTTTATAACTGGCTACTAACGCTGTGGCGTGGAAATATTCATCTCACCGTGCCCATGCTCTTCTCTTTAGCGTTTATTGTGACGTTTTTGGTCGGTGGGTTGACTGGGTTATTCTTGGGTAATGTGGTGGTGGATATTCCTTTGTCCGATACTTACTTTGTTGTCGCACATTTTCACATGGTGATGGGTGTTGCTCCAATTTTGGTGGTGTTTGGTGCTATCTACCACTGGTACCCCAAAATTACCGGGCGTATGCTTCACGATGGTATTGGGAAGTTACATTTTTGGATAACTTTTCTTGGCACGTATCTAATTTATTTCCCCATGCATTATTTAGGTTTTCTTGGCATGCCCAGGCGCTATTATGCTTATGAAGATTATCAGTTTATTCCGGATTCGGCTCAGAGTCTAAATGCTTTCATTACCGTGGTCGCCATTGCCGTTGGTGTTAGCCAGTTATTATTCTTATTTAACCTTATCTATAGCTTGTTTCGAGGCAAGCCCTCCGGTGGCAATCCATGGAAGGCTAACTCACTTGAATGGTTGACGCCAGACACCCCGCCTAAACATGGGAACTGGGGTGAATCTATGCCCGTCGTACATCGCTGGGCTTACGATTATGGTGTTCCCGAGGCGGAGCTCGATTATGTACCTCAGACTACATCAGGGGATGAGGTGCCGGTTCATGAGAGTGATTTGGATGAATAGTAACATCAACGTTTTTAAGCGGAGATACCTATGCTAGCACAAACTACCTTGGCCCCAGTTGCAGCACCACGCAGCCGTTTCCAGCGTCGCAGCGCGAGCGCTAAAACGGGACTTCATCTGCTCATGGCAGCTATTAGCTCTATGTTCTTTTTGTTTTTACTCTCCTATATATTACGGTCGCAAGTTTCTGATTGGGAGGCGTTATCAGAGCCGTGGCAACCGCTGGCTCAGACCGGTCAGCTTTGGATAAATAGTGCTTTGCTTTTAGTGGCTAGTATTGCCTTTGAATTAGCTCGGCGAAATATAGATCGACCTCAACAAGGGAACAGCAGAGAATTCCTGTGGCTAGCAGGACTATCTTCATTCGGTTTTTTAGTTGGCCAGTTAGTATTCTGGCAATACCTTACTGATCGTGGATATCTTGCGAGCACCAACCCCGCTAATGCGTTTTTCTTTTTACTGACAGGCTTGCATGGATTACACCTTTTCGGCGGTATGTTCGCATGGATGGTTGCCACGTACCGACTGTCAGTTGTTGATAAAAATTTAGACAGTAAATCTATCTCTCTAGCAAAGCTAAGTGTTGAGTTATGCGCTACATACTGGCACTTCTTATTAGTTATCTGGATATTACTTTTTGCTCTTTTATCAAGTTCTCCAGGTACTTATGCGGCTATCGCTAAATTCTGCGGATTAGGAGACTAAATACTATGCAAAATTCCACCCCCTCAACCACTTCGGGTGTCAATGGGCTAGTTCAGGACTGGGTCTCAGATAAAGATGCATTTAAAAATGTTTCCTGGGGAAAAACCATGATGTGGATTTTTCTGCTTAGTGATACATTTATTTTTAGTTGTTTTTTAGTTGCCTATATGTCGGTGAGGATGACAACCGCAGAGCCTTGGCCTAATTCTAGTGAGGTGTTCGCTCTCACTATTGCAGGCGAACATATTCCCTTGATCCTTATTGCGATTATGACTTTTGTGCTGATTACGAGCAGTGGCACCATGGCAATGGCCGTTAATTGTGGCTATCGCGGTCAACGCAAAAAAGCGGCGATGCTAATGTTGGTTACTGCTTTGTTTGGCGTATTTTTTGTGGGGATGCAGGCCTTTGAGTGGACCAAGTTAATTGTTGAGGAAGGTGTGCGCCCTTGGGGTAATCCTTTGGGTGCCGCGCAGTTCGGTGCAGCTTTTTTTATGATCACAGGGTTTCATGGTTTTCACGTATCCATTGGCGTGGTTTATCTCACTGTTGTTGCGCTAAAAGTACTGCGCGGTGACTACGAAGAGAGGGGCTATGAAATTGTTGAAATCACTGGGCTGTACTGGCACTTTGTTGATCTTGTTTGGGTCTTTATATTTGCATTCTTTTATCTTTGGTAGGGGAGTTAACCATGCAGCATAGCAGTGATGCACACGTTCAAGAACATCCGATAAGCCTATATTTTAAAGTTTGGGGGTTATTGTTCGTTCTCAGCAGCTTTTCTTACCTAGTTGATTACATGCAAATTCAAGGTGGATTGCGCTGGACGTTAATTCTAGTATTTATGTTCCTAAAAGCTGGGTTAATTATTGCTGTATTTATGCATATGATATGGGAGCGAGTTGCTTTTGTACTGGCAATTTTGATGCCACCACTATGTATTTTGGTACTAATTGCATTAATGGCTAGTGAGGCTAGCTATACCTATTTTAATCGGCTGCTATTTTTTCAGTAAGACACTAGGGCATAACCTTTATGAAATTCTTGAAACGATCCTGCAGACGTATAAACCAGTGAGGCACTGATGGCCCCTCTCCTGCAGCTACTAACTGCGGGTGAGAGCGGATAATATCTCCCAGTATTTTCTCTTTTTCTGATTCGATATCTACAAAAAACAAATGATTACCGGCTTTCAACTCAGACTCAAAATGAGAAAAGCGTTTGTTTTTTATTTGGATACCAAAGAATCCACCCTCCCATGTACAAAAGCCAAGTACTACGATGGCTAAAAATACAAAAGGGATCCATGTTGGACCCTCTGCCCAGCCAGTTAGATGGGCTGTTAGTAAGATGCTTACAGATATCGCCAGTCCGATTAATGCGCCGATCTCTGTCCCATGCACGACGTCGGTTCGTAGTACCGCTTCAACCTCATGAAGACGGCTATGTTGAGCTACAGCGACGTCATCTAGGCTTAATACGTGAATATGTGGCGTTGATATTCCTTGGTTCTCTAGCTCTTTTTCCACATCTTCTAGTTCATCAAGATTACTACTGATATAAAAATGGCGTCTCATAGCCCAACCCCTTTATTTTTATTATTTAGGTGAGGCGAATGAGTTTGTGTATGTACTACGCGGTCGTTAACGCGTCAATTAATCATGCGCCTTCTACTTGAGTATAGGACAGGTATTGAGGTGTGTCGAAAGACACCCCTCAATGAGTTGGAGGAGATTATTTTACATTGACGACCGAGGCTAGGATTGGAACTGCTCTGGATTCATAAACATCAGTTTTACGATCAAGGCTTCCTCTGCAGGTTCCACTGCCATCATAAGAACATTAATGTCCTCTCCGATCTTAACGCCAGTAGGTACGTTAAACAGTAAACCGCCAGTGGTTTCATTGGTTAGCGTATGCAAGTCTTTTAACTCTTTGTCTTTGCGCACTTCAGTTTCGAACTTCTGTAGCATAGTCTTGATCGAAATTTCAAAATTTGGATAGTTAAACTGACCACGATATTCGCTACGGTCTAGCTGTAACTTGATAGGTATTACCATTCCATTTTTCTCGGATGTGAGCTGGCCCGATTGCACTAACTCGCCTTGCTTAAGCTCTTTGAAGAGCTTTTTAGCGTCCTCCGGCTTTTGTCGAATAAAGCCCGCGATCAGCAGATTCACACCAAGGTTAAACAGTTTTCTTGAGTCAATGTTGATGTTCTTTTCTTCAGTCATGGTAATCGCCTGGTGTGTGTTAATTCTGTAGGATTTTGATCTTCGAAAAGCTAACCGTAGTTAACTAGTCCATAGTCGCGATCCAAGATTGCGAGTATCTCCGCCTTTGGATTATCGGACATTATCAAAGGTTGCCCCGTTATTTTCTCGGCAAGATTAACATAGGTGTCTGACACCTGCATCATCATGCTTTCGGGTAGTTCGTTGTTTTTTGCTAAGGCGTAGCGCTCATCCATTCGGTTCTTATCGAGTAGAATTTCAGGCTCCGAAAAATGTGCTAACAGCAATTGGCGAAAGCCTTCTTTCGAATTCTCGACCACTTTGCCATCTCTGTAATTGGCACCGTCCCATATCCTTGAAGAATCTGGCGTACCTACTTCATCCATATAAATAAGCTTTTCCTTTCCTTGCTTGTCAGTTACATAGCCAAATTCAAACTTAGTATCGACAAAAACTTGATCCAGCTTTGCAAGCTCGGCGCTGATAACCCCGAAACCTTCTCTGAGTAACTTTTCATACTCGTCGATATCACCTTTGTTGTTAAACTTAAAGGCAGCAGCATTATTTTCTATGTCAGCTCGTGAAATGTTCACATCATCCACCTCAGGTACGCCAGGAATACCAGCAAGAATACCCTTGGTAGATGGAGTAATGAGTAACTCCGCTAGTTTCTGATCACGACCCAAACCATCTTCTAATTCAATACCGCAGAAGTCTCTTTCGCCTTTTTCGTAGGACCGCCACATTGAGCCAGTTATGTACTGGCGACATATAGCTTCAATCATTACTGGTTTAGCTCTTTGAACAATCCACACTAGGGGGTGAGGAACATCAAGGATATGACTGTCAGCAAGACCCTGTTCGCGAAATAATTTGAACCAATGATTAGAAATAGCATTTAGCGCGGCTCCTTTTCCTGGAACCCCACGCATATCACCTTCACCGCGCCAAATACATTCAAACGCTGAAATGCGGTCACTAATGACCATTATGGCTAGAGGCGCATCTGAAGCTACATCATAATTTTTTTCAGCAATCAGTCTCCGGCTATCACTCTCTGTCAGCCAATATACCGACCGGACTTTACCGCTATGGACCGGCTGATCGGAGCGAATGGGAAGGTCATTATTCGATGCTAATACTTTGTTCGCAAGACTCATTGTTGTTGCCTGGGTTATTATTTTAAAAGCGATCTACTTTAAAAAATGTGTCAGCAGATTTTAGCAATTCAGAATCACTTGGGTAAAGCAAAGAATGTCGCTAAACTGCGTTATTGTAAGATTTAGTCTAAGTATGACCACCAATTTAAGGATTATTTAAAATGCCAACAATTCTGATGACTGGCGGTAGTGGCTTTATTGGCAGAAATTTTTGCCGTGAAGCAGAAAAGTTAGGCTGGTCGTTAATAGTGCTAACTCGGAATGTGAGGGCCGCGAAGGAGGTTTTGCCCAGCTCGATTCAGCTTATTTCCTCTCTTGAACAAATATCTAATGATAGACAAATTGATACAGTGATTAATTTGGCTGGAGAGCCGTTGGCTGAAAAACGTTGGACTGAATCACGGAAAAAACAGTTCCACTCTAGTCGAGCTGGTCTTACCGATAAGCTCTATGAGTTTTTTAGCCATCGACAATCAGTTCCAGATACGCTTATTAGTGGCTCTGCAATTGGCTATTATGGGCCTGGCAACGAACCTGTGGATGAGTCAAATAGTGGCGAAGATGGTTTCTCCCACAGACTTTGTGCTAATTGGGAATCCAGTGCCCTGAAATTTGAAAAGTTTGGTACGCGGGTGTGTCTAATGCGTACTGGAATTGTTCTTGGTGAGGATGGTGCGCTTGCTAAGATGCTACCTCCCTTTAAGTTGGGGCTGGGAGGCCCTATTGGCGATGGTCGGCAATTTATGTCTTGGATTCACATTCAGGACATGGTTGAACTGTTAAAATACTGTGTTTTAAACACTAGTTTGACTGGGCCTATTAATGCTACAGCACCCAATCCGGTGACCAACCGACAATTTACACAGGCATTAGCCTCTGCATTAAAGAGACCTGCATTACTGCCCATGCCTGCGGTGATGGTCAAGGTGTTATTTGGTGAAATGGGACTCGAGCTGTTGTTGCAAGGCCAGTTGGTTAAACCCACAAAAGCGGTCAATGAGGGCTTTGAGTTTAAGTTTCCTCATCTCCAGGTGGCACTTCGCGATTTAATTGAAAAATCTTCGAGCGATGCTAAAAATAGCTAGAGACAGATGCGAGAAAATGTATACTTACACCGCATTTAAAAAGCATCACTAACGAGGTAGGGAATTGCATGGGTCATTTTTTTGAGCAAAAAACTGTCATTATTACCGGAGCTTCTGCTGGGGTTGGCGCAGCCTGCGCACACGCATTTGCAGGTCACAAAGCAAACTTAGTACTCTGTGCTCGTGGCCAAGCCGGCTTAGATGCAATAGCTGAGGAGTTATCATCTAAATGCTCCGTATTAACTGTCGCCATGGATGTTTCCGATACCGATCAATGCCTTGCACTGCTAAACAAAGCAGAAGCCGAATTCGGCCGAGTTGATGTGCTAATCAATAACGCAGGCATGCATAGCCGTGGAGATCTTGAAAAAGTTAACCCAGCTGATGTGGGTTTGATGGTAGATGTTAATCTGCGCGCACCATTAATCCTTTCTTGTGCGGCTATACCCTTTATTAAAAAATCAGATGGTGGTGCAATCGTTATGGTCGGTTCACTTGCCGGAATGGCTCCGTTGCAAGGGGCGGCTACTTACTCTGCCACCAAAGCGGGCTTACGGGCGTTTGCCTTTGCCCTTGCTGATGAGCTCCAAGACACTAATATTAACGTTGGCGTGGTATCCCCAGGACCCATCGACACTGGGTTTATTATGAGTGAAATTGATATTGTTGAAGATATTGTATTCTCGCAGCCGATGAGTAGTGCAGATGGCGTTGCAGACGCTGTGGTGAGCATCGCCAGGGGCGAAAAAACTGAAATAGCGATGCCTGCGGCTAGTGGACGTCTGGTGACATTAAGTTATCTCTTCCCAGCTTTGCGACGCTTCATGCGACCAAGACTTTATGCCAAGGGTCTCAAGAACAAAGATAAATACCGTAATCGTAGTGCCGTTAATAAGGGACTTTAAAACATTATGCAGCTAAATTTCAGTGAGCAGGGTCAGGGGCACGCGGTAATCATTATGCATGGTATGTTCGGCTCCCTTTCAAATTTGGGTAATTTGGCGAGACATCTGGCTACCCACTGTAGAGTCATCAGTATTGATTTGCGTAACCATGGTGATTCACCGCATGAGTCAATAATGGATATTCCGTCAATGGCCAATGATATTGTTCAGCTAATGGATGACTTGGCATTGTCAGAGGCGAGCTT
>DCBC01000151.1:0-4478 GCA_002313335.1 Porticoccaceae bacterium UBA1117
TGACTTTCCCCAAAACTAGTGACTGTAAACAGCTTTCCAATTGAGTTTCCCGACATTTTTTTAAGCTACCTTTTTATTTGAATACCAGACTTAATACGTTGCGATTATACGCGTTTCAGCTAAATAAATCCTTATGTACCAAAAGTTGCTCGCGCGTCAACATGAATACGCCTCCATCACCCTCTTCGAACTCAAACCAAAGAAAAGGGACTGATGGGAAAGCCTCTTCGAGAGCCACCGAGGAATTGCCTACCTCGACAATTAAAAGGCCTTTATCCATTAAGTAATCTGACGCCTCACTTAAAAGCCGGCGAGTAAAGTCCAGCCCATCAAAACCAGAGGCTAGGGCAAGGTTGGGTTCATGATGAAATTCTTGTGGCATATGTGACAAGTCATCGGCATCTACATAGGGTGGGTTGCAAACAATTAAGTCAAATCGTTGACCCGACAAAGCCCCAAATAGATCGGATTGAACTGTGCTAACCCGTTTACCTAACGCATGGTTTTGAATGTTAATGTTAGCAACGTCCAACGCCTCTCCGGAAATATCACTCAGTAACACCTGTGCTTCTTGGAAACCGTAGGCACAACTAATACCAATACATCCACCACCAGTACAAAGATCAAGGATATGAGAAGGCTCAGTGGCTAGCCACGGCTCAAAGTAGTTCATAACCAAGTGAGCAATAGGAGACCGGGGGATTAAAACACGAGAATCCACCATAAACGGCAGACCACAAAACCACGCCTGCCCGGTCAAATAAGGGGCAGGGAGTCGCTCTGAAACTCGTCGATCAAAAAGGCACTTGGCTTCTGTAATTTGAGATTTAGTCAGCTTTTTATTTAGAACAGATTTATCCGCATTTGGCGGCAAACCTAGCACAAATGATAATAAACATACCGCCTCATCCCAAGCACTATCGGTACCATGCCCAAAGTAAATCTCACTGTTCGAAAACAATGTCTCACCAAATAACAGTAAGTCTTGTACCGTGGTTTGAGTGGTACTTTGTGCGTTATTTTGGCCAGAATCTGTCAATGAATTAGTTTTTTCAGTCATGTTACCTCCGTGAGCACAATATTTTACCTGTGATCGGTGCTTTGGTGTTTATTTTGATACACTTACAATGCAATTACGTACACATTACAAATTAAATTTGGAATTTATCAATGAACAACCATTTTGAAAAGATAATTCAGAGCACCGGCGAAGATTTAACGCGGCCCGGACTACTTGACACCCCTGCCCGTGCAGCAAAAGCTTTTGCATACCTTACTAGTGGTTATCACATGGATTTAGATGCGGTAATTAACAACGCGTTGTTCCCCTCTGAATCAGATGAAATGGTCATGGTTAAGGATATTGAACTCTATTCTCTCTGCGAGCACCACATGTTACCGTTTATTGGCAAGTGTCATGTCGCTTACATTCCAACAGGCAAAGTTCTAGGGTTATCAAAGGTGGCTAGGGTTGTCGACATGTTCTCGCGTCGCTTACAGATACAAGAAACACTGGCGCAACAGATTGCATCTACTATTCAAGAGGTCACTCAAGCCCAAGGCGTTGGCGTAATTATCGAAGCAAAACACATGTGTATGATGATGCGTGGGGTTGAAAAACAGAATTCGTCAATGAAGACTTCTGCCATGTTAGGTAGTTTCAGAACCAGCCAAGCAACTCGAACTGAGTTTTTCTCTCTGCTGGGAAATAACTAACGAGTTTAGTGCTGTCCTTAGGTACTAAAAGCCCAGTAAACGCTGGGCTTTTTTGTACCAAGTGTAATTAGGTCAGAAACTTTTGGACTTTTTCTGCAACCTTCTCCGCCTCATCTTCAAGGTGAAGATGGTGAGAGCCTGGCATCTTGGTAATTTCCATCTGAGGTATCCAACTAAATAACTCACTCTGTTGGCGATCTGGTGAGAACGCACTATCTTCCGCCTGAATCAACAGCACTCTTGCCAAAATGGCCGTAAAAAAGCTCTCTAAATTATCTTTGGTAAACTTGACATATGAAGCTGCCTTTAACCGTTGGTCACTGGCCCAGTAAAAACCTCTTGGACTTTCTGCAACACCGCGATTCGCAAGCAATGTCGCAGCCTGGACCTGTAACGGTACAAACCCATTGACTCGAGCTTGCACTGCACGATCGAAGTCCTGAAAAAACGTGGGCGAGGATGCTGCGAAGCGACGATTTTCACGAATAGCTTTCATTACTTGCTTGGCGGCGTTATCGGCCGACTGCGGCATTGGCACATAGCCATCAATAAGAACTGCATGCGAAATACGCTGAGGAAAGGTACCCGCGATAAGACCGGAGATTATTGCCCCGCGAGAGTGACCAAGGAGAGCAAAGCGATCCCAACCCATATGATCTGCTACCGACATCACTTCGCCAATATCAATCCAAATATCATAACTCGAGTCTATCGATCTATGGCTACTTCTGCCATGACCGGCCAAATCTAATGCAATAACATGGAGATTCTCCATAAACGGCAACATACGATCAAACGTCGCCGCATTATCTAACCAGCCATGCAATGCAATTACCGGTGTTGAGCCTGACCGACCCCACTCTTTAGCGGTCAGCGTAAGGCCGTTCAACTCAAATGTTCGTTCTCTGATAAATTCAATTGGCATTTGGTATCCAGTTTAGTTGCCCTTCCTCTTGAGGGAAAGATCATGGAGAGTAATCCGCTTTAGTGCGCATGAAATTAGGCACATTACTCTAGGGTAAATAAATAAAACGTTCGTCCTGACATAACCATTTGACAGACAGGATACCCAAGACTATTTATGTCGAATCCTCGGGAAAACCTTCACTGCCCTTTGTCTGTGAGCAGCATTAAATCATCAAACTGAATAATTTCAAGATTAATTTTTTTAAATCGCGGCAGCAGTGACAAATTAGTTACCGAACCATAAAACACCGACCGCAACAGCAGTCAACGATAGTGGCCTTTTAGGGGGGTCTGACCCTACACAAACTCTAACGTTTACTACCACTCAAAGTTTGTAGCGACAGGCATAAAGTACATAGGCTAATATTCATGCAGACCATACACACTAGTATTGGCGTCATTCCCAAAAACTATGTTGACGAACTAAGCCGCTTTATTCCTTTTTTTTGTCTGGATCCGATCCTTCAGCATCTTCGCTTACTACAAAAGAGGGAATACTACTGTCGTCCTCACTGGCTATATCGGGATCAGCAGCATTAGTAGCCTTGGTATCGACCGACTGAGCTGTTCGTGATGAGTAACCCTCAGAGGCATCTACTTGAGGCCACTCGTCAAACGGGAAGGGTTTTGTGTCGGTATTAAAGGTCAAAAATAATATACCCTGGTATATCCACTTGGCCAAACCTTGCCCTAAATTGCGCAAGTTATCGTTGTCATTACCGGTAATTAGTACCATCAAGAACTGTCCTACAACAACTATTCCTAATACCAGTCTACCCACTGCGATAAGTAGCCCAAAAAACACCATATAGGCTAATCTAATCCAAGTACTAGATCTCTTTACATGTATTCCATTATTCGTCATTTGATTTCACCATAAAGTCCACATCCATATTTTGCTCAGAAAGCATCATCGTACTCAACGACTCTTTAATAGGTCGCTGTTCAAATAATGTAGCATATAAAGCAGACGCCAATGGCATATAAATCCCAAGTTGGTCCGCCTTTTCTTTGACCAACTTGGTAGTATTAATACCCTCAGCGATCTGACCAACCTCTATGACCGCATCCTCTAATGTCTTTCCCTGACCCAGGAATACGCCAACTCTAAAGTTTCTACTCAGTGGTGATGTACAAGTAACGTAGAGGTCGCCTATCCCTCCAAGCCCTAAAAAAGTCATTGGGTTGGCACCCAACTCTCTTGCAAATCTGCTCATTTCAGCCAAACTTCTGGTCAACACAACGGCCTTCGTATTTTGACCTCCACCAATAGCGTCGGTGATTCCCGACACAATGGCATAGATGTTTTTTAATGCACCCGCTAACTCAACGCCAAATCGATCATGATTGATATATACACGAAAATAAGAAGATGCCAATAACTGTTGAATCTGAGCACAGAAAGCATCGTTATCACTGGCAACAACTGTTGCTGTTATTTGAAAATTAGCTATTTCTTTGGCTAGGTTTGGGCCGCTAATAAGTCCCACTTCGTGATTAGGAAGCTCTTGACGTAGAACTTCACTAGGTAGCAAAAAGGTATCGTTCTCAACACCTTTTGCTGTACTTATTACCAAGGTATTCTTTGGCAGCCACTGACTCACTTTTTTCGCGAGCAGCCTAAATGCGCTGCTTGGTACAGCGAAAAACACACTCTGACAATTTTTAACAGTATCTTCTAAATCGGTACTAATTGTGATGCTAGGATGCAATTTATACCCTGGCAGATAAGCTGAGTTTTCACCCGAAGAAATGATCTGATTAGCCACAATCTCACTGCGAAGCCATAGCGTCAC
>DCBC01000151.1:4872-7397 GCA_002313335.1 Porticoccaceae bacterium UBA1117
ACCTTATATTTTTTAGAATTCGTCACGCTTACCTCTGCACAAAACATTCCCCGAAACACATTATAGTTACTGCTTCCCATGGTGTCAGCCGTAATAAATCTAAGCGCCAACATGCACGCTTAGACAATCAACTCACATACTTATCCAAACATAAGTTTGTTAAGTTCCTGCACAAACTTAGCAGGATTTTCCAGTGGCCGCCCTGCAGATAAAGCCGCTTGATCAAAGAGAACTCCCGCAAGCCTAGCAGCAATCTCATCATCACTCTCTGCACTTAGCTTAGATAACAATGGATGCGCCATATTCACTTCAAGTATTGGCTTTGATTCCGGCACAGCTTGCCCCGCGGCCTCCATGATTTTGCGCATTTGCTCGCCCATATCGTTATCACCCACCACTAAACACGCCGGTGAGTCAGTCAAGCGGCTAGTAACACGTACTTGCTGTACTCGACCTTCCAGTAACGAACTTATCCGCGTAACACTTTCTTTGTGCTCATCGTTATCAAGAGTAGACTTATTGTCATCCGAATCTAATGGCTCCCCGGTGATTTTACTCAGATCAAGCTCACCACGGGCCACATCTTGGAAAGACTTACCATCGAACTCTGTTAGATAACCCATCATCCATTCATCCACACGATCTGACATCAACAGAACCTCTACACCATGCTTGCGAAACACTTCTAGATAAGGACTGTCGTTGATTACAGAATAGCTGTCACCGGTGACATAATAGATTTTGTCCTGCCCTTCTTTCATCCGCTCAATGTAGCTAGCTAGACTTACAGTGGGGACAGCGCCGTCAACCGATGAACTTGCAAAGCGAAACAGCTTCGCTATTTTCTCGCGGTTAGTATGGTCTTCACTTGGCCCTTCTTTTAAAACAGCACCAAATTGAGACCAAAAGGTAGCATACTTCTCTGGTTCACTAGTCGCCATCTTGCCAAGCATATCTAAGGTTCGCTTAGTCAATGCTGCTCGAATACTGTCGACCATAGGGGTTTTCTGTAAAATTTCTCGAGACACATTCAACGGGAGATCGGCGCTGTCTAGAACACCTTTCACGAAACGCAAATACATCGGCATAAACTGCTCTGCGTCATCCATAATGAACGTGCGCTTTATATATAACTTGATGCCTCTGACAGCTTCACGCTGATACAAATCCATGGGTGCCATACCAGGAATATATAGCAAGCTTGTATATTCTTGTTTCCCTTCTACGCGGTTATGGCTCCAAGTAAGTGGCTCTGCAAAGTCGCTGGAAACATGGCGGTAGAATTCTTTATAATCATCATCACTCACGTCACTTCTTGACCTTGTCCACAACGCTTTTGCATCATTGACTGCCTGCCATTCGGGCGTAGTAATAACGGTTTCATCCGCCTCAGCATCCTGCTCATTGCCCGGCATAGGAGGCATATCTTGCTTTAGCATTTCAACAGGTATCGCTATGTGATCAGAATACTTTTTAACAATACTGCGTAAACGCCAATCATTACCAAACTCAGATTCATCTGACTTTAGGTGCATGGTAATGGTAGTGCCACGCTCAGTTCGTTCAATTGCCTCTATCTGGTAGTCAGCCTCACCACTACAACTCCAACGCACTGCCTCAGACGGTTTGGCGCCAGCACGACGTGTCTCAACAACTACATTATCTGCAACAATAAACGATGAATAAAAACCTACGCCAAACTGCCCGATTAGCTGTGAGTCTTGCTTTTGATCTCCCGTTAAATTCTTCATGAAGTCCGCAGTTCCTGATCGAGCGATCGTTCCCAAATTAGCGATCACTTCGTCTCGTGACATACCAATGCCATTATCAGTAATAGTGATAGTCTTAGACTCTTCATCAACGCCAATACGAATACGTAGGTCACCATCATCTTCATACAAAGACGGATTTTCTAGTGCTTCAAACCTCAGCTTATCTGTGGCATCTGATGCATTAGAAATTAGCTCTCTAAGGAAGATCTCTTTATTTGAGTAAAGAGAATGGATCATGAGGTGCAATAGTTGTTTGGCTTCAGTTTGGAAGCCTAATGTCTCAGCACCGGTTTTTGCTTTAGCGGTCATTGTTGGTTTCTCTCCTAACAGTTATAAGGACGTTATTAATCGACACGTATATGTCTTTCTGTTTACAAAAATGGGGGCATAACCGGAAATTTCAAGGTGTTAGATCTTTTACGGAAGTAAAAAATGACATCGCGCAGTGGCGATAGGTTTTGACACATCATCCTGCCAAGCGGTGGCAGCTACATTTACTACCCTTTTACCCTGACGCAGCAAGCTGCAGGATGCATAAATTGTTTTGTAGCGACCAGGTCTCAAATAGTCCAGAGAGAAATCTACCACCTTAGGTATGCTAGCAACATCGAGAAAATAGAGTAGCTCTATCGACGCTGAGAGTTCAAGAAACCCGCCTATTACACCACCATGGATAGCGGGCAACGACGGATTACCGATGTTAGAGGGTCGACGCTCTAACCAGTACATTACGCCGCTCTCATCTATTTTAGC
>DCBC01000151.1:7828-8009 GCA_002313335.1 Porticoccaceae bacterium UBA1117
CACCTGCCTGACCGTCAACTTTTTTGCCTAAAACAAAACGACGAAAGTTTCTTCGCACCACGTTTCTTATCGAAATGCTTGGACTTTCCACTTTCATAAAGGTAGCTACGCAATGGGCTATTGGATTTTCTGGATCATCTTGCCAAGCAGAGCCACGACAAAAAATCACACTTGAGGTATC
>DCBC01000004.1 GCA_002313335.1 Porticoccaceae bacterium UBA1117
GTGTGCATCTCTCACATCAGCAATACTGATTGACATTGATCCATCCTTAACTAAATTGAGCTCTAGTCTTCCGCTAGAGCTGAGTCCATATTATTGGTGCGCTACTGTCAATCTGGCCCTATACCTTAAAACTTTCGACCTGCATTAGCAGCAATACGCATACGTAGCGCATTAAGTTTTATAAAACCCTCAGCATCTGCCTGATTATAAGCCCCACCATCATCATCAAAAGTCGCTATATTGGCATCAAATAGGCTATCTTTAGACTGTCGGCCAACCACGCTTACACTTCCTTTATAAAGTTTTATGCGGACATCACCATTAACGAATTCTTGGCTTTGGTCAATTGCCGTTTGCAACATAATTCGCTCTGGGGCCCACCAATAACCGTTATAAATTAGCTTGGCGTAACGCGGCATAAGCTCATCTTTCAGATGGGCAACTTCTCGGTCCAGCGTCAGCGATTCAATCGCACGATGCGCCTTCATCATGACGGTACCCGCGGGTGTCTCATAACAACCGCGAGATTTCATACCAACATAGCGATTCTCGACAATATCTAACCGACCGACCCCGTTTGCGCCAGCCACAGTATTCAAGTGTTCAATAACCGTTGCTGGCGACATAGAGGTACCATCAATGGCGACAATATCGCCCTTCTCATAACTTATCGTCATGTAAGTCGCCTCATCTGGCGCTTGCTCTGGCGAAACCGTCCAGCGCCACATATCATCCTCTGCCTCAGACCAAGGATCTTCGAGATTACCTCCTTCAAAGGAAATATGTAGCAAGTTGGCGTCCATAGAAAAGGGTGACTTTTTACCACGTTTCATTTCCACTGGAATATTGTGCGTTTCACAATATTCCATTAATTTATCCCGTGAATTAAGATTCCATTCACGCCAAGGCGCAATTATCGTTATCCCAGGCTTTAGCGCATAAGCACCCAATTCAAATCGCACCTGATCGTTACCCTTGCCAGTCGCGCCATGTGATATGGCTTCCGCACCCGTCTCGTTAGCAATCTCGATGAGTCGTTTAGCAATGAGCGGGCGAGCAATAGAGGTGCCTAGTAAATATTCACCTTCATAAATAGTGTTGGCACGGAACATTGGAAATACAAAATCCCGAGCATACTCTTCGCGCAGGTCATCAATATAAATTTCTTTAACACCAAGAGCTTCGGCTTTTGCGCGGGCTGGTTCTACCTCTTCACCCTGCCCAATGTCAGCTGTAAAAGTAACAACTTCGCAGTTATATTCTTCTTGTAGCCATTTCACAATGACCGAAGTATCTAAACCGCCGGAATAGGCCAGAACAACTTTTTTAACTGATGTCACTAGGTAACCTCATAGATAGTTAATTAGGCCGCAATGTTAACTCAAGCTTGCTGGGGATTCACTGTTTGTCTACTATTGATCGTATAACTTATTAATTATATCAATCTCTGATCGCTTGAATAATCTGTAGCCCATAAGATGGAACTGAGATAGCTTATGCTCAGTTGGGAAGCTGTAATAACGCCCGTATTTTACCTGCACGGTCTGCTCGATCTGACGACCATAGCCAATATTATTCACCGCAGAGGTGATGTTCTCGCAACCGGAATGATATAAATGTAGTGAATTCAACGTGTACGAAACGGAGGGTTTTAAAAGTACCGACGCGGTATCAATGACGGCTCCATTATCGATCCTAAAGTCATCAATATAGTGAAGCGTCGAACACACTTCTGTATCTTCATTAAGCATCGCATAAAAAGTAGCCATCACACCACGATAGAATGGTAAAGATCCAGAATGGAGATTAATCACCCCGTACTTGGGTAAATCAATAATTGGCTGTTGAAGAATTAGGCCAAAGCGAATACAGACAATCAGGTCTGGTTCGCAGAGTGTTATTTTTTTTAATCCCTTGGGCGTATTAATTTGATCGTCACAATCAGCAAAATCTTGGAGTTGACACCCTAATTGCTCTGCTAACTGAGCAAAGGTGGGGCGCCCATCATCAAGAAGTTCACGCTCAAAGATCGCTAATTCTAGCAAGTCAGAGGGTAATTCCTGAACGGGGCCAACTCTTTCTGAAATAAATAGCGAAAAATTATGTCCTCTGAGCATCCTACTGAGATAACTCAATGCTAAATGACTCGCCAAATCTCGGTTAATTAACAGCGTTATATTCATATAAATAGCTCTACTGGCTAATTGATTTTGCTTACTTTTTCACAAAACCTATTATGCAGCCTTTATTTACGGTAGCATTCACATCTCATAAGCGGACCCTTTCTAATGGATACCATAACACTGATCCAACCTGACGACTGGCATCTCCACTTGCGCGATAACCAGGCTTTAAAGACTACGGTCCCAGCAGCAACAAGAAGCTTTGGTCGTGGCATTATAATGCCAAACCTCACACCCCCAGTGACTGACGTGAAAAAGGCTAGCGCATATCGCGAGCGAATTCTTGCTCAGCGCCCTAAAGGCTCCAACTGGCAACCATTAATGGTGCTGTATCTTACCGACAATACTAGTCCTGCTGACATTATTGCGGCCGCCGATAGCGGGTTTATCTATGGTTGCAAGTATTATCCAGCCGGTGCTACCACTAACTCTGCCTCAGGCGTTACCAATCTGGATAACATGCACGCAGTTTTTGAGGCCATGCAAGAGGTGGGGATGATTCTGCAAATGCACGGTGAAGTTACCGCGCCAGATATCGATATCTTTGACCGTGAGGCCGTATTCATTGAGCGACATTTGCGACCTCTAGTGGCGCAGTTCCCAAAGCTAAAGATTGTCATGGAACACATTACTACCAAACAAGGTGCTGATTTTGTATTGAGTGCGGGTGATAATATAGCTGCCTCCATTACGCCACAGCACTTACTGCATAACCGTAATGACATGTTGGTTGGTGGTATTCGACCCCATCTGTTTTGTCTACCTATTTTAAAACGTAACATTCATCAGCAAGCACTAATTAATATTGCGACCAGCGGTAGTCACAAAGTCTTTTTAGGAACTGATTCAGCACCTCATACTCAAGGCGCTAAAGAAAGTGCCTGTGGCTGCGCCGGCTGCTTTAGTCATCATGCCGCCATAGAGTTGTATGCCGAAGTATTTGACCAAGCAAACGCACTAGACAAACTTGAAGCTTTTGCAAGTACCAATGGTCCTAATTTTTATGGCTTGCCACATAATCAGGTCAGTATTGAGTTGAAAAAGCAGGCTTGGCAATTGCCCGACAGCCTGCCGTTTGAAGATACCCAGGTCATTCCTCTGGGTGCGGGCACCACACTCAACTGGAAGTTGGTGGAATAATGGACATTATTAATGAAACGACCGATACATTTATGGCCAAGCGCTTCCGTGGCTTTTTACCGGTTGTGGTCGATGTGGAGACGGGCGGTTTTAACTCCCACAAAAACGCCCTGCTGGAAATTGCCGCGGTTATTTTAGAAATGGACGGCCAAGGCAACCTACAAATCAAAGAAAGCTACAGTAAAAATATTGAGCCTTTTCCAGGTGCCATTGTTGAAGATGCTGCTCTAGAATTTACCGGCATCGATCTTTTTGACCCAGAGCGTGACCCTGAGGAAGAAGGCGAGGCACTGCGTGAAATCTTCCAACCCATTCGTCAAGAAGTGTCGAGCACTGGATGTACTCGAGCGGTCATGGTCGCTCACAATGCACACTTTGATCTTGGTTTTGTCAATGCTGCGATTAATCGTTGCGATATAAAACGCAGCCCGTTTCATCCGTTTTCTTGTTTTGACACCGCCAGCCTAGCAGGACTTGCCTACGGGCAAACCGTATTAGCCAAAGCCTGCAAAGCCGCAGGAATCGATTTTAATAATCATGATGCGCACAGTGCGCTATATGACACCATCAAAACTGCAGAGCTTTTTTGCAGCATTGTTAATCGATGGAAAGAGTTGGGTGGCTGGCCACCTAATAACTAGTTACTTTTCAGGATTCTGTTTTTAGGCGGATGACATAAAAAAGGCCGCTATATAAGCGGCCTTTTTACTAAATGATAATTAGTTTACTTTTTCCTTCACCCAGAAATCAGCATTTTCTATACCCACGGCCTCTGGATCAAACGTGGGATCAACTCCATCTTCAAGTTGTGCCTCGTAGTCTTTTAGCGCCAATAATGCAGGTCGCTGTAAAATTAAAATCGCTACAATATTTAACCAGGCCATAGCACCAACGCCGACATCACCTAAAGCCCATGCAAGGTCTGCAGACTTGATGCCGCCATACATAACAGATGTGAGCACTAACCACTTTAAAAATATCATCAACCAAGGACGGTGGACTGCGCGGTTAATGAAAGTGACATTTGTTTCAGCGATGTAGTAGTAAGCTAAAATAGTAGTAAAAGCGAAGAAGAATAACGAAATCGCCAATAGACTGGCACCTAAACCTGGCATGATCGTTTCAAAGGCGCTCTGTACATAAATAGGCCCCGCTTCTACGCCCGCCAAACCGGTATACAGCATTACACCGTCTGGCCCCTGCACGTTGTACAGGCCAGTGAGAAGGATCATAAAGGCAGTAGCCGTACAGACAAATAAGGTATCGATGTAAACTGAAAAGGCCTGCACTAAGCCCTGCTTGGCCGGGTGTGAAACCTCGGCTGCAGCTGCGGCATGAGGGGCTGTTCCCTGGCCCGCTTCATTAGAATAAATCCCGCGCTTAACACCCCACTGAATGGCCATACCAATAATCGCGCCATAGCCGGCGTCAAAGCCAAAGGCGCTGTCGATAATTAAACCAAACATCGCCGGAATTTTTTCGTAGTTAGCACCCATCACCACTAGAGCAATGAGAATATAGCCTAGTGCCATGACCGGCACTACGATTTGTGTAAAGCGGGCGATACGCCGAACACCACCAAAGACAATTGCAGCAACACCAGCCGCAATGACTGAGGAAGCAACGACTGGCGGCACGCCCCAGGCATTTTCAACGGCAGCAACAATACTGTTAGCTTGTATGCCTGGTAGACAAAAGCCAACGGCAATGATGGTACACACCGCAAACAACCAGGCGTACCATTTCTGCCCCATTGCCTTCTCTATAAAGTATGCGGGACCACCGCGATACATACCTTTATCGTCTTTTTCTTTGTAGATTTGGGCCAATGTAGCTTCAACATAGGCTGTGGAGGCGCCGAGAAACGCAACCAACCACATCCAGAACACCGCGCCTGGGCCACCCATAGCAATGGCGGTAGCAACACCTGCAATGTTTCCAGTGCCAACGCGGCCGGATAGAGAGATTGCCAAAGCCTGAAATGAAGATACACCGGAGTCAGAGCTTTTACCCTGAAACATCAATGCTATCATGTGACGGAAGTGCCGAATCTGCAAAAAGCGGGTACGGATCGAAAAATACAAACCGGTCCCCAAGCACAAATAGATAAGCGCTGAACTCCAGATGATACTGTTAAGGTAATTTACAAAGGCTTCCACGATGTTTCTCCATGTTCATTATAAGATTTTTGACAATGGTACAGCTCAGTAGACCCTGAGTATAATTTTAAATGCCAATAATAGTTTCTGTTTAAAATTCCTTGACCCCCAGTCTTAAGGGAATATCAATAACCAGTTGATTATGCTCTTGCATTATCTGATATAAATTATCTAAAAAAGGGCCCGACATTGGTGCTGTTTTTCGTGTGTTCATATCAATGTGACCTAAGACCGTTTCATAAATTGCGCACAGCTGATCTTTTTGGTTAAGCATAACCGCCGTGAGATGAATCAATTTTTTATTAACGCGGTGCAGCCTGTAGCGCGTGACCACAACTTCGTCTAATAAACACTCCTTAACATATTTAATATTATCCTCAAGAGTAAACGAAGAAAATCCGGAGTCGAAGTATTCTGCTGAAAAACCCAGGGTGGTGGCATAAAAATCTTCAATTCCCTCACCAAATATTTGCGAATAATACAAAACATTCATATGGCCGTTTTGGTCACACATGTTTGTTTTGATTGCGATAGGTTTTGACGGGTAGGGAAAAGTAAGCTGTATAGTCATAAATAGTTAAAATCCATTAATGTTCTGC
>DCBC01000157.1:0-1235 GCA_002313335.1 Porticoccaceae bacterium UBA1117
TTAATAATTGCGTTTTACACGTTAATTAAATACAAGATATTTTCACTAGCACAGTTTTCAGGAAAACTTTATTTGTTACTCACCATAATTGTTGCTGCATCAGCCTTAGGAATATACAACCAAGGCGGCTTTGGAGTAGGACATATGCTAGCTGTATTAACTTTAGTGGCTGTTGCAGGTGGGGTAATTATGGAAAAGGTAAAACTTTTTGGTTCTTTTTCAAAATATTTTCAAGCACTAGGCTACTCAAGTACTATTTTATTCCATATGATTCCGGCGATCACTGACTTCTTGCTACGTCTGCCGGTTGACGATCCTTTCGCTAACTCATTTGACGATCCTTTGGTAATGGGTTTTCAAATGTCATTTGTTTTGATTTATATCGTAGGGATAACCCTTCAAATGCAATGGTTAAAAAAATCAAATGTCCTCTGAAACCCTTTATTTATAATTATTACAACAGAACAAAGAATGGATCACCAAGACGAATATTACGACAATTTGATCACTATGTTGGAGCTGATTTGGGGAGAAGGTTACATGACTCCAGGCGGTTCGGACAATGTCGAAAAAATGTTTAATGGCATTGAAACAGCAGGAAAACGTATCCTTGATATTGGTTGTGGTTTAGGAGGCCAAGCTTTTGAGATGGTCAACACATTTGGTGCGGATGTTGTTGGCATTGATCTTGAGGCACCACTAATCAAGAGAGCCACTGAGGCAGCAACTAAGATGGGATTACAGGATAGATGCAAGTTTCACGCTGTCAAAGCGGGGGCACTTGATTTTCCTGATCAGTCTTTTGATATTGTTGCTACATCAGCTGCGATCACACAAGTAAAGGATAAGGCAAATATCTTCGGAGAATCTTATAGAGTGCTTAAACCCGGCGGTTACCTCACATGTTATGACTGGACCAAATCAGAAGAACCCTTGTCAGAAGACATGTTTTACTGGTTCAAAATGGAAGGTCTTACCTTTGCACTTGAAACATTAGAAGAATACAAAGCCCATCTCAAGAAGATTGGTTATATTGACGTCACAATAAAGGATGCATCTGACTGGTATCGTAATCAGGCTCGTAGAGAGTATGAGCTTATGAAAGGAAGGCTCTATCCTACTATGGTTGAACGTTTAGGTCAGAAAGATGCCGATCATTTTGTTGAGAATTGGCGAGCGATGTTGGTGGTCTGTGAGAAGGGAGAGATGCTTCAGGGGTACTGTCGAGGGCGACG
>DCBC01000157.1:1589-3128 GCA_002313335.1 Porticoccaceae bacterium UBA1117
CATAACTATGGTGTGTGAATGACGAAGTTTAGAAAGCTTATAACATATAGTTTACTAACATTATTAATCATTATATCTGTCTTTGGATTGCGGCCATTTCAACAAACCATAGATGCCGAGAAAGCTTTGGTAAAACAAGCAGGAGTTTATGCTACCGAAGTTCGCAGATTACCCGATGCTTCTTATCTTGTTGCTGTAAGAACTCCAATGCCTGAAGTAAAGGCAGACATGCTGCGTTGGTGGTTTTCTGATTTTCTTCAAACAACAGAACATTACAGTTGGTGGCATCCTAAAGATCATGTATGGATGGATTGGGAAAATAAAGAGCCCGGAGAAATTATAGGCGCTAGCCATTTAGTGCATGAATATATCGGAGGGGATTTATCAAAACTTAGAATACAGTTTGTTAATCCGTTTGAGTTCTTTGGTTATGATCCTAATGATGAAGATACATTTGTTATTTGTGCAAGAGTGGGTTTGCTTGATGAAGAAATGAATATAGCAAAAATGTGTCATGTCGTTAGGAATACTCTAAATGGAGCAGAGATGAGATCTCGCTTTTGGTTAGGACATGTTGCTAAGCGTGAAGGAAACAAAACCATCTCCTCATTAAAGGGTTTTATCGGTAATACTTTTTTAATGCGTCTAGTTGTTCTTAATAAACAGAGCGCAAAAGATTTAAAGCGTCATGCAGAGGAAGAAATGAAATATTTGGCAGAATTACTCCCGCCTCTTCACGAATCAAAAATAGATTAAGAAAAAATTATTTTAAGGTTGATTTTAAAGTCAAACAATTCATAAGCTCGCCGGTCAGCCACGAAGACCTGCGGCGATCCCCTTTAGGGTGGCGTGTAATTTTTCAAGTCGATGCCGCGTTAGCTCATCAACGTTCGATCCTTTAGCCGATAACCTATAGCTATTGATCTGTCGAGCGAGTCTATTGTCGCCACCGTTTTCCATTGCCTGCGTAACTTGGTCGAGCATGTTGCCGATGCTTTCTGCCGCATCCTCAGCTATGGCGTTGTCTCTCAGTAGCTGATCGATGTATGCACTCGCCACCTCCGGTGCCGCAGGCCACGTCATAGGCACCTGTTGTTGCGGGTTGAACCGACGAGGTCCGATAACTGGGTAAGCCATTGCAGCGGCGGCGATCTCATTCTCACTCATATACTCGCTGGGTATCAGTTTTAGTACGTCTAGGCCACGGGTGATCTCTGTTCCATAAATAGTGCCCTCGTAATAATACACGGACCAATAACCTCCCGTGATCAATTCATCCTCTAGTATGGGGCCGCGGTCAAAGTACGCGATCTCCAAGGGATTGTAGGAATCGGTGAAATCGATCACCGAGATTCCACCTTGGTACCACGCCTGCACGAAGATGTCGCGGCCGGGGACAGGGACGATAGAACCATTGTGAGCTACGCAGTTTTCCGTTTCCAACTGCGGAGCCGGCATCTTGTAGTGGCTTCGGAATTCGAGTTTGTCATCAACGATGTCGTAAATGGCGTCGGCACCCCAGGTCAAAGGGTCCCAAGC
>DCBC01000157.1:3529-4068 GCA_002313335.1 Porticoccaceae bacterium UBA1117
GAGTGCCAGTAGGCAAATCCCGAGTCGGTCACCACGTCGATGCGCGTGGGTTTACGCGGGTCCGTGATGTCGAACAGAATACCATTGCCGGAACAGGCGCCAGCAGCTAAGTTGGCCGATGGGAATACCGTTATATCATGACACTGGTCCGTGCGGTTGGTCTCCTGCGTGTCATCCCCGTGGTCGCCGCCACGCCAAAGACCGGCCAGTACGCCGGTTTCCGGGTCAGCAAATACAGCGGGGCTGTCGATGATCCTCGACTGTGAGGGATCATCCACTGGAATTTCGATCACATCGATGCGGAACAGGGCAGTGCGGTCATCACCGGGAATGTCGTCGATGCACTGATCCAGTTCTTCTTCTTCACGAACCCTTCCAGTGCCCGAGTTATAGACCAGGATCTTGCCATCTGGAGTAGGACCTGTCACCACCGAGTGGGTGTGAGAACCGCGGCAAGTTTGTACTGCGCCCACTTGCATCGGGCGGCTCAAATCGGAGATGTCAAAGATGCGCAATCCCCGGAAACGGTCCAGACTGGC
>DCBC01000084.1:0-9972 GCA_002313335.1 Porticoccaceae bacterium UBA1117
AATTAAAATCGTCTTTGGTCTACCTAATAGATGACTAATGATGTCAATACCTTGGATAATCTGATCAGCGCGCTCGCGGATGAGTATATCGTCGGCGGTAATATAAGGTTCACACTCAGTCGCGTTAATAATTAACGTGTCTATGGGCTTTTTTACTGCCCCATCAAGCTTAATCGCCGATGGAAAGCCTGCGCCACCCAAACCGGTAACACCAGCATTGGCGATTAGATTACGCAGTTGCAGAGCACTGGCCTGCTGATAATCTGGGTAGCTCACTCGCTCTATCCAGCGATCTTCTCCATCACAGGTGATCTCTATGCAGGGCGCTGACATACCTGATGGATGAGCCACGGGCCGTTCTTCAATAGCGGTTACCCAACCGGAGCTAGGTGCGTGAATTGGTGCACTAATGCTCGCGTTAGCAGATGCCAGTTTTTGTCCTTTGAGAACTTTTTCACCCACTGCAACGCAGGTTTTTGCGGCCGTGCCTACATGCTGCGTAAGCGGCAATATTAACTTCTCAGGAAGCGGGAGGTTACCGATACCTGAGGTAAGTGACTGTGCTTTATTGTCTGGCGGATGAACACCGCCAGGCGCATTCCATACGCGTCTCATGCGGCATCCTCGTGTATTCCAGATGCTGTTGTGGCAATTAAATCAACATAGTTTGCAGGCGCAGACCATTGCCATTGATTAATATTTTTTACAACGGGTAACATATCGATACAGTCTACCGGGCATGGTTCGACACAGAGGTCACAACCAGTACACTCCTGTACAATTACTGTATGCATTAGTTTTGCGGCGCCTAATATTGCATCAACAGGACAGGCTTGAATACACTTAGTACAGCCAATACATTCGTCTTCTCTAATGTACGCGATGGTTCTAATTTCTTCTTCACCATGCTCTTCATCCAGGCTCGGCGCTGAGATGTCCAATAAATTGGCAATGGCATTAATTGTTGATTGGCCCCCTGGGGGACATTTATTAATGGCATCTCCATCTGCTATGGATTGAGCGTAGGGTCGGCAACCAGGAAAGCCACATTGACCGCACTGTGTTTGCGGCAACAGTTCGTCAAGTTGCTGAACAATAGGATCGCTGCCGACTTTAAATCTTTCAGCGGCATAGCCTAGCAGGCCCCCAAATAGAGTACCCAGTCCAACTAGTGCTAGTAGAGCGGCGAGCATAGTGTTTTCAGTGAGTAATGTGATCATCTAAACAAGCCCACTAAAACCCATGAACGCCAATGACATTAAGCCCGCGGTAATCATGGCAATCGCAGCTCCCTCAAAAGGTTTCGGGATATCTGCAGCGGCTAGTCGCTCACGCATCGCCGAAAAGAAGATTAGTACGAGAGAAAAACCAGCACCGGCACCAAAGCCATAAAGGGACGACTGCATAAAATTGAGATCTTTATTAGCATTTTGTAGTGCGACACCCAACACCGCACAATTCGTCGTTATTAGAGGGAGGAATACACCGAGCACGCGATATAAAAGAGGACTGGTTTTTTCAATAAACATCTTAGTAAATTGAACGACCGCGGCAATCACCAAAATGAAGGCGATGGTACGCAAATACATTAATCCCAACGGCATCAATATCAACTCATTGACGATGTAGCTGACCATGGCGGTAAGCGTCAATACAAATGTCGTTGCAGCGGACATTCCAATGGCAGATTCAAGCTTTTTCGATACACCCATGAACGGGCACAGTCCAAGGAACTGCACTAGAACGTAGTTGTTGATCAGAATAGAGCTGACCAGAATGACGGCGAATTCTTGCATGCTCTTATTATAGTGCCTGTTGTCTATCTCCATTATCATGGAATCGATCGATGCTATTCAACAAATATCACGAAACAAGCGAATCTTTTATCAATTATCCTTCTACCACTAGTACCAGTAGCATACTCTCACTGAGTTTGCGTACGCTTAGGTTATACGTTGGCCCGGCTGAGCTCCGCTATCAGGTTCTAATAGGTATATACCGTTCTTGTCGGCCGCTGCGAGCACCATACCTTCGGATATTCCGAAGCGCATTTTACGTGGCGCTAAGTTAGCAACCATAACCGTCAGTCGTCCCTCTAAAGATTCCGGATCATAGGAAGATTTGATCCCTGAGAACACTTGCCGTGTCTCTCCACCAATATCCAACGTCAATTGCAGTAATTTGTCTGCCCCCTCAACATGCTCGGCTTTGACAATTAGCGCAACGCGCAAGTCGACCTTAATAAAATCATCAAAACTGATCTCATCAGCCAACGGTTCATCAGTTAATGGGCCGCTGACTATGCTTTTGGTAGTCTTAGGAAGATCCTGTTTACTGGCTTCAACCATGGCTTCAACTCTCTCTTTTTCAATCCGCTGCATAAGTGGTTTAAAGGGATTTATTTGATGCTCAACTAGAGGCTGGTTAACACTTTCCCAGTTCAAGCTATCATTCAAGAACGTCTCTCCGGCCGCCGTCATAGAGGGCAATACCGGCTTGAGATAAGTCAGTATTACTCTGAACATATTGATACCTAAGGAGCAAATATCTTGAACTTTTTGTTTTTGGTCCGGATCTTTATTAAGTTTCCAAGGTTCTTGGGCCGCGATATATTCATTGGCTGCATCAGCCAATGCCATAATCTCTCGAATGGCCTTACTAAAATCACGATTCTCATAGTGGTTAGCAATACTGTCTCTTGCCCCACTGACCTGATTCCACAGCGCTTGATTTTCAATGTTTGATGAAAGAATGCCATTATTACCGTTAGTTACAAACTTGGCACAGCGGCTAGCAATATTAACTACCTTACCCACCAAGTCGCTATTGACCTTTTGAATAAAGTCTTCCAAATTAAGGTCAATATCTTCCACCGAGCCAGATAGTTTGGATGCGTAGTAGTAGCGTAAATACTCCGGATCCAGATGATCCAGATAACAGCGTGCATTAATAAACGTGCCTCGGGATTTGGACATCTTTTTGCCATTAACGGTGACAAAGCCATGAACACAGACCTTTGTGGGGGTACGATAGCCCGCGCTCTTAAGCATTGCGGGCCAAAATAGTGCATGAAAATTAACAATATCTTTGCCAATAAAGTGGTAGAGCTCTGTAGTGCTATCCTTTTCCCAAAAATGGTCAAAATCTATTGCTTCGCGTTCGCAGAGATTTTTGAAGCTTGCCATATACCCAATAGGAGCGTCCAACCAAACATAAAAATACTTACCAGGCGCATCGGGAATTTCAAACCCAAAATAAGGCGCATCACGGCTGATGTCCCATTCTTGCAAACCACTGTCTAGCCACTCACCCAGTTTGTTGGCAACTTCTTTTTGGACGGTGCCACTATTGACCCATTGTTTAAGAAACTCGGTAAATTCGGGTAATTTAAAAAAGTAATGGACAGATTCTTTTTCAATTGGAGTAGCACCAGATATAACTGATACAGGGTTGATGAGATCAACAGGTGAGTAAGTTGCGCCGCAGGCTTCACAATTATCGCCATACTGATCTTCAGTTTTACATTTTGGACAGGTACCTTTTACATAGCGATCAGCCAAAAAAAGCTTCTTTTCCGGATCAAAGGCCTGAGTGATAGAACGTTGTGCGATGTGATCATTTGCCTTTAACCGATTGTAGATTAACTCTGAAAAAACCCGATTTTCTTCTGAGTGCGTAGAGTGATAGTTATCTACACCGATTAAAAAGTCTTTAAAGTCAGCTTCGTGAATAGTGCGCATATCGGCGATATGCTGTTCTGCAGAAACCCCCTTTTCATCGGCCTTGAGCATTATGGCTGTACCATGAGCATCGTCGGCGGAAACGTAGTAACATTCATGACCGCGCATTTTTTGAAAACGAACCCACACATCAGTTTGAGTGTACTCTAAGATATGACCAAGGTGCAGTGCTGCATTGGCATATGGTAGGGCGTTAGTAACCAGAATTTGACGTTTTGAGGACATGGTCGGGATCTTTTAACGTTTATTATAAAGACGCGAGTATAGCGATTTTATGGTAACTTTTCATCGGCTATTCAGTTCGCGAGCATCAGTTAAGCGAGTTATTTAAAAACACTTATAAGTTGGAGTATTTGTTGTGTTGACCCAAGTTAAAAATATTATTGCAGTTGCCTCAGGTAAGGGTGGTGTTGGTAAATCAACTACCGCGGTTAATTTGGCTCTAGCATTACAGCAGCGTGGCCAAAAAGTGGGTCTTCTTGATGCCGATATTTATGGCCCCAGTATTGCAATGATGTTGGGTGTTGCTGAAAATACTCGCCCACAGGCAGTTGATGAAAAATATTTCAAACCCATAAAGGCGCATGGGTTGTCGACGATGTCGATGGCTTATTTAGTGACAGATAAAACGCCTATGGCGTGGCGCGGACCAATGGCGGCTGGCGCGTTGCAACAGTTACTGCAGCAAACAGCATGGGGTGAGCTGGACGTGTTAGTGGTAGATATGCCCCCCGGTACGGGTGATATTCAGCTGACACTAGCGCAAAAGGCACAGGTGGCTGGAGCAATTATCGTTACCACCCCGCAAGATATTGCCCTACTTGATGCGCAAAAGGGCATAGAGATGTTTTTGAAGGTTAATATTCCTGTGTTGGGTATTGTTGAAAACATGGCAGTTCATATATGTAGTCAATGTGGGCATGGCGAACATATTTTTGGCGACGGCGGTGGCGCTAAAGTCGCGGATGAGTACAGTACTAAATTATTAGGTAGTCTTCCGCTAGAGTTAGCGATTCGACAGCAGGGTGATCTCGGTGTTCCCGCGGTAGAGGCTCTTAAAGATACCCAGGTTGCTCAACAATATCGAGATATTGCTGACTCGGTAATGACTGAATTAGCGTCGATGGATAGCACTGACGGGCCAGAGATTGTCTTTGAATAATTTCACATAAGGGTTAAGACTAGTCTTGCTGAAAGACTTTAAATGCGTATCATATCGGCTATATTCATAAGTCGGTGCGATCCGCACCTGATGGACCAACCGAGAGAAATTAAGCCATGAGCATCAAATCAGATAATTGGATACGAAGAATGGCTGAGAGCCAGCAAATGATCGCACCATTTGAGCGAGAACAGGTGCGATATTCTGGAGAGGAGCGCGTAATCTCCTACGGAACATCCAGCTATGGCTATGATGTACGATGTGCCAATGAATTTAAAATTTTTACGAATGTCCACTCCAAAACTGTTGATCCAAAGAATTTTGATGAAGACTCTTTTGTCGATGTGTCAGGGGAATATTGCATTATCCCACCAAATTCATTCGCGCTAGCCAGAACCATTGAATATTTCAAAATACCACGTTCAGTATTAACTATCTGTTTGGGTAAATCGACCTATGCTCGGTGCGGTATTATTGTCAATGTGACGCCTCTAGAGCCCGAGTGGGAAGGGCATGTCACTCTAGAATTTTCTAACACGACTAATCTTCCGGCCAAAATCTATGCTAATGAAGGTGTTGCACAGATGTTGTTCTTTGAATCTGACGAGATTTGTGAGACTTCTTACGCTGATCGAGGTGGAAAATATCAAGGTCAAACTGGCGTAACACTTCCGAAAACCTAATGGCCAGCTCAGCGATTATTCATTCCACCTCAGTTGTTACCGCTGGGGTTTAGTAACGCGTTCTTGAGAAGTAGCGCCTGTTCCTGAATTCGTTGAGTATTTTCAGGGCCACTGCGAACTAATTGTTTTTGCAGTGGCGATAGAGACTCGAGTTCTGAGTCAGCAAATTTATAGGCAACCGACTCACTCGTAAGTCGAATGGGTTCAACGATAATGGGTGCTGACAAGATTTGATCTAGGGCGGTTAGAATAATGCCATCCATTTGCCGAGGCTGATAACCCAGTTCTGAGAAAGCTCGCTCTATGAGCGGCCGAGAGAAATGGAACATTTGCGCCATCAATTTCATATCCATGGACGCCAAAACCAATATGGACGAATTGTAGCGCTCATAATTACCGGCGTTTAACCAGATCCCTTCGGAATCACGATGAGTTACAAATTTTCCCTGCGGGGTGTTCAAGGGAAAAATCTTAGTCAGGATAACTCCTCTAGCGAGGCCATCCAGGTAGCTGGCACTTCGTCGCAGTAAATCATCTGCAGCCAGCCAACTCTGTAGGTTCTCTTTGTTGCTCATTAGTGACACGCGCTTGCGAACGAATTGATCACTATTGTCCAGAGAGGGGAGTGTTGGCTTGATTTGAACGACTTCATCTACCTTCGTGACGGTGCTCACTGAATTTGGTATTGATGCCTCAGGCAAGATTGGCTCAGCGATTGGCTTGGCGGCTTCTTGCTCCGGAATAGCTAGAATCTCTTCATCGACCCAGCTGTCATTTTGCGCCTGATATAAAATCCCACCGACAATAATAATTGATGCTAAGGTGCCGAGCACAAGTATAAATTTACTCGTATTATTAGAAGTTCGAGGTGCAGTCATAACTCGCTCTCTTGGATTATTTTCAAAGGGACTATATCGCGGCCTGCGATTTTCCCATTGGTTATGTTAAGTTCGTGGCTGTCACCATTTTCACGATGAGATAGTTTCACGATAAGAAATTCCCAGTCATCAGCCAACCAAATGACAGTTTCGCGCTTTTTACCCTGCTTGACAACTCTTCGTAATTTAGTGGTATTTAGAGGGCCTAATGCAGTGGTTAAAATTTCCGTAGTGAGTACTTCATAATCATATTGTTTGGCTTTATCGCGAGACATTACTAAATAAGAGAAAGCGCTTTTCCCCGCTGTTAAGTCTCGACGTATTTGTAACTTATGAGTAATAAGATCCAGCGAGTTTGGTGCTAAGGGAATAACTTTTTGAGTTCCATTCTTTGTGTAAGTCAGCTGGCTATTACTCCAATCAAATAATTGTTCTTCACGCCGAGAAACTCCCATTAATGATCTTTTGTAATGGTAGCTTTGAGGAATTATTTGATCCAATGCATTCAATCCAAATCTGGCTTCTTCGGTAATTTTGCCAAAAACACTTTTGGCTTCAGACGTTTCTAGATACCCACCAACACCAAGCTGCTCTAATTGATATTTGGCGCTAATATCCATACCGTTGTAATTAGCACTATAGCTAGCGGTATAGCTGGATAACTCTGTACTACTTACAGAGGACAAAAACGTTGCGCCAAGGGTAAATAGAAAAGTGCGGACGATATTCAAAAAATTCAATGAAGAAGTTCGGTTGAAGATGTTTGTAAGGCTAATCATTTTGCTCCTCAGCACACCAAGTACAATCGGCGTTGTGGAATTAGAGTCTTAAAACTTATTAATGTTCACTTTCACTAGAAAATAACAGCCCACTTTTTTCAACTTCTACACTATCATGAAAAACAATGCCTTTATCCATGATAATGCGACCCTGACAATACCACTGCGCCACTAGAGGATAAATTTTATGCTCTTCGATCAATACTCGAGCAGCGAGCTCAACTGAACTATCCGTCGATAATATTGGGACCTGTGCTTGTAGTATGGCTGGCCCACCATCGAGCTCTGGAGTCACAAAGTGAACAGTGGCTCCAGCCACTGAATCGCCAGCCTCAATAGCTCGTTGGTGGGTATTGAGACCAGGATATGAAGGTAGTAAAGAGGGATGGATATTGATGAGTTTGCCGACGAACTGATTGACAAAACCGTCAGTGAGTATGCGCATAAAGCCTGCTAAAACAATTAAGTCTGGAGTAAACCCGTTTATTATTTCAGCAAGATACTGATCAAACTCTTCTCTTGATTCAAAGGCGCGATGGTCGACTACTATGTTGGGTATGTTAGCTGCGGCTGCGCGATCAAGACCCTTAACGCCTGGCCTGTTACTAATAACAGCCATAATTTTGCCATCGACACTGCCTTCTTCACAGGCGTCAATAAATGACTGCAAATTGGAACCGCTACCGGAAATAAGTACGATGATTTTACTGAGTGGCTGGTCGCCAACTGTCATTGGCGGAGTCCAAGTAATTCAACCTGCTCATCGCCTGGCAACATTGGCTGAATATCTCCCAAAACAAATGCTATTTCTCCATTATCAGCGAGTTTTTCAAGAGCAGTATCTACTGACGATGCTGGCACGCAGATAACCATTCCAACTCCGCAATTTAGCGTGCGATGCATTTCGTGCTCATCAATATTGCCCCCTTTTTGTATCCAGTCGAAAATCGCTGGACGTTGCCATGCATCGACATTAATTATGGCCTTGGCATTATCAGGTAAAACACGAGGAATATTTTCTAGCAGACCACCGCCAGTTATGTGAGCAAGAGCGTGTACTGGGGATTCTGAAATTAGTTTGAGAAGAGATTTAACATAAATTTTGGTCGGCGCCATGAGTAAATCAATTATTGGCTGTCCTTCCAGTTGGGTAGTTGCAGGGTTAGTTTCTGTCACTTCGAGAACTTTTCGGATGAGAGAATAACCATTGGAGTGGGGTCCAGTTGATGCCAGTCCAATCAAAACATCCCCAGTAGCTACTTTGCTACCATCAATGAGTTCAGATTTCTCTACAATCCCAACGCAAAAGCCGGCGAGGTCATAGTCTTGATCTTCGTACATCCCGGGCATTTCTGCGGTTTCCCCACCAATCAGTGAGCAACCAGATAGTTCGCAGCCGTCGGCAATGCCATTAACAACAGCCGCAGCCGTGTCTATATCAAGTTTGCCGGTCGCGTAATAATCGAGAAAGAATAATGGTTCAGCACCACAGACAATAAGGTCGTTGACGCACATGGCGACAAGATCGATACCAACGGTATCATGCCTTCCGTAATCCAGAGCGAGTCGTAGTTTGGTGCCAACACCGTCAGTACCTGACACTAATACCGGTTGTTTGTAGCCAGTGGGTAGTTCAAATAATGCGCCAAATCCGCCTAATCCAGCCATTACCTCAGAGCGGCGTGTGCGCTTTGCCGCGCCTTTTATTTTTTCGATTAAAGCATTGCCAGCGTCAATATCAACACCTGCATCTTTATAGCTCAATGATGGTTTATTGTCGGCCATGAGGAAACGTCCTATTTTAAAGAGGACATTTTAGCGCGGCTATCTTAGAGGCGCTATTTTTTAATTGATGTTATTTTAAAATAACGATATTTTTATCAATAAAGCTAATCTGTATAAACCACTGTTACAATGCAAGAATCCAGTTGGAGTCGTGATGTTAAGAAAAATATTAGTCATATTGTTATGCATGAGCAGTCAGCTTAGTGTTACGGAAGAAGTTGAGAATCTCTACGTTAGTCTGGTACCTGTTGCAGATCAAAGCGCCGAGTCGAAGCAACGAGGCATGAGTGATGCACTTAAAAACGTTTTAGTTAAACTGACCGGTGATGGTGAAGTTTTGCAATTAAGCCGGTTGGCCGGACTTTTTGATAATGCCAGTATCTATATTGATGCCTTAAGTTTCCAAGATTTATCAATAACAGATAATCTAGCCGCTGAAAACTCAGCTACCCCAAAAATCGGTTTACGAGTGTCATTCTCCCGTTCGGCCATTGATGAGTTGATTCGCAACAATAAGTTGCCGGTACTGCCGTCCAATAGACCAAAATTGTTAGTGTGGATAGTCTCAGATGATGTAACAACTGGCCGAGAGTTTTTGGGGCAAGATTCCTCCAATTTGGATGTTAGTAATAAAGTAGGCGCCGATGTGCTGGCTGAATTGTCCGAGATTATGGCAAAGCGAGGAATCCCTTATATGCTGCCTACCTTTGATCTTGAAGATCAGTTGGCACTGCCTATTGATTCGGCCTGGAATCTGAATGCAGAAAAAATTCAGGTGGCCTCTCAAAGGTACAGTGCCGATGGCTGGCTGGTGTTGCGCTTTTATCGAAACTCAGTGGGCGAGGTCCGAGGGGCTTGGATCTATCAAGCTGCCGGCCGACGTCAGTTAGGGGATTTTAATACCGAACGTGACGAGCCGTTTGTAGCATCGGCTGTCAACAATAT
>DCBC01000084.1:10372-12864 GCA_002313335.1 Porticoccaceae bacterium UBA1117
AACTCCTACAGTGATTATCAGCGCGTTAATGAGCAGTTTAAGAAACTCGAGATAGTGAGTTCATTTGACTTATTTTCAACGAGAGAAAGTCAAATTACTTTATCAGTGGCTGCCGAAGGCGGCGCCGCCCTGCTTCACAAGGCTTTGGTGCGCAGCGGTTACTTTCGCAGCCGCGAGGTTAATTTACCGAAAGATAGCGGATATCTTGTTTTTGACTGGACTGCAAAATGAAACCTATTGAACAATTGAGTTTGGCCATTGCATTAGATGATCAAGCCACTTTTGACAATTACTATGCTCCTAACGGTACTCCTCAGCATATGGCGACTTTTTTGCTCAAGGACGAGGGCCGTAAGTTTGCTTATCTGTCCGGTGGAAGCGGTACTGGCTTATCTCATCTTCTTCAGGCTATTTGTCAGACTTCAGTACTTGGGAGAAACCTAGGCACGGTTTATTTGCCACTCAAAGAGTTACACAGCTATCCGCCAAGCCAAGTATTGGAGGGCCTAGATAAAGCGCCTCTAGTGTGTATTGATGATTTACAGTTAGTCGCTAGTTGCCAAGACTGGCAAATACCGTTGTTTAATTTATTTAATAATTGTCGAGATTCGGGTGCTCGGTTGGTGATTGCAGCTCATCAACCAGCGGATCAACTAGATATACCTCTTGCCGATTTGTTGTCGCGGCTAAAATCGGGAGTTGCGTTACACTTGCCAAGTTTTAGTGATGCTGACCAACGGCGACTGTTGCAATATCGATCTAATCGACGCGGTTTATATTTGTCTGATGACGTGGCTCTTTTCCTACTCCATCGGCTCCCTAGAGATACTCATACACTAATGCAGGCGTTAGAAAATTTGGATAAGGCATCGTTGCGCGAACAGCGTCGGTTAACTATGCCTTTTGTGAAGGAAATATTGGACCTCTAGCGGCATAGACAGGGCGCGATTTACCACTAAAGTAACTTGATCTTAAATAAGATTTTTTTGAGTCTCAAGCCTTGTTCTTTACAATGAGTTTTTCAATAACGCCTTCATCATACAACTTCAGAAAAGCGTCGGTGACCGCTGGATCGAACTGGCTGCCACTCTTTGCTTTTATATATTGAATGGCCTCCTCAATCGACCATGCTGATTTATAGCAGCGAATATTGACGAGGGCATCAAACACGTCAGCAATGCCCACAATACGTGCAGGTAACGATGTTTGATCTGCAATTTTACCCTCTGGGTAACCTGATCCATCCCAATGTTCATGGTGGCTAAGGGCAATATCTTGTGCCAAATCCATATCATACATTTCTCCCAAAATGGACGCACCAATAGTAGTATGCTGACGCATAATATCAAACTCTTCCTCAGTCAGTTTTCCCGGTTTAAGCAATATAGTATCTGGGATTCCCATTTTTCCGATATCATGCAGACGAGCGGCCTGTGCCCATTTATAAGCCATTTCGGGGCCCTGACCCATTTCAGTAGCAATTTTTTCTGTATAACCAAAAATCCGATTAATATGTTCTGCGGTATCTTTATCTTTGAATTCTGCTATTTGTGCTAGGGTATTTATCGATTGTTGGTAGGCTTTATCTAAATTATTGTACAGCCGAACACTTTCGAGAATACTACTGCATTGGTTTAAAAATACTTCCAATAACGCCCGCTCAGCTTGCATTATTTGGCAGTTATGCTCGATATATACAAAGGCAACAGTCTCGTCAAAAATATTGAGAGGGATGAGTATTTTCTTAGAACTTAAGTCGATCGGTACCGCGTTTTGATATTTTTTATTTTGATGCTTTCTGAGTAGACTAATAATGTTGGCTGAGTCTTGGTTGAGCTCAAGAAAACTGCCCGTTGCATACTCAATCTTGGCATTATTACCTTTAACACTAGCAATCACCGTGTTAACCCGATCTTTATTTGAATCTGGCAAACAAAAGAATGTGACTTGATCCAGTACAGCCTTAAAAAATAATGACTCTGATTTTCGAGCGAAATGATAAATTTTAGGGACTTGTGACAGAATCCTGCGCAAGCCATTACGATTTTTTTGAAGCTGGTTTAAGTCACGATAGCCTTTAATGGCCAGACGCAATTTGGCATAAAGATTTTGACTGGTTAATTCGGTTTTAGTGAGGTAGTTATCAATATCGAAGTTATCAATTACATACCGTTCTGGTGCGAGTCCAGGTTGTCCGGTACTAATGATTATTCTAGAGATTTGGTTACGCATAGTATTACGAATATATTCAACTAAATCTAATCCTGCATGAGCAGTCTCCATAACTACATCGACGATGAATACTGCAATGTCATCATGTTCATGCAGAATTTCTATTGCCTGTGCCGCACTATTGGCCTCCAGAATTTCTAGAGTACCGCCTGAAAATGCAAAATTTCGTAAGCTTAAACGAGTCACTTGAATAATATCTGGATCGTCATAGACCAGCATGAATTTCCAATTTAGTGAATTACTTGTTCTTATTGGGTCCT
>DCBC01000102.1:0-7146 GCA_002313335.1 Porticoccaceae bacterium UBA1117
CGTAGTCGCCAAAATCATCGCGTAGAGCGTAAAAATATGGAAGGGGCCTTGTAGGCCCCTTTTTTGTCGATTTGCCTTTTATAATCGATAGTTTTGATCAAGTAGCAAAAAAAACAGGCTATAGCTGTTTAATTGCTTGACAGTTCGGGGGTCTGGCTCTAAAATTCGCGCTCGATTTTCGGGGCTAAACAAAGCTTTTTAAAGAGTTAAATCCGAAACAAAAGAACAGATAGCGGAGCTTCGCTGACATGCAAAACCAAAGTATTAGGATTCGTCTAAAGGCCTTTGATCATAAGTTGATCGATACATCGACTCAAGAAATTGTTGAGACTGCAAGACGAACTGGGGCACAGATCCGTGGTCCAATTCCATTGCCGACGCGCAAAGAGAGATTCACAATTTTGATCTCTCCTCACGTGAACAAAGATGCGCGTGATCAGTATGAGATTCGTACGCACAAGCGTTTAATTGATATTGTTGAGCCGACAGAAAAGACCGTTGATGCTCTGATGAAATTGAATCTTGCTGCTGGAGTAGAAGTTCAGATTAGCTTGAGCTGATTTGATTTGTAATCGTTCGATGGATGCCCATCGAGCAAGTTATATAGTGTAACGCTTTGAAATAAGCGGCCGTAGCGGGTAAGAGCCCCGTACACGTAAGAGGTTATAAAATGAGAATAGGTATTGTCGGCCGCAAATGTGGTATGACTCGTGTATTTACCGAAGACGGTGTTTCTATCCCTGTAACAGTGGTAGAGGCTTCGCCTAATCATATTACCCAGATAAAGTCTTTGGCAACTGATGGCTATTCCGCTATTCAGGTGACCACTGGCTCTAAGAAAGCTTCCCGAGTAACAAAATCTCAGGCCGGTGAATTTGCGAAAGCAGGTGTCCAGGCAGGTAGAGGCCAATGGGAATTTAGATCTGAAGGCACAGAAGAAACATTCGAAGTTGGCGGGTCTCTAACTGTCGAGCGCTTCCAAGAAGGTCAAAAAGTCGATGTAACCGGCACTTCAAAAGGAAAAGGTTTTCAGGGCGGAGTTAAGCGCTGGAACTTCACTATGCAAGACGCTACCCACGGCAACTCAATCTCCCACCGATCTAACGGTTCTATCGGTCAGAATCAGACTCCTGGCCGCGTATTTAAGGGAAAGAAGATGAGTGGCCAGATGGGCAACGCTCAAGTAACAACTCAGAATTTAGAAATCGTTCGTGTGGACGCAGAACGCAGCCTTTTGTTGATCAAAGGTGCGGTTCCTGGTGCACCCGGTGGCAATATTATCGTCTGTCCAGCAGTTAAGGCTTAAGGGGAGTGTCCATGGAATTATCGATCGCCACGCCCAAGGGTAATAAAGGAACTATAGAGGTTTCTGAAGCTGCTTTTGGAATGGAATTCAATCAAGATTTAGTTCACCAGGCTGTGGTAACTTTTCTGGCGGGTGCTCGTCAAGGTACCCGGGCTCAAAAGAATCGCTCTGCTGTTTCTGGTGGTGGCCGAAAGCCGTTTGCTCAGAAAGGAACTGGTCGGGCTCGCGCAGGTACAATACGCGGTCCAATCTGGCGTGGAGGCGGTGTTACATTTGCTGCTCAGCCGCAGGATCACAGTCAGAAAATAAATCGTAAGATGTACCGCTCAGCTATGCGTTCAATAGTGTCTGAGTTGGCGCGCCAAGATCGATTAGTCGTTGTGAATGACTTTGATGTTGATGCTCCCAAGACCAAAGGTCTTATTGCTAAGTTGGCAGAGTACGGCTTGCAGCACGCGCTGATTGTTACCGAAGAAGTTAGCGAGAATTTATATTTGTCGTCGCGGAATTTGCACAAAGTGGATGTTCGGGACGCAGCAGCAATCGATCCGGTCAGTCTGATAAATTCAGATAAGGTAATTGTTACCGTGGCAGCATTGAAAAAAATCGAGGAGATCCTAGCATGAACCAAGAGAGACTCTTCAAAGTGTTGTTAGGGCCGCACATTACTGAGAAATCAGCAATGACATCGGGCGCAGCGACACAGGTGGTATTTAAGGTTGCGACGAACGCTACCAAGTTAGAGATTCGGAAGGCTGTCGAGCAGTTGTTCGAAGTCAAGGTAGACGATGTTCGCGTTATTAATATGAAGGGCAAGACGCGTCGCACTAAGACCGGAGTCGGTCGCCGTAGCGATTGGAAGAAAGCCTATGTACGACTGGCGGAAGGTCAAGATATTGACTTTTCAGTAGCGGAGTAAGGGGTTAATCATGGCAGTCATTAAAAGAAAACCAACCTCCCCCGGCAGGCGCTTTGTAGTCAGTGTAGTTAACCCTGACTTGCACAAGGGCGCTCCCTACGGACCGTTGTTGGCACCAAAGAAGCGTTCCGGTGGTCGAAATAGTAATGGTAGAATCACTGTTCGCCATATTGGTGGTGGGCACAAGCAGCATTACCGGATTATTGACTTTAAGCGTAATAAAGATGGTATTCCAGCGACAGTTGAGCGTTTAGAGTACGATCCTAACCGCAGCGCACACATAGCGTTGCTATGTTATGCGGATGGTGAGCGTAGATACATCATCGCCCCAAAGGGAGTTTCAGCTGGCGACACGGTAGTCTCCGGTGAGGGCTCGCCGATTAAGGTCGGCAACAGTCTTCCGCTTCGTAAGATACCGGTTGGATCAATCGTTCACTGTGTCGAGATGAAGGTTGGTAAGGGAGCGCAGATTGCTCGAAGTGCCGCAGCATCCGTTCAGTTGATTGCTCGTGAAGGTGCTTACGCAACAGTTCGTTTGCGTAGTGGTGAGATGAGACGTCTTCCGATAGATTGTCGCGCGACTCTTGGAGAAGTTTGTAACAGTGAGCATAGTTTACGTTCATTGGGTAAGGCCGGTGCAGCGCGCTGGCGTGGTGTCCGTCCCACTGTTCGTGGTGTGGCGATGAACCCGGTAGATCACCCTCATGGCGGTGGTGAAGGACGTACCTCTGGTGGTCGTCACCCGGTTTCTCCTTGGGGAATGCCAACCAAAGGTTACAAGACGCGTAAGAACAAGCGTACTGACAAATACATTATTCGCCGTCGCAAGTAAGCGCCGACATAAATTATATAGAAGAGGATAGCAAACGTGCCACGCTCTCTAAAGAAAGGACCATTCGTCGATCTTCACCTTGCAAAAAAGGTTGAGGCGGCAGTAGCAAATAACGAGCGGCGACCAATAAAGACTTGGTCTCGTCGATCCATGATACTACCTGATATGCTTGGTTTAACTATTGCGATTCACAATGGCCGCCAGCACATTCCGGTAACGATCAATGAAGAGATGGTCGGTCACAAGTTGGGTGAGTTTTCTCCGACACGTACTTATCGTGGCCATGTCGCGGATAAAAAAGCTAAGCGTTAAGCTCAGCTTGATTGGAAGAGGTAGTTTATTGTGGAAGTAGCAGCAAAATTAAAAGGCGCTAGAATGTCAGCGCAAAAAGCCCGGCTCGTCGCTGATCAAGTGCGCGGTAAGTCTGTTGAGGCTGCATTAGAGATACTGCAGTTCAGCACTAAGAAGGGTGCAGACATCATCAAAAAGGTGTTGGAGTCAGCTATAGCTAACGCTGAGCACAATGACGGTGCAGACGTTGATGAGTTGAAGGTATCCACCATATTTGTTGATGAAGGTATGACCATGAAGCGCATTAAACCGCGTGCTAAGGGTCGTGCAGATAGAATTTTAAAACGCAGCTGTCACATAACTGTAAAAGTCGCTGAAAAGTAGAATTAGGTTCAGGAGACCATGTAATGGGTCAAAAAGTACATCCAACCGGTATCCGTCTTGGGATCGTTAAGAAGCATAGCTCTACCTGGTACGCCGGGAATAAAGATTATGCCGATAAGCTCAACCAAGATTTGGCAGTTAGAGCGTTTATTAATAAAAAGCTCTCTCATGCCTCGGTAAGCCGCATTGATATTGAGCGTCAGTCAGACACTGGCCGAGTTACTATCCATACCGCTCGTCCGGGTATCGTGATTGGTAAGAAGGGCGAAGACGTAGAGCGTCTGCGCAATGATGTTGCCAAGGTTATGGGTTGTACGGTGACTATAAATATTGAAGAGATACGCAAGCCTGATTTGGATGCGTCACTGGTTGGGCAGAATGTCGCTCAGCAGTTGGAACGTAGGGTTATGTTTCGCCGCGCTATGAAGCGAGCGGTACAGAACGCAATGCGTGGTGGCGCTCTCGGAGTTAAGATTCAGGTTGGTGGTCGTTTGGGCGGTGCAGAAATTGCTCGGTCTGAATGGTATAGAGAAGGACGGGTTCCTCTGCATACATTGCGAGCAGATATTGATTATGCAGCTGCCGAAGCCAATACTACATATGGAATTATTGGTGTTAAGGTCTGGATCTTCAAGGGTGAAGTTCTAGGTGGTGAGGAGGCTGTTAAGGCTCCCACTAAAGAAAAACGAAGCAAGAATTAAGCGATAAGGGTAAAGCGAGATGCTGCAACCAAAACGTACAAAATTCCGCAAAATGCATAAAGGCCGTAATCGTGGCCTGGCGCAACGCGGGAGCAAAGTCAGCTTTGGTGAGTTTGGCCTCAAAGCCTCTGGCCGTGGTCGTTTGACCGCTCGTCAGATTGAGGCAGCTCGTCGTGCTATGACCCGGCATATCAAGCGTGGTGGTAAAATCTGGATTCGTGTTTTTCCAGATAAGCCGATAACCAAGAAGCCGCTTGAGGTTAGAATGGGTAAGGGTAAGGGTAATGTTGAATATTGGGTCGCTTTGGTGCAGCCCGGTAAAGTGCTCTATGAAATGGAAGGTGTAAGTGAAGAGTTGGCGCGTGAAGCATTTGCGCTGGCGGCGGCGAAGCTGCCAATCGCAACCACCTTTGTTACGCGGACGGTGATGTAATGAAAGCAAGCGAATTGAGTGAAAAGTCTGTTGAAGAGTTGCAGGCGGCACTAGGCGGAGAGCTTAAGCAGCAGTTTAAGTTGCGTATGCAGCTGTCGACTGGCCAGCTCAACGAAAGCCACTTGGTAAAGGCGACGCGTAGGAATATTGCGCGCATCAAGACTGCGATTAATCAGAAGGCTGGAGAATAGGTATGTCTGAATTAAATACGAGTTCACGGACTCTAACCGGTCGTATTGTTAGCGACAAAATGGATAAGACCATTACGGTTTTAGTTGAGAGGCGAGTTAAGCACCCTGTGTATGGGAAGATCTTGACTAAGTCGAGCAAAATTAAGGCTCACGATGAAAGTAACGACGCTAGTGCGGGCGACTTAGTAACCATCGCGGAGTGTCGGCCGGTGTCGAAGGACAAGGCTTGGAAATTAGTCAATATTGATGAGCGAGTTACTGCTGAGTAGCTTCGCAACAAGTATTAGTTTGGGGTAGGAAAATGATTCAAACAGAAAGTTATCTTGATGTAGCAGACAACAGTGGTGCGCGTCGTGTGATGTGTATTAAAGTGTTGGGTGGTTCGCACCGTCGCTATGCGCGAGTTGGTGATGTAATTAAGGTCACTGTTAAAGAAGCAATTCCCCGCGGCAAGGTTAAGAAAGGCCAGGTCATGAGTGCGGTTGTTGTTCGCACCAAGAAGGGTCTGCGTAGGCAAGATGGCAGTTTGATCAAATTTGATGACAATGCTGCCGTTCTCTTGAATGCTAATTTGGCGCCGATTGGCACACGAATTTTTGGGCCAGTAACTCGTGAGCTACGCACAGAGCGTTTCATGCGGATTATTTCCCTAGCACCTGAAGTGCTGTAAGCGAGGATTATAAAATGGTAATGCTGAAAATTAAACGAGATGATGAGGTTGTAGTCGTCGCCGGAAAAGACAAAGGTAAGCGTGGCAAGGTTCTTAAGGTTTTAGAGAACAGTAAGGTCTTAGTGTCTGGTGTGCAGATGATAAAGAAGCATCAGAAGCCTAATCCTAATGCCGGCATACCTGGTGGAATTATTGAGAAAGAGTCTCCAATTCAGGTTTCTAATATTGCGATATTCAATAGCTCTACGAATAAGGCGGATCGAGTTGGCTTTAAGATCCAAGACGATAACAAAAAGATTCGGGTCTTTAAGTCTAACGGCGAAGCTGTCGACGCTTAAGCAAACAGGTAATTCTAATGGTCAGGTTGAAAGAAGTTTATAAAAACGAATTAGCGCCCAAGCTTAAAGAAGAGCTAGGATTGGCTAATGTTATGGAAGTTCCGCGCATCACTAAGATCACTCTTAATATGGGTGTGGGTGAAGCTATCGGTGATAAAAAGTCACTTGATAACGCGGTGGCAGATCTTACGTTGATTTCGGCTCAAAAGCCTGTGATCAATAATGCGAGAAAGTCTATCGCTGGATTTAAAGTTCGGCAGGGCTGGCCCATTGGAACTAAGGTTACTTTACGCTCTGATCGGATGTATGAGTTTTTAGAGCGACTAGTTGGGATCGCGATCCCGCGGATAAGAGACTTTCGTGGTATTAGTCCTAAGCAGTTTGATGGCCGCGGTAATTTTTCGATGGGGATAACAGAGCAGATTATTTTTCCAGAGATTGACTATGAAAAGATCGATAAGCTCCGTGGAATGGATATTACAATTACTACGACCGCTAGAAACGATGATGAAGGGCGAGCATTGCTTCGCGCTTTTAACTTCCCGTTGAAGAGTTGAGGACATAGATTAATGGCTAAGGTATCAATGGTTCAGCGCGAGAAAAAGCGCACCCAGACAGTAGCAAAGTTCGCTGTAAAGCGTGCTGCACTTAAGGCTGTCATCAGTGATGTAGAGGCTTCAGACGAAGATCGTTGGGAAGCCATTCAGAAGTTACAACAATTGCCGCGTGATGCGAGCCCAGTACGTCAGCGTAACCGCTGCAGAATTACGGGCCGTCCACACGGTGTTTATAGAAAGTTTGGCCTGTGCCGAAACAAACTACGCGAAGCGGCAATGCGTGGTGAAGTTCCGGGGCTGGTTAAAGCCAGTTGGTAGTTTAAGGAGCCAAACACGATGAGTATGCAAGATCCAATTTCAGACATGTTAACCCGCATTCGTAATGCGCATCACCGTAGTAAGCCAGAAGTGACTATGCCTGCTTCTAAGTTAAAAGCTTCTGTGGCTCAGGTGTTGGAAGACGAGGGTTATATTAGTGGCTTTAGTGTTACTGATGAAGTAAAGCCTAGTTTAACGGTTGCCCT
>DCBC01000102.1:7552-9084 GCA_002313335.1 Porticoccaceae bacterium UBA1117
GACCTGCCGAAAGTACGCAGTGGCCTTGGTGTTGCTATAGTCAGTACCAGTAAGGGTGTAATGACCGATCGTGCAGCGCGAGCTGCTGGTATTGGCGGTGAAGTGCTCTGCACTGTATTCTGATAGGAAATAGATATGTCTAGAGTAGCAAATAATCCAATCGAACTGCCAAAGGGTGTTGAAGTCTCTTTGGTTGGTTCTGAAATATCCGTTAAAGGGGCCAAGGGCACCTTAGCGATGTCGGTGAATAGTCACGTTGAGATTAACCATGGTGATAACGTTCTTACGTTCGCCGCGGTCAGTCAAGATGCATTCGCTAGAGCGATGTCTGGGACTACCCGAGCGTTAGTCAATAACATGGTGACGGGAGTGTCCCAAGGCTTTGAAAAGAAGCTTGATCTCGTCGGTGTTGGTTACCGAGCGCAGGTGCAGGGTGGCAAGATTAACTTGACCCTCGGTTTTTCTCACCCGGTAGTGTATTTGCTGCCCGAGGGAGTAACTGCAGAGACACCTAGCCAGACAGAAATTTTGTTGAAGTCTTCAGATAAGCAGAAGTTAGGACAGGCAGCAGCTGAGATTCGTGCCTTCCGTCCGCCAGAGCCTTATAAAGGTAAGGGTGTTAGGATTTCTGGTGAGTACGTAAGACGTAAAGAAGCCAAGAAGAAGTAACAGGGTAAAACAATGAGCGATAAAAAAGTTTCACGTCAGCGAAGAGCTAAACGAGTAAGGATGAAAATCCGAGAACAGGGTGTGACACGTTTGTGTGTCAATCGTACCCCTCGTCATATCTACGCACAGGTTATTGCCGCTGAGGGGGACAAAGTCCTCGCCACAGCGTCGACTTTAGAAAAGGATTTGCGTGAGGGTAGCACCGGGAATATTGATGCTGCTTCGGCTGTTGGTAAGTTGGTCGCTGAGCGAGCAGTCGCTGCAGGGATCACTTCGGTAGCCTTCGATCGCAGTGGTTTTAAATATCATGGCCGTGTTAAAGCACTGGCAGACGCCGCGCGTGAAGCCGGCCTCGAATTTTAATAGGTAGAAGATATGGCTCTTACAGATCAAAAAGATGCAGCTGCTGAAGGCATGATGGAAAAGCTTGTGCAGGTTAACCGAGTGGCTAAGACGGTCAAGGGTGGACGCATTTTTGCATTCACTGCTCTGACAGTTGTGGGCGATGGGAACGGCAAGGTTGGATTTGGTCGTGGTAAGGCTCGTGAAGTACCGATGGCGATTCAAAAAGCAATGGAAGCAGCGCGGCGTAATATGATCGAGGTTGCTTTGGATGGAACGACTATTCAGTATCCTACGAAAGGTATTCATGCGGCCTCTAAGATTTATATGCAGCCAGCTTCTGAAGGAACTGGGGTTATTGCTGGTGGCGCTATGCGGTCTGTTCTCGAGCTTGCAGGTGTTCAAAACGTTCTTGCAAAGTGCTATGGTTCGACGAATCCAGTGAACGTTGTTCGCGCTACGTTCAAGGCGTTGGAAGCGATGAGTTCACCAGATGATGTTGCTGCAAAGCGCGGTAAGTC
>DCBC01000077.1:0-1804 GCA_002313335.1 Porticoccaceae bacterium UBA1117
TATGTTGTGCCTTTGGGCTTTTTGCATCACGGGTTTAAAGCGTTTTAGTCTTTCCTCAATGGAGCAGTTAATGTTTTTTTGGCTAAAGCTCTCTGATGCTGCCGCGAAAACCGCGACTTCTTTTACGCCGCACTCTATCGCTCTATTAATACCGAACTCATTGGGTGTCAAGGCACTGAAGATGGCTTTAGGGTAGGCTAATTGAAGCGTGTTACTTATGCTGCTGAACACCTCATCACTACCCGCCATTTGTGGTACCCATTTGGGGCTAACAAAACTTCCGGCTTCGATATTCTTTAAACCAGCCTCAGCAAGCTGACTAATCAGATGAATTTTGGTGGCTGTGTTTACTGCTTGCTTTTCGTTTTGTAGTCCATCTCGAGGGCCTACCTCAACGATACGTACACGTTTTGGAGTGTTCATAGATCATATGCCTTAAAAGATAGAAGCTCAGAACCGCCTTCAACAAGTGCGCCAGTCTGAAAGTAAAATTCAGTCACTACACCATCATCGGGGGCTAGAATGGTATGTTCCATTTTCATAGCTTCCATGATCATTAGAGTATCGCCTTTTTTAACCTCGACACCAATATCGACCATGATAGCAATAAGAGTGCCGTTCATGGGCGCCTTAAGACTACCGTTGTCTGCGTCTAAATCATCTGTACCCAAGTCAGGTAGCAACTCACGACAGAAAAAGTAGCCCTGGGGTGTAAATAGCCCAAAACCATTATCCTCAGTAACGATGGTTGAATGGCTTGAGTCAATTTTATTGTCTGCGCATAAGGTGCGCTCGCTCTGCTGTATTTGTAGTCTATGGGTGGGGTTTGGTAGCCCCCAGTTATTACTTAAATGCCAGGGTGAATTAGTATCATTGGACTTTTGAGCTAATGCTAGTGCCGTCCTCTGGCGCTGTTCTAAGACGGCGGATGCAGCTAATGGGGCAGCATAGTCAATATCTTCGCTACGCTGACGGAATATCTCCTCGTTGTGCTGCTCAATGAACCCAGTATCTACATCTCCATTTCTAAACGCAGCGCTGGTGGAAAGGTTATAAAGAAAACCAATATTTGTCGTCACACCCGAAATACGATAGTGACTGAGTGCGTCGGTCAAGCGGGCCAGTGCTCGGGTTCGATTTGTATCCCAGACTATTAATTTGGCAATCATGGGATCGTAATAGATGCTGACCTCGTCACCTTGTATGACGCCGGTATCTACCCGTACATAAGTACTTTCTGTAGGCGGCTGTAGTAGGTTTAAGCGACCGGTTGCCGGTAAAAAGTTATTGTCGGGGTCTTCAGCATAGATGCGTGCTTCAAAGGCATGACCGTTGATTTTTAGTTGATCTTGGGCGCAGGGCAAAGGGTCGCCAGCAGCAACGATAAGTTGCCACGCCACTAGATCTTGTCCACTGATCATCTCGGTGACCGGATGTTCAACCTGGAGGCGAGTATTCATCTCCATAAAGAAGAAGTCGCCGCGGCTGTCTAATAGGAACTCGACGGTACCCGCACCTTCATAGTTGATAGCGCGCGCTGCTTTAATTGCTGCGGCGCCCATTTTCTGGCGCAGTTCTGGGGTCATTCCCGGGGCTGGAGCTTCTTCAATCACCTTTTGATGCCTACGTTGCACCGAACAATCGCGCTCAAACAGATAAACTGCATTTTGGTGGCTATCACAGAAGACTTGTATTTCTACATGGCGTGGTTTAAGTAAATACTTTTCGACCAGCATTACGTCATCACCAAAACTACTCATGGCCTCACGTTTTGCTGCACTTAAGGCTTGGTCAAACTCCTCGG
>DCBC01000077.1:2218-19437 GCA_002313335.1 Porticoccaceae bacterium UBA1117
AAAGCAGGATTTTGGTCCTCACCATGGTAACCGGGGACTAGCGGAACATTGGCATTAGCCATGATGGTTTTAGCCGCAGACTTTGAACCCATCGCTAAAATAGCCTCAACCGGTGGGCCAATAAATGTGATGTTATGCTCGGCACACTGGCGACAAAATTCAGCGTTTTCAGACAAAAATCCATAACCCGGATGTACTGCTTGAGCACCAGTCTCTAGTGCAGCTTTGATGATATTGTCGACGACTAAATATGATTCGCTAGAGGGAGCAGGTCCAATGTAAACAGCTTCATCCGCCATTTTTACATGCAACGCTGTACGGTCTACATCGCTGTAAATAGCGACAGTTGTAATGCCCATAAGGCGAGCAGTTTTAATAATACGACAGGCTATTTCACCACGATTAGCAATAAGTATTTTAGTAAACATAATGAGCGTCAGTCCTTTAACCAGTTAGGTTTTCGTTTATCTAAAAAGGCAGTTAAACCCTCTTGTCCCTGCGTGCTTACACGGATACCAGCAATGACCTCACAGGTGTGTTCAATCAAAGGTGCGTCGATCGTTCTACCGCTTATCGCCAAGACTAGCTGTTTAGCAGCGGTAACAGCTTCAGGTCCATTATTAAGTAGTGTGCTAATGAGTTGTTCTACTTTCGCATCAAGTACCAGCTCATCAACCACTTCATGAACTAGGTTTATCTGCTGTGCCGTGCTGGTATCAAAGCGTTCTGCTGTCATGAAATAGCGCTTTGCGTGACGCTCACCAATGGCGGCGATAACGTAAGGGCTAATAGTAGCGGGGATAAGACCTATTTTAACTTCGCTAAACGCAAAGCTAGCATTTGAGGAGGCCACCGCGATATCACAACAACTGATTAGGCCCACTGCGCCACCAAAGGCTGCGCCCTGTACCCGAGCAATAGTCGGTTTGGGCATTTTGTGCAAAACGCTAAGCATTTCAGCCAATGCCTGTGCGTCATTTAAGTTTTGCTGGTAGGAGTAGCTAGCCATGCGTTTCATCCATTGTAGATCGGCGCCGGCTGAGAAACTTTTTCCCTCAGAGGTCAACAGCATGACTCGCACACTAGGATTAGCCGCGATGGTGTTAAAAGCATCGGTTAGCTGGAGAATCATCTGATCATCAAAGGCATTGTGCTTGCCTGGATTGTTCAAAGTGACCCGAGCGATACCGCGACTATTAATATGGGTAATGACTTTATCCATTAATTTTTCTCAATCTACGTTATACCTTACGTTACATTCTAAAGACGCCAAATTTGGTATCCTCAATGACACGGTTGTGACTGGCAGAAATTGACAGCCCCAACACCATGCGAGTCTCTATAGGATCAATCACACCATCGTCCCAAAGGCGGGCAGACGCATAGTACGGGTGACCTTGATGCTCATAATTATCAATAATAGGTTGCTTAAAATTAGCTTCGTCCTCGTCACTCCACTGGGTACCATCACGCTCGTATTTGTCCCGTGTGACTTGGGCCAATACTCCAGCAGCTTGCTCACCACCCATGACTGAAATGCGCGCATTGGGCCACATAAACATAAAGCGAGGATCATAAGCCCGACCGCACATTCCGTAATTACCTGCGCCAAAAGAGCCGCCAATTAAAATGGTAAATTTAGGCACATTGGCAGTGGCAACCGCGGTCACCATCTTGGCACCATGTTTTGCGATACCATCGTTTTCATATTGTTTTCCAACCATAAATCCAGTGATATTTTGTAAAAATACTAATGGAATCTTGCGTTGGGCACAGAGCTCAATGAAGTGCGCGCCTTTTTGCGCCGATTCACCAAACAGAATGCCATTGTTGGCGACAATACCCACTGGGTAACCAAATATACGAGCAAATCCACAAACTAATGTGGTGCCATACAGTGCTTTGAACTCATCAAAATCAGAGGCGTCCACAATACGTGCGATGATCTCGCGTACATCATAAGATTTCCGAGAATCTGCAGGTACAATTCCGTAGATCTCTTCTGCAGCAAAGGCCGGTTCAATAGGATCTTTTCGATCCCCGTTAATGGGCTTAACACGATTCAGTCGCGCCACGGCCTTACGTGCCAGATCTAGTGCATGGTGGTCATTGTTGGCTAAATGATCTGCAACACCGGAGGTGCGAGCGTGCACATCTCCGCCACCAAGTTCTTCTGCGGAGACGATCTCACCTGTTGCGGCTTTTACTAAGGGGGGGCCGGCAAGAAAAATAGTACCCTGTTCTTTGACAATAATGGACTCATCAGCCATGGCGGGCACATAGGCACCACCGGCAGTACAAGAGCCCATGACCGCAGCTATTTGCGGAATATTCTTTGCCGACATGTTTGCCTGATTAAAAAAGATGCGCCCAAAGTGCTCACGGTCGGGGAATACTTCATCTTGCCTCGGTAGATTCGCACCGCCAGAGTCGACCAGGTAAATACAGGGTAAGTTGTTCTCTGCGGCAATCGCTTGGGCACGTAGATGTTTTTTCACAGTTAGAGGGTAGTAGCTTCCGCCTTTTACGGTAGCATCGTTAGCAACTATGACGCATTCTTGGCCACTGACGCGACCAATGCCGGTAATAATTCCAGCCGCAGGCACTTCTTCACCATAAACATCATGCGCAGCCAATGCTGATAATTCTAGAAAAGGTGAGCCAGGGTCAAGTAGTCCTTGGACGCGCTCGCGCGGTAATAGTTTACCGCGGCTAATATGCCGTTCACAGGCCTTAGTGCCACCACCTTTAGCAATATGCGCTAAGGTGCTTTTCAAATTATCTACCCGGGCTTGCATGACTTCTGCATTAGCTGCAAATTCTGCACTGTTAGTGTTTATCTTACTATTGATGATGGACATAGAAATCCCCTAAACGCTTTCGGCAAAAAGTTCGCGGCCAATCAGCATGCGGCGCACTTCAGAGGTGCCAGCGCCAATCTCATAAAGTTTGGCATCGCGCAGTAATCGAGCAGCGGGATAGTCATTGGTATAGCCATTACCACCCAGTGCCTGAATGGCTTGGAGAGCCATTTGTGTAGCCTTTTCTGCGGTAAATAAGATAACCGCTGCGGCATCCTTGCGCGAGTCCTGGCCAAGATCACACGCCCTGGCTACCGCATAAAGGTAGGCGCGAGATGCGTTTAAATCTGTGTACATATCAGCAATTTTGCCTTGCATAAGCTGAAATTCGCCAATCGGTTGATCGAACTGCTTGCGCTCGTGAATGTAGGGCAGCACCACATCCAAACAGGCCTGCATAATGCCTACAGGTCCACCAGACAGTACTGTACGTTCGTAATCTAGACCTGACATGAGCACGGCAACGCCACGGCCTTCACCACCAAGAATGTTTTCAGCAGGGACCTGGCAGTTTTCAAACACCAGTTCACAGGTATTTGATCCACGCATACCTAATTTGTCGAGTTTTTGCTGACGAGAGAAGCCTGGATAGTTGCGTTCGACAATAAACGCAGTAATGCCCTTCGAGCCCGCGGTGGTATCGGTTTTGGCATAAATCACATAGGTATCTGCGTCTGGGCCATTGGTGATCCACATTTTGCTACCATTGAGTATGTAATGATCGCCGTGCTGTTCGGCTTTTAGCTTCATACTCACTACATCGGAGCCTGCATTGGGCTCACTCATGGCTAATGCGCCAATATGTTCACCAGAACACAGCTTGGGTAAATATTTATGTTTTTGCTCTTCGGTACCGTTTTTATGTAGTTGATTGACGCATAGGTTGGAGTGGGCGCCATAGGACAAACCAACCGAGGCTGAAGCCCGAGAAATTTCTTCCATGGCGACACTGTGAGCAAGATACCCCATGCCCGTGCCACCATATTTTTCATTTACCGTAATACCCAAGAGCCCCATATCACCGAGCTTGCGCCACAGGTCCATAGGAAATTCGTTACTACTATCTATATTCGCAGCGCGCGGCGCAATTTCTTTGTTACAGAACTGAAAGACACTATCGCGAAGCATGTCGATATCTTCACCAAGATTAAAATTTAGAGTAGGGTAGGGTGTGTTCATAGATTAGCTATCTCCAGTAGTGTTAAGCGCATCAATACACGCCGCTTCGGATTGATTGAGGTCTTTTAAAAGGTTGCCAATATCATCCAATTGCTGATTTAGTTTTTCGCGCTGTTGGCGAATAGCATCAATTAGGCTGTTGAGTTGGTCTACATTGGTTTTTCCAGGTTCATACATATCAATTATTTGTCGAGAATCCTCTAGGGATAAGCCAAGACGCTTACCTCTAAGGATCAACCTCAGTCGAGTACGATCTGCAGAGCTATAGACTCGCGTTTGCCCCCGTCTAGATGGACTGAGTAGGCCAATATCTTCATAGTGCCGTGCAGTACGGGTGGTAATTCCAGATTCTTTGCACAGATCAGTGATACTGAACTCAGCAGGGGCGGTGGCACGATTGCGCATAAGCTAACTCATGTTCTTCTTAAGGTGGTTTATTCTAAGTGGATATTACGTTAACGTCAACGTAAGCTTTAGGGGGGGGGTTGGTTGTCTGTCTAGGGGCTTAAAATCATATGCGGGTGTGCGAACGCTTTATCAAGGCTACGCCATGGTAGTAGTTTTTTAGGTAATTGATACTTGTGTAGCACTCTTGTGCTTGCTTATATATTGCGTGATCTTCACAATCATAGGATCGTTGTTAAGAAGGATTATCATTGTGCAAGTAGAGTTAGATGATTTTGATAATAAGATTATCCAAGCATTAACAGACAATGCACGTGTGTCAGTGAGCGATTTATCTCGCCATGTGAATTTATCCCGTAATGCGGTAACCAATCGTGTCAGCAAGCTAGAAAAATCGGGCGTCATTAAGGGCTATAAAGTGATCTTGGGTGATGGCTTGCCAATTAATGAAAGGGTAGTTGCCATTATGATGGTCTATCGTAAAGACCGTATGCGAGATACCGAGGTAATTAAGTACGCAGCGAAAGTGCCCGAAATAGTGTCCTGTTTTATTATGAGTGGCGATTATGATGTGATCCTTAATTTACAGGCGCGCTCCCACGAGCGTGTTCACGAAATATGGCAAGCTGTAAGTAGTTTGAAAAGCGTTGATGACACACATACGACTTTTGCCTTATCTACGGTAAAAATTTAATAGCTATTTGTACTTTTTATATATTTCTCGTTCTTATCCTCTTTTCATCCATATATATTTCTTTGCTACCAATGTTAAGTTGGCATTTAAAGACTTTTTATTAATCTCTTTTTTTGTTGCCCATCTAATGCGTGCATATTGCCCATCAGTATCGTCATTTTGACCACATCTTTGGTTAATTCGTGCATGTCTTCTGATATTTTCATTTGTAATACTGCGGTGAAAATAAACTATCGAGGATGGGATTATGTATTACAACATTGCACTTATTGGTTTTGGTGGTGTAAACCGTGCTCTGGCCGACATTATTGCGACAGATGAAGAAAAGTTTTACCGCGAAATGGGCTTCAATTTACGTATTGTCGCGGTTTCAGATATGTTTTTGGGATCAGTCTATACACCAGAAGGTATTGACTTAGCTTTGCTAGCTGCATTGCCGGTGGCTCAAGGCGCTTGCGCTACGCTACCTAATGGTAAAGCAACCGCAGAGAATGAAGATATTATTAAAAACAGTAATGCGGATATTGTTGTTGAGGCGACCGTAACTGATTCGGTCACGGGTCAGCCTGCAACGTCCCATTGTCGTTGGGCGCTGTCTACTGGCAAGCACGTGTCTACAACCAATAAAGGCCCTCTTGCTTTTGCCGAAAAGGAGCTGATGGATTTAGCGCTTAAAAATAATGTCGGTTTTGAATACGAAGGTGTAGTAATGAGTGGTACGCCGGTACTACGTTTTGCAGATAAATTATTGAAAGGTAGTGAGATTCATCAATTTTCTGGCATTCTAAATGGTACGGCGAATTATGTTTTAGGTTTAGTTGAGCAAGGCCATACTTTTGCGGATGCGATCACATCTGCACAGAAGCAGGGATATGCCGAGGCTGACCCTAGTGCTGATGTTGAGGGTAAAGATGTGATGCTAAAAGTCATTGTTTTAGCAAATCGTTTATGGGGCGCAAATTTGACCCGAGATAATGTTCAGTGCCAAGGCATTACTGGCCTGACCGAAACCATGGTGAAAGAAGCCGTTGCAGAAGGTTGCCATTGGAAGTTGATAGGCAAGGCGAGTAAGCAAGAGGATGGCTCTGTTGTTGCTAGTGTGTCACCAGAGAAATTATCTTTAGAGCATCCCCTTGCTGGTATCAGTGGTGCGGTTAATGCGATTACTTTCACCTCAGGTATGTTAGGTGATGTGACGGTGTCTGGTCCTGGTGCAGGACGCATTGAGACGGCATACGCTATCTTGTCGGACATTATTGCTATTCATCAGCGTAAGGAGATTTAGAGTGACGCTCTTAAACGCTATACCGTCCAATCAAAACGAAGAGCATCAACACATGATTGATGTGATCAACCCTTTTACGCGGGACGTTGTTGATTCTATTCCTGCAGCTACGTTGGCTGATGTTGAAGCTGCGTTAGTGAGTGCTAAACATGGCTTTGAAGTCTGTCGCAAGTTAGCGCGTTACCAGCGCGCTAATATTTTAGCGGCAACGGCAGCTATTGTCCGTGAAGAGTTAGAAGCCTTTGCTGTGGTCATTGTGAGTGAAGCAGGAAAAACCATTGTGCAGGCGCGCAAAGAAGTATCCCGTTGCATCAACACACTAGAGTTGTCTGCGGAAGAAGCTAAGCGATTAAGCGGTGAAGTGATTCCCTTTGATTCCTACGAGGGCGCTATGGGGAGACAAGGCTACACGCACTGTGATCCGCTTGGTATTGTGTTGGCGATCACTCCGTTTAACGACCCTCTTAATTTAGTTGCACATAAGTTAGGGCCCGCGATTGCCGGTGGTAATTCCGTTATTCTAAAACCGTCAGAGCTTGCACCATTGTCTGCTATTAAGTTAGTTGATGCGTTTTTGCGTGCGGGATTAGATGAGCAAATCATTTCTGTGGTGGTTGGCAATGCCGATATAGGCAGCGCATTGGTATCTGCTGATAATATTCGTATGGTATCTTTTACTGGTGGGATGGCAACAGGGGAAGCGATTACGCGCATTGCTGGTTTGAAAAAAATAACGATGGATTTAGGCGGTAATGCGCCGGTAATAGTGATGGCCGACAGCGATATCAATAAAGCTGTAGCGGCGACGGTATCGGGTGCTTTTTGGGCATCAGGGCAAAACTGTATTGGTACTCAACGTATTTTTGTTGAGCGCAGCGTATTTGATCAGTTTTCGGTGGAATTTGTTGCTCAGACAAAAGCGCTTACTGTAGGTAATCCGATGGATGAAGCGACCGATGTAGGGCCAATGATAACGCCAGAGCAGTCCATACGCATTCAATCTTGGGTGGAGGATGCGCTTGAGCAAGGTGCGCTACTATTAACGGGGCATCAGCGTAACGATAATATGTACACTCCCACAGTACTCACTCAGGTGCCTGAAACGTCTAAATTGTGCATGCAAGAAGTCTTTGCTCCAGTAGTTATTTTGGAAGTTTTTGATAGCTTTAATGAGGTCATCACTTGGGCAAATTGTGTAGATTACAGTTTGCATGCCGGCATTTTCACTTCTGACTTAGAAACCGCTTTAAAGGCAGCAGATAGTCTAGAAGCAAGTGGCGTGATGATTAACGATTCTTCAGATTTTCGTTTTGATGCCATGCCTTTTGGTGGTTATAAGCGCGGCAGTTTAGGGCGCGAAGGTGTGCGTTATGCAATGCAAGAAATGACGCAGTCAAAAGTGGTTTGCTTTAATCGAGGCTGATATTTGAACACCGGCTTTTTAGCAATGCAGTTTTCATCTTCGATGAGAATAAAAGCCGGTAGGAAAATAAACTAAGAAGTGGGGCGGTAACATAGCATAGAGCCATGGACGGTCATTAAACTGTGGGGGAGAGATTGACTAGCATCCGGAAAAAGTATACTTAAATTGAGCGAGACTGGAATCTACGTTGTGTCAACTGCTAGGCGCTTAAATAATGGCGTGATTTACAGTTTTTTGTATTCACCACGGTAAAAAATTAGAGGCTCTGTGCCTGAGTCAACGAAATTACTCACTCTACCGACTAAAATAATATGATCTCCGCCATCATATTGATGCTCGGTATTGCATTCAAAATAAGCGCTGCATTTAGAAAGAATAGGTACTCCGGCGGAATTCTCTAAACAATGAATCCCGGCAAATTTATCACCGCCGCTTTTGGCAAATTGGTCAGAGATGGATTGTTGGTCTGCGCTTAATATATGAATGGCGTAGTGTTCTGCTTGAATGAAGTCGTCAAAGCAATTGGATGCCTTATCAATACTCCAAAGCACTAATGCGGGGGTTAGGGAAACCGAATTGAAGCTATTTGCGGTCATGCCTACTCTTTGGCCATCTTTACCTATTGCCGTTACTACCGTGATGCCTGTAGCAAAGCTACCTAACGCATTACGCAGAGCCATAGGGTCTAGGCTAGATGTGGCATTGTCATGAATATTTTTGGCAGACATAAGTTTTGGCAACTGGTCGAGTCAATTTCAGGTCGGCAATCATGGTTTCAATACGGTTTAGTTGCAAGGCATTTTATCCGGCAGAACAGGATTAAATGCCTTTTTATCATTCATGGGTGACTTGCACCCTCAAGTTTTTGAACCTTAATGAGCGCAGTGATACTTATGCTTCCTCAACACGCGAAAAAGGTAATAAATCGTCAAATGTAGGCGTACGGTTTTCTTTGGCTGCACTCATCGCTTCTACGGTATCCTGATTTTGCAACATACCGCCTTGCCATGTCGCCATGTGATTTAGGCTGTCTGCAACGGAATGATCACGGCTAAAGTTGAGCATTTCTTTGACACCATTGACCGCCATTGGGCTGTGCTTAGCTATATTTCTAGCTAGCTGATGCGCGGCGGTGAGCATTTCGTCCTGCGAATCATAGACAGTATTAACGAACCCACACCGTAGAGCTTCACCTGCGGCTAAATTCCTACTTGTATAGGCGAGTTCTCTGGCCAATCCGGAGGGCATTACATGCAGAATTCTCTGCAATGTTCCAACATCTGCGGTAATGCCTAATTCGGTTTCCTTAATGTTAAAAAAGGCATTGCTAGTACAAAGCCTTATATCAGTAGCGCAAATCATATCGACTCCACCACCAATGCATGCACCTTGGACTGCGGAAATAATAGGCATTCGTGCTGTTTCCAGTGCGGTAAATACATCTTGAAGAGCCAAGATCCAGCGCCGCTGTTTTTCTGCAGCGCGAGCAGGCTCAATATTATTTTCAGTTGCCATACTCTCAAAGACTTGAAGATCCATTCCGGCAGTAAAGTGTTTGCCTGATGCAGAAAGAATAATGACTCTGACTGACCCCATATTGTCCAGGGCATCAATAATACCCGGCAGTTCACGCCAAAAGTCCGAATTCATGGCATTGATTGCAGAAGGTCGGTTAAGTTTAACGTCTGCAATTTGATGGTCATCAATAGTAACTTGAAACGCTTTGAGATCAGAAAAGTCGGCAATATCCATAATTAATCGCTCTAATGCTGTTTTATTATAATTTCCAAAGATGTTACAACGATCTCAGAGAGCAATAAAGATAATTAGTGTTTGTAGACTTGATTAATTTACTCACTGGTTTGGGCTGGTTTTACTCATAATTTTGGGCTGAGAAGACGTTTCTTTTGATTGATGGCAGATAAACTGCTAATTTTGATGACAATTAGTTGCTGATTAGAGGGTGCTGTGGCAAAATCCACGCCGTTCAGTGAGGTGGGGGCTTACCAACCCTTTTTTAGCCGTTTTGTTAGGTGCCTTTTGAACAAATCTCTATGCGAGAGTGGCGGAATTGGTAGACGCGCTGGATTTAGGTTCCAGTGGGGCAACCCGTGAGAGTTCGAGTCTCTCCTTTCGTACCAAATTTTAATGTCTTACCATGAGGATAGTCCATGCAGGTGTCTATTGAGTCGAGCACAGGCCTAGAGCGTCAGCTGAAGATTGGTGTGCCTGCCGAAAAAATTGATCAAGAAGTCACGAACCGTCTACAAAAAGCGACGAAAACCGTTTCTATTAAGGGCTTTCGGAAGGGTAAGGTTCCTCTCAAAGTGGTCAAGCAGCACTATGGTAAAGGCGTTCGTCAAGAAGTTGTGGGTGAAATAGTCAACTCAAGCTTTTATGAAGCCATTCAACAGGAAGACCTCAAGCCTGTTGGTCAGCCTCAAATAAATGATTTATCAGATAAAGAAGGCCAAGATCTTGAGTTTATGGCCGTTTTTGAAGTTTTTCCAGAAGTAACACTCAAGCCTCTAACGAAGGTTAAGCTTGATCGGCCAGTTTCTGAAGTAACTGATGCTGATGTTGAAAAAATGATCGAGCAGCTTCGAAATCAACAGTCGTCATTCAAAGTAGGAAAGAAAAAGGCCAAAGATGGTCATCAGGTAAATATTGACTACGTCGGTACCCGCGATGGCGAGGAGTTCGATGGTGGCAAGGCTGAAGGGCAGGACTTAGTATTAGGGTCTAATTCAATGATTCCAGGTTTTGAGAAAGGACTTGAGGGGCTCTCTGCAGGTGATGAGACCGTACTAAAACTTTCTTTTCCTGATGATTATCAGGCTGAGGAGCTCAAAGGAGCCGCTGTTGAATTTGCGGTCAAGGTCAATTCTGTTGCGTCCAAAGCGCTTGCGAAGATGGATGATGAGTTTTTCAAGTTATTTGGCGTAGAGTCAGGCGGCGAAGCAAAATTCCGAGAAGATGTGCTTGATAATATGGAACGTGAATTGCGTAATGCGATCCGGACCAAAGTTAAGAACCGTGTGATGAATCAGTTATTTGAGCTCAATTCGGTTGAACTACCGTCGGCGCTGGTCGCTAACGAAATTAATCAATTAAAGCAGCAGATGGTCCAACAGTTCGGCGGCGGCCAACAAATTGACCTTAGTATGTTGCCTGATGAAATGTTTAAGGAAAAAGCTGAACGTCGTGCTGCCCTTGGTGTGATCGTGTCTGAGATTGTGAAAGTTGAAGAGCTGAGCCCAGACGAAGACCAGGTCAGAGCGCGAGTGGATGAGATTGCATCAACTTACGAGCAACCTAAAGAAGTTGTAGACTACTATTACAGCAAGCCTGAACTTTTAAGTTCGGTTGAAGGCGTTGTTTTAGAAGATCAGGTAACTGAGCTAGTATTGGCGAAAGCAAAGATTAAAGAACAAACGCTTGCTTATGAAGATGCCATCAAGCCAGACCCAGAGCCGGGTTCTGAGGCGTAGTTCTTATTTTCAGCGCTCAGTGCTGGATGACTGGGTGCTTAGATCCAGCTTACTGAAGACCACCGTATATACTTCTGTAAGCTACCCACGATTAAATGAGCGAGGCAATAATGAATTTTCAGCAGTTTGGTAATGGCCGAGGTGGATTGGACGTAGAGGCAAGTGGTCTTGTTCCTATGGTGGTCGAACAGACATCAAGAGGGGAGCGAGCATACGATATCTACTCGCGACTTCTCAAAGAACGCGTTATTTTTATGGTTGGGCAGGTCGAAGACCATATGGCCAACTTAATTGTGGCGCAAATGTTGTTCCTTGAATCCGAAAATCCCGATAAAGACATCCACCTGTACATTAACTCGCCGGGTGGTTCTGTCACTGCCGGGCTATCCATTTATGACACTATGCAGTTTATTAAGCCCGATGTGAGCACTATGTGCATCGGCCAGGCAGCCTCGATGGGCGCATTTTTGTTGGCAGCTGGCGCGCCAGAAAAGCGATTCTGTCTTCCCAATGCTCGGACTATGATTCATCAGCCAAGTGGTGGTGCACAGGGTCAGGCAACAGATATTCATATCCAATCGCAGGAAATTCTAAAGATCAAAGCAAAGCTAAATAGTCTTATGGCTCATCATACTGGGCAATCTGTCGATAAAGTGACTGAAGATACTGAGCGCGATAACTTCATGAGTGCTGAAGAATCAAGAGATTATGGGCTTGTCGATCAGGTTCTAGACAAAAGAACATAGAGTCGGTAGTCTTCTAAAGAGTTTTGTAAATGGCAGTGCCTTAGGGTGTTGCTTTAAAGCAGGAGAAAGTAATGAGTGATACTGGTAGCCTAGGAGATGGCGGAAAGCTTCTTTTTTGTTCCTTTTGTGGGAAAAATCAGAATGAAGTTCGTCGTTTAATTGCCGGCCCATCTGTTTATATTTGTGATGAATGCGTTGACCTATGTAACGATATAATTTCAGAGGAATCACTGGCTGTTGAGTCCGAATCGACAGCGGAGAAACTCCCTGTACCCACAGAAATAAAAACTATTTTAGATGAGTATGTGATTGGTCAAGAGCGCGCGAAACGGATCCTCTCTGTTGCTGTCTACAATCATTATAAGCGTTTGCAGGTGAGCGAGCAGCCGAATGCTGAGAAGACTGATGTTGAGCTTGGGAAAAGTAATATTTTGCTGATTGGCCCCACTGGTAGTGGTAAAACTCTCCTAGCGGAGACTTTAGCGCGACTTCTGGATGTACCATTTACTATTGCAGATGCTACGACGCTAACGGAAGCTGGTTATGTCGGTGAAGATGTTGAAAACATTATTCAGAAGCTACTACAAAAGTGTGATTATGACGTAGAAAAGGCTCAAAGAGGGATTGTCTACATCGACGAAATTGATAAGATTTCTCGTAAATCAGACAATCCGTCGATTACGCGCGATGTCTCTGGCGAAGGCGTCCAGCAGGCGTTATTGAAGCTAATCGAAGGAACTGTCGCGTCCGTGCCTCCACAGGGTGGTAGAAAGCACCCGCAGCAGGAGTTCCTGCAAGTTGATACATCTAATATACTATTTGTATGCGGCGGTGCATTCTCAGGATTGGAAAAAGTGATTCGTGACCGATCCGAGAAGGGCGGCATTGGTTTCAGCGCTCAGGTAAATAGCAAGGATTCTCAAAAGTCGATTGGCGAAACACTCCTTCAAGTAGAACCAAGTGACCTCATTGGTTATGGTTTGATTCCTGAATTCATTGGTCGTCTACCGGTGGTTGCTACGCTACAGGAGCTAGATCGTGAAGCGCTAGTCAATATCCTCGTCAAGCCGAAGAATGCTCTGTTGAAGCAATACCAGGCTCTTATGGCTATGGAGAATGTTGAGTTGGACATTCGCAGTGATGCCTTGGAGGCGATTGCTGAGAAAGCGATAGATCGAAAGACCGGTGCGCGTGGACTACGTTCTATCTTGGAGACTGTGCTGCTTGACACTATGTACAAAATCCCATCGGAGAGTAATGTGGTGAAAGTGGTGGTTGATGCTGCGGTAATAAATAGTGACAATGAACCTATGCTCGTTTACGAGCAGATTGAACCTAAAAAAGTCTCTTCTGACGAGGGCTAGAAAAGGGCGACGAAAGTCGCCTTTTTTGTGTCTGTTACTAATACTTAAATAATTTTTATAGTGTTACTGAAATTCCTATTGTTATTTCGGTTTTTGTCCCAATATATAAATCATGGGTCGCTATTTGAATATGGCGGCAAGGAAGCACTTAAACACCGAGGTAATAATGGTTCTATCAACCCCCGAGTCCAAGCAAACAAGCTACCCACTCTTGCCACTACGCGATGTTGTGGTCTATCCGCACATGGTGATACCGCTGTTTGTAGGTAGAGAGAAGTCAATTGTTGCCTTAGAGTCTGCCATGGAAGGTGAAAAACAAATTATTCTGGTTGCTCAAAGAGATCATCTAGAAGACGATCCGGGGGTTGCTGATATTTATGAAGTGGGAACCTTAGCGACAATTCTACAAATGCTGAAACTGCCAGATGGCACGCTTAAAGTATTGGTAGAGGGACTTTATAGAGTTCGTATTGAGGCCCCGTTTGACGATAAAACATTTATGCGCGCGACTGCGGCAGAGCTCAATGGCAAAGATCTTTTAGAAGAAGAAACCGAAGCGCTGGTGCGTTCGACAACCGGTTTGTTTGAGCAGTATGTGAACCTTAGTAAGAAAATCCCACCTGAAGTAATAGCCACGGTTAGTGGAATAGAAGACGCGAACAGACTCGCTGATACGATTGCATCTCATATGACTCTCTCTCTCGAGCAAAAGCAGGAGGTGCTAGAGATAGCGGATTTGACTTTGCGACTTGAGCACCTGATGGGTTTAATGGAGGCAGAAATTGATCTATTCCAGATTGAGCAGCGGATTCGTGGGCGCGTTAAAAAGCAAATGGAGAAAAGCCAGCGCGAGTATTACCTGAACGAACAGATGAAGGCTGTTCAGAAGGAATTAGGAGATCTAGATGAGGGACTGTCCGAACTGGACCAACTTGAGAATAAAGTTAAGCTTGCTGGTATGCCAAAAGCTGCCTTAGAAAAGGCTCAGTCTGAACTAGGGAAGTTAAAAATGATGTCGCCGATGTCCGCTGAGGCGTCTGTGCTGAGAAATTATATTGATTGGATGATAAGCGTTCCTTGGAAAAAGCGAACGCGCGTAAAGCATGATCTTGTGAATGCAGAGAATACTTTAAACGAAGACCATCATGGGCTTGATGAAGTTAAAGAAAGAATTCTTGAGTTTCTCGCGGTACAAAAGCGGGTAAAAAAGCTAAAGGGCCCAGTGCTTTGTTTGGTGGGGCCCCCGGGGGTTGGGAAAACGTCTCTAGGAGAATCGATAGCTCGCGCTACTGGCCGAAAGTTTATACGAATGAGTCTGGGTGGTGTTCGAGATGAAGCTGAGATAAGAGGGCATCGCCGGACTTATATAGGCTCTCTGCCGGGAAAATTGATTCAGAAGCTCTCTAAGGTTGGCGCTAAAAATCCATTATTCCTGCTTGATGAAATTGACAAGATGGGGATGGACCAACGAGGAGACCCTGCGTCAGCACTTCTGGAAGTTCTAGATCCGGAACAAAATCATACATTTAATGATCACTATTTAGAGGTTGATTACGATCTCTCAGAAGTTATGTTCATTTGTACGGCTAACTCAATGAATATCCCTGCGCCTTTGTTAGACCGGATGGAAGTGATCCGAATTCCAGGATATACGGAAGATGAGAAGGTAAAGATAGCGGAAAAATACTTAGTGCCCAAGCAGTTAGAGGCCAATGGTTTAAAGCCTGATGAGCTGGAAATTAGTGAAGATGCTATCAAGGATACTATTCGTTATTACACTAGAGAAGCGGGTGTGAGAGGGTTAGAGAGAGATATTGCGAAGATCTGTCGTAAAACGGTGACCAAACATGTTCGTTTTAATGAGACTAACGCGGAACATATTGGTTCTAGTGAGCTAGAAGAAGCGTTAGGCGTGCGCAAATTCGATTATGGTCGAGCCGAAGTTGAGAATCAAATTGGACAGGTAACGGGTCTAGCATGGACTCAAGTGGGTGGAGAATTACTAACGATAGAGACCTCAGCAATTCCGGGCTCAGGTAAAGTAATCAAGACGGGTTCTCTTGGCGATGTAATGCAGGAGTCGATTCAAGCAGCTTTGACAGTGGTTCGAAGTCGAGCGCAACTATTGGGCATTCGTCGAGACTTTTATCAAGAAAATGACTTACACATCCATGTTCCTGAAGGAGCTACACCCAAAGACGGGCCGTCCGCTGGTGTCGGTATGTGCACGGCTCTAGTCTCGGTTCTTACCAATATTGCTGTCAAAGCTGATGTCGCTATGACCGGTGAAATAACGTTGCGTGGACAGGTATTAAAGATTGGCGGGTTAAAAGAAAAACTGCTCGCTGCCCATCGCGGTGGTATCAAGACCGTTATTATTCCGCATGATAATGCCAGTGATTTGAAAGAAATTCCTGACAATATCAAGGCCGACTTAAACATATGCCCGGTTAAATGGATAGACGAGGTTTTAGCGATTGCTTTGGACGAAAAGCCAGAGCCCCTTAGTCAATCAGATTTTATTAAGGCAAGTTCATCTAAATCGGATGTGGAGGTCAATCAGAGGGCTAGTACGCACTAGGTTTAAACTATTTTGGTCTATTTTAAAGAGACTGCTTGACCGCATGCGGCCGCTATTGGTATAAAGGGTCTAGGGACTGCATGTTTACTTGAATTAGGTGTTATCAAAGGGAACTGAAGCGCCTTTATTGTATTTAAATTACTTCCAAAAAAAAGGGGAATACCGTGAATAAATCTGATTTAATTGATGCTATCGCTGCAGGCGCAGACATTTCTAAAGCTTCTGCTGGGCGCGCACTAGATTCTGCAATTGAAGGAATCACTGGCGCACTGAAAAATGGTGACCAGGTGTCTTTAGTTGGTTTTGGAACATACTCAGTTAAGCATCGTGCAGCACGTGCTGGACGAAATCCTCAAACTGGTGCTGAAATCCAGATTAAGGCAGCTAATGTTCCTAGCTTCAAAGCTGGTAAGGCATTGAAAGACGCAGTAAATTAATAATTGACTGGGGAATCCTAATGGATTTTCTCGGACTTTAGAGGCGCATCTTTGATGCGCCTTTTTTACGATTAGGGAAGATAGAATGTTAGATAGTTTTAGAACAAACATGAAAGGCATGGCAATTGGTATTACCGTCGTTATTGGCGCCATATTCGCTTTTTCGGGGACTGGCACATTATTTCTGAGCGGTGGCGGGGCTGATGCAGCTTTAGTCGTCAATGACTCGACCATCACCGAATTACAGGTGGCTCGGGGTATTTCTTCACAGAAGCAACGCATTTTGAATGAGAATGTGGGTCTTGACGCTTCCTTACTTGAGGATGAGTTGCTGCGCCCAAGTGTGGTGGAGCAGCTAATTGGCAGAGAGCTTTTGTCACAGGCGTCTAAAAGCCAGCGAATGACTATATCTGAGCAGACTGTTAACGAATATATTGTTAATAACGAGGCATTTCAGTCTGATGGTCGCTTCGACCAGAATCAATATCGATTTGCGCTCCAGCAGCAGGGTTATACAAGCGCTAGCTTTAAGGAAATGCTTGTCAATGACATGGCTGTTCAGCAACTCATAGCGGGCATTACAGGTACTGGCTTTGTTACACAGGCTGAGTTGTCGGCTTTAGCGTCGGTCACTGAACAAAAAAGAGACTTTTATTATCTGACAATTCCAGCTGGGCCGATCGAAGAATCTATTGTGCTTACTGATGAGCAGATATCGCAGTATTATCAGGAAAATCTATCCTCGTATGAGAC
>DCBC01000077.1:19822-25076 GCA_002313335.1 Porticoccaceae bacterium UBA1117
CAACCCTAGTGTCTAGCGCTCAAATTTCCGCGCGTTTTGATGAGGAACTTGATACTTTGGACTTAGCGGAATCCCGTCAGGCCGCGCACATTTTGTTAGAAGATGCAAATGATGACTTAATTGCAGAAGTCCAGGCTAAGATTGGGGCTGGAGGTATGTTCGGTGAGCTAGCCCGTGAGTATTCTGATGATTTTGCATCGGCAGAGACAGCTGGAGATCTTGGTTATACCTCTGGGAATACATTCCCTGAGGCGTTTGAGACTGCATTAGCCGCGCTTGAGTTGGGTGAGGTTTCTAGCCCTGTCACAACGGATGCCGGTATTCACTTTATAAAGCTTTTGGATATCCAGCAGGATACTTATTTACTGGTAGATGAATCCTCTCGTATAGAGCGCGAATTGATGAGAGAGGCGACGACCGACCAATTGATCGCTAAGGTAGAGCTTCTTAAAGAGCTGAGCTATAACGCTGAATCCCTGATTGAAGTCTCTGAAGATGTGGGCTTAGAGCTCAATACATCAGAGGCATTCTCTAGGTCTGGCGGGCAGGGCATTACAGGTCTTTCTAAAGTAAGCGCCGCAGCCTTCAGCTCTGAGGTAGTTGAAGATAAGTACGCTAGTGAAGTACTTGATTTAGGCGACGATCGATATGTTGTTTTAAAGCTTAACCAATTTATAGAGGTACGCCAGAAAGAGCTTTCTGAGGTTCGAAACTCAGTAGTTACTGCACTTACCGCTAGCGAGTCAGCAAGATTACTCGCGGAGAAAGGTGCAGAGCTACTGGCCGAAATAGTCGCAGGAAGCTCTGTTGAAATGGTTGCTAAAAATCGTGACCTTGCGTGGCAGGTGGGCAAGTCTGTAAATCGACGCGGCACTGACGTTAATGCTGAGGTTAGATCAAGAGTATTTACCTTTCCAATCCCCGCTTCAGATAGGGTAATTGACGGATTTTATATGAGTAACGGTGACTATGTAGTAGCAGAATTAACGAAAGTAGTGCCGGGTGATCTAAGCGTTTTAGCTAAAGACGCTAGAGCGTCTTTAGCGGCGGCTACGCTCTCAATAAATGCTAATCGTGATGTTCTGGCTTATCAGGGAACTTTGAGAGAGAAGGCTGATATTGTGCAGTAGGTAGTTATTTTGAGTTATAAAATAAAGGCGGTTAATCTGCCTTTATTTTTGTCTGTTAAAAAGGCTTTAAATATTTCTTGGGTTAATATACAGCGTTAAACGTTGGCCTGGCTGCAGATAGCTTTTCTTATTGATACTGTTCCAATGGGTAATGTCATTAATGGATAGTGAAAAGTTTTTCGCAATATTATAGAGAGAGTCGCCACGCCTTACCTTATAAGAAATTTTTCTTAGTGATACAGACTTTACGGATTGGTTAGATGAGCGTATTTCAAGCACTTGGCCAATTTTAATAAGTTCTCCTCCTAGGCCATTCAACATACGCAGCTCCTTGACAGTAATGCCATACTGTTGCGCCAGTAATGAAAGAGAGTCCCCAGAAACAACGCTATGACGCGTTATTTCGTACCTGGCTTGTCTATCAGACGCGACATCCGTATTGCTATTTGGTATCACTAGTAACTGGCCTATGCTAATGCGATCGCTGATTAAATTGTTACTATGTTTAATCGTGTCAGTTTGGGACTTAAACCGAGCGGCGATTTGAGAGAGCGAGTCACCGTTGACAACAATATATTCGGTATGAGGAATCCAAGTTTTTGGGTCAGTGGTTTTGATAAACGCCACAAGTGATGCTGACTTGTCAGTAGGTATTAATAACCGATAGGCGCCCTGCGGAGGCGTCGTCGAGCGTCGATAACCCGCGTTGAGTTGGCTAAATAGCCAATAGTCGGTGTCGGTAATTTCTATCACTTTTGATAGTGAAATCTGTTTTTCGATATAAATAACATCAAAGTAGGACTGGTTTTTCACATCAGGTAGAGTAATTTCTAAAGACGCCGAATCTTTAATTACAGACGCCAATGCAAGTATCTTTGGTACATAGTTGCGAGTCTCTTTGGGCAATTTTAGATGCCAAAAATCAGTTGGCTTACCAAGTTTGGCGTTGGCTCTGATTGCTTTTCCAACCGTCCCTTCTCCAGCATTATAAGCGGCCAACGCAAGCAACCAGTCATTGTTAAAACGTCGATTGAGGTAAGATAGATAGTCTATGGCAGCGGCTGTTGATGCTACAACATCTCTCCGCCCGTCATACCAGCGATCTCGCTCTAGTCCAAACCTACTTGCAGTTGCTGGAATAAATTGCCAAAGTCCAGCTGCATGACTAGGGCTGTACGCATAAGCATCATAGGTGCTCTCTATGATGGGCAATAAAACCAGTTCCAAAGGTAACCCAGATTCAGACAGCTGCTCGGTGACATAGTGAATAAAAGGTTTAGCGCGCTTAACCACAGTTGATATGTAGCGAGGATGTTTAATATACCAGTCGCGTTGTTCCAATACACTGGCGGGGTAGTTCTCAAGATTTAGTTGATAACCGGCACGGATACGTTGCCAAAGGTCCATTTGTGTTGTATTGGATTCGATACTGACTACGGCTACGGACGAGACTTCTGACGTGGTAATGAGTTCTTGGCGCTCAGATGCCAGGTCAGCCAGTTGCGATAGAGGCTCGGGTATTTGATCCAGCTTAACGGGTACAGCGGGCATAGCTTGTTCTTCTATTAGAGGCGGCGAGACTACGCAGCCTGACAAAGATAAAAGGAGCCATAGCATTGTGCTGAAACAAATTAGTTTGGACGCTGATTTCACAGAGATCTCACAGGATTTTTAGCCAATGAGTGTAGCGATGTTATTGAGATTAGACAAACAATTAACCGTTTGCACACCGAGTAACTAAAAATAACGATTAGTGATAAGTGTGAGTGTTTTGATCAATTAATATTCAACTGTTTTGTGGGGCTTTAGTGGAGTCTACTGCGGTGGTTTTTAATCCGCTCAACCGTCATACTGTCGGCTTGTAAGGGCACGTTATTTAGGTCGCCTATTGAATCAACCCTGAGATTTAAAAGAAGAGTGCTAAAACAGTTTTCTATAAAAGAGCTCAAATTCACTGCCGAACATCTTTCGCGATGGTCGAAGAGTGACTTTGGGCGTTATGTTTTGGCCACCGAACGAGAACTTATCGCACAAAAGTATTCAGCATTACCCGGGTATCGGTTTATGCATCTTGGCTTTACGGCGGACGAGCAGTCGGCGAATGAATTCTCTCAGATACATAGGTTTAATTTCCAAACTCATGCTGGCGGTTGTAGTTCCGATGTTTCTGCGGTAGCCAATTTAACTGAATTACCCTTACCGTCAGATATAGTCGATGTCGTATTACTTCAGCACATGCTTGAGTTTTCTGCGTCGCCTCAATCAGTACTTGCAGAGGTATGCCGAGTAATAGCACCAGGTGGTCATCTTGTCGTATGTGCTTTGGATCCGTTTGGACCTATGGGACTGGCTAAATTACCCATGCAGCTACTGTCTAACAGCCCTCAATATCGTTTCCATAGCCTTCGTATTGGGCGTCTAGTAGATTGGTTAACGCTGCTGAACTTTGAGGTAGACTCTATTCACCATGGTGCGCATCAGTGGCCCTTTTTATACAACGCTGACTCCTCTGCGATGTTAAAAAGCCGTGAAAAAGTGAAGTTAGGGGCTAAATGGGATCTCGGATGCCAAAAAATGGGGTTCCCTTTGGGGAATTTTTTTATGATCCATGCCGTCAAGCGAGTTAGCCGAGTGATTGGTAATTCATCGCGAAACTGGAAGACTGCGGCACGTGAACGATTAACTGTATCTGCGAGTCAATCGCTTGGGTCAAAAAAAAGTGTAGATAAGTGCTCTTCGGAGAATAACTTTAGTCATAGAGATAAATGATGAGTAGTGTAGAGATTTTTACTGATGGCGCCTGTCGAGGTAATCCTGGGCCTGGTGGCTGGGGTGCTTTACTGCGTTTTGGGAATGAAGAAAAGGAACTTTTTGGTGGTGAGCCTGAAACTACGAACAACCGTATGGAGTTAACCGCTGTTATTGAAGCACTAGCAGCGTTAAAGCGGCCTTGCGAGGTTAAAGTAACATCTGATTCAACCTATGTTCTTAAAGGCATTCAAGAATGGATGCCCAATTGGAAAAAAAGAGGTTGGAAAACGGCCAGTAAAAAGCCGGTTAAAAATGTCGACCTATGGCAGAAACTCGATGCGCTGATTGGGTTGCATAGTATAGACTGGCAGTGGGTCAAAGGGCACAGCGGCCATAGGGAAAACGAGATTGCTGATGATTTAGCTAATCGGGGAATAGACGAGCTGTAGAAGCCTAGATTAAAGTTCAACATCAACCACATTAAAGATAGTATAAAAGCATGCGACAGATTGTTTTAGACACAGAAACTACCGGTTTAGAGACCTCCCAAGACCACCGAATCGTCGAGATTGGTTGTGTGGAAATGGTTAATCGGAAGCTAACTGGCCGCCACTATCACCAATATATCAACCCTCAGCGAAAAGTCGATGAAGGTGCGATGGAGGTGCATGGTATTACTGATCAGTTTCTTGAGGATAAGCCCGTTTTTGCGGCTATTAACTCTGATTTCCTACAATTTTTGGACGGTGCTGAACTGGTGATTCACAACGCACCTTTTGATGTGGGATTCATCAATCATGAATTAAAGAAACTTAGTGGCAAGCAGACTCCCTTGGGGTCTAGCTGTAAAATCATAGATACGCTAGCACTTGCTAGGCAAAAACATCCGGGACAAAAAAATAATCTTGATGCGTTATGCAAGCGTTATGGCGTAGATAATTCGCAACGAGATCTCCACGGTGCGCTATTGGATGCTGAAATACTTGCAGACGTCTATTTGCTGATGACCGGCGGTCAAGTTAATTTAAATATCAATCAACAGTCCGATTCAGACAGCGGTGAAATTAATACTGCCACGTTAATTAGGCGCCTGCCGAGTGACAGAACTCCTTTACCTATTGTTCGTGCGAGTGCTGAGGAATTAGTTTGCCATGAAGAAAAGCTTGCAGCCATTAAGAAATCTAGTGGATTCTGTGTCTGGCAGGAGACAGGCGAGTAGCGCTTTTTATGTCTAATATCGATAGTTTTGATCCTACCAACATTGCTCCCAATACGCCCAGTCAAATAGATCGGCTTTCATCGGAGCTTGTGCAGACGGTATTGAGCGCTGATTTGTTTGGTCTGACTCGGACGTTGTTCACCCTTAAAAACCG
>DCBC01000077.1:25455-25943 GCA_002313335.1 Porticoccaceae bacterium UBA1117
GTGACCAAATCACAGGATGCTGCAGAGACAAGGAGACTCAGACTTCCATTAATTAGCTACCCTGATTTACCGGTAAGTGCTCGTGCTGAGGAAATTAAGCGCGAAATTGAGGAAAATCAAGTTGTGATTATCGCCGGTGAGACAGGGTCCGGTAAGACGACTCAGATTCCTAAAATATGCCTGCAAGCAGGGCGAGGGGTTCGAGGTCTTATCGGGCATACACAGCCGCGCAGAATTGCCGCTCGAACAGTTGCGGAGAGAATTGCCCAAGAATTGAAGTCACCCTTGGGTGATGCTGTCGGTTATCAGGTTAGATTCTCGGATCAAACATCATCCAACAGTTTTATAAAGCTGATGACCGATGGTATTTTGTTGGCCGAGATTCAGCGGGATAGATATCTTAGTAAATACGACACGATTATCGTCGATGAGGCTCATGAGCGCAGTCTCAATATTGATTTTCTTCTGGGTTATCTTAAAGGCTTATT
>DCBC01000093.1:0-1975 GCA_002313335.1 Porticoccaceae bacterium UBA1117
TCGGTCTGTGTTTAGGCACTTTGATGACATGGATGACATATTCGAAACTGCTAATAAAATAATTTTTCAAGATACAAAGCCATTATTTGTTGGCGGTGATCGCTCTGGTACTCTGACCGATAGAATAGTTCACTGCACACAACAGCTTACTTCCGGATACAATTCAGCCAAAAACTTCATGCTCTCTGGACGAATTCGCAGATGGAACACGCCCATCATTCAAAAGAACTACATGCTTAATACAAAACGTCTTCAAAAAGAGCTGGAATCTTGGATTCCCGAAATCCTTGAGTTACCTGAAGCTGACAGGCAATGCGCCTATGCGCTAGCGTCTTTTGATTTTTGGTTGCGTTTAAGCGTCGATCAGCAAGTGTCAGAAAAAGACTGTATTAATATTATTTCACGTCAACTACAGACGCTACTCCCTCAGTAACTAAAATTACGCCTTAGATCTGCTTTTATTTTTAAGTCACTAAACTACTAAGCTACTAAACTACTAAACTACTAAACTAATTTGGTGACCAGCGATTCTCAAACAAGCGTGTGCCCAGCAGAGCTACTATGATATAAAAGCGTAATGCATGTTTGCGTAGAGTTGTACTGGGTTTTGGGAGGGCATAATGACAAAAAAAGTTGCACTCATTATTGGTGCCGGTGACGCTATTGGGAGCGCTATAGCGCGCAAATTCTCACAACGTGGTCTCACTGTCTGCGCGACTCGGCGAAGTAAAGATAAACTCCTGCCTTTGCTGGACGAGATTTCTTTGGCCGGCGGCGAAGCATTTGGATTTGGTTGTGATGCACGCAAAGAGGATGCTACCGAAGCACTATTCAAAAATATTGAAGATAATATCGGTGAGATTGACGTCGTTGTTTTTAATGTCGGTGCTAACGTTCCAATGAGTATATTAGAAACAGACAGTCGTAAATTTTACAAGATATGGGAGATGGCCTGTTTTGCAGGGTTTTTAAATGGTCGCGAGGCCGCTCGCTATATGACCAAAAGAAACCGAGGGACTATCCTGTTCACCGGAGCTACAGCAAGTGTTCGTGGATCAGCGGGATTCGCCGCTTTCGCTAGCGCCAAGCATGGGCTGCGTGCTCTAGCGCAAAGTATGGCAAGAGAACTTGGCCCGAAAAATATCCATGTGGCTCATATCGTAATAGATGCGGCTGTTGATACTCAGTGGATTAGAGACAATGTTCCTACGTATAAAGAACGAAAAGCCGTCGAGGGCATCGTTGAGCCAGATGACTTAGCTACCAATTATGTCACTCTCTATGATCAACCACGCAATGCATGGACCTTTGAACTGGACATACGTCCATGGGACGAAAAATGGTAGGAGAAACCCAATGAGCAAAACAATAGAATTTTACTTTGACGTGGGAAGTCCCACAGCCTACTTGGCCCACAAGCGCCTGCAACAATTAAAACATCAGTATGGTTGCGTAATTTCTTATATTCCAGTTCTTCTTGGGGGCTTATTCAAAGCATCCGGTAACAGCTCGCCGGTCATGGTGCCAGCGAAGGGGCGTTATATGATGATGGATGACCTTCCTCGGTTCGCTAAACTGTACAACGTTCCATTAAATAATAATCCTCACTTTCCTATTAATACGCTCAACCTAATGAGGGGCGCTGTAGCTGCGTTAGACGGCGATCATTTTGATGCCTACATCGACGCGGTCTTCAACGCCATTTGGGTCGACAGCAAGAATATGGGTGATTTAGAGACCGTCATCGGCGCACTGACTGCCGGCGGGTTAGATGCGGATGCCATTTTAGCCTCGACACAGAACCCAGTGGTAAAACAAACTCTTATAGACAATACAGACAGTGCCGTCCAAAGAGGCTTATTTGGAGCACCAACGATGTTTGTTGATGGGGAGATGTTTTTTGGCCAGGATAGACTGCAGTTTGTCGAGATAGCTTTGCAGACAAAAATATAATAAAACCTTAAAACCTTAAAAC